>JAILQG010000005.1 GCA_024699055.1 Bacteroidales bacterium
GCCACATGAATGCACCTGAACCGTTTCCACGGATCACCCAGTTTCCTGCTGAAGGCGCGCATCCCTTCAAGCCCGGGCTTGTAGGCATCGGGGGCGAAGCCCACGTTCTGGACTGAAGGAGAGATCAGAAAAATCCTCTCCAGGAGCGCGTCATAGCTTTTTTCATCGTACTTCATTTGCATCTGATTTCAAAAATAACTATTTTTGAGGACTTCGCATAGAAAGATGACGGAAATATTATCTGCATTACATTCCCGGTACATCATCGACGGTGTGCAGCAGGAACTCACTCCGGCCCAGATCCTGGACAGCGTGAGAGGTCCTTTCGGAGCGGGTCCGGAACTCACCGGAGGAGCCGTTGCAGGCAGGATCGTGGACGAAAGCCCCGGCCCCGCGCTTTCCACCGTCGAGAGCGACCCTTCCATGATTGACAGGTATCTTTCCGCAGTCATGAGGGTTACGCGCAAGCCCTCTCCCGTCTTTGCCGCCCAGTACACCCGTTCCCGTATCGAAAAGGCCCTCCTCGACTGCCTCTGGCGCATGGGCCATTTCGGCATCGGGGACCTCTGCCTCGACGCGGTATGGACCTGGAACGATTCCGAGATAGGCAATATGGCAGGCCTGTACAGTTCCGTCCAGTCTGCGGGCGAATTCCTCGATTCGCTCGACATGCAAATGCGCTATTATTCCGAGGAAAAGGGCAGGCTGGATGTGGCTTTCACCGCAGATCTGCGTCCCGGCATAGATGAAGACAGCCTCGTCGAGCTTCCTTATGGCAGCGAAAAGCCCAAGCTCGGGGCGGCATCCCTTCCGTCCGTCCTCAATCCCGATCCCAAGAGCTGGATAGTCTATATTCCCTTCGACACATCCCTTTACCGCCTGGGCGGATCCCTTCTGGCACAGGCGCTGAAAGACAGTCCCGCCGTGGCTCCGCAGGTGAACGATCCCGACTATTTCATCGACTGCTACGAGGTTGTCAGGGAACTGGTGGAAGACGGGATCGTGCTTTCCGCAGCCACCGTGGCCGACGGAGGGCTGATCGCCGCCGTCAAGGGCATGACCACCTCCAAAACGGGGGCGTGCATCGACATTTCCGACCTGCGCCGCGCCACCGGAGGCGAAGACCCGGTGCGGCTGCTGTTCGCCGAAGTCCCGGGCGCGCTGGTCCAGATAAGGGACATCGACTTCGACTATATCGACGCCGAACTGCTGCTGCAGGACGTCGCCTTCTATCCTCTCGGACATCCCGTCCCCGGAGGCGGAGTGAAGGTGCTCGAATCTGAAAAAAGCGGCATCCAGAGCATTCTGGATTCGCTCCTGAGAAATCAGAACGGGGAGGGGGAAGACTAGATTATGGGAAAACCGAAGATATT
This sequence comes from Bacteroidales bacterium, assembly GCA_024699055.1. GTDB lineage: Bacteria > Bacteroidota > Bacteroidia > Bacteroidales > UBA932 > Cryptobacteroides. The sequence goes on from JAILQG010000005.1 coordinate 1,374, forward strand.
CGTCCTTGACACCAACGTGATCCTTCACGATCACAATGCCATCCATCACTTCCAGGACAACAACCTGGTGATTCCGGTGGCGGTAATAGAAGAGGTGGACAAATTCAAGAAAGGCAACGACACCCTTTCTTTTAATGCCAGGCATTTCATGCGCGACCTCGACAAACTCACCCGGAACAGGAGTTTCGCAGGCAGGGGAGTGTCGCTCGGAAAGGACAAGGGCTACATAAAAGTGGAGCCGAACCATCCTTTCAAGCCCGAACTCACCGATTTGTTCAAGGACGACATCCAGGACCACCGCATACTCTCCACGGCGATGTGGGTGAGGGACAACAATCCCGGAACCTTCGTCGCGCTGGTTACCAAGGACGTTAATCTCCGCATGAAGGCCAAGGCCGTGGGGATGGAGGTCCAGGACTATCTGACCGACCGTATCGAGGAGGAAAGGATAGAGATGGCCAGCAGGGAAGTGCAGACCTATACTCTGGGCGGCGATGTCCTGCAGACCCTGTGCTACGGGCCCGAAAATGCCATTGAATGGAATCGAGCGGTCGAAAAGGAACCGGCACCCAACCAGCTGTTCAAGTTCTTCTGGGAGGGGCAGAAAGCGGAGCCGGTATGCGCCCGCTACGACTCCGACCGGGGCCGGATAGTGCTGGTAAAGGCTCGTGAAGCATATGGAATACGTCCCCGCAACGACGAGCAGAAGATGGCCCTGGACGCCCTCCTGAACCCGAAGGTGGAGCTGGTGTCCCTCACAGGCGGGGCCGGTACCGGCAAGACTCTCCTGGCTCTGGCCGCCGCACTTGAGCAGGAGCACGATTACGACCAGATCATCATTTCGCGCCCCACCGTCATCCTCGGCAATCAGGACATAGGTTTCCTTCCCGGCGACCAGAAGAGCAAGATGGCCCCCTTCCTTCAGCCCCTGATGGACAATCTGAACGTCATCAAGGGCCAGTTCAAGCCGTCTTCCCGCGAGGCCCAGAAGATTGAAGGTCTCCTCAACGACGAGAAACTCGTCATCGAGCCGCTGGCCTACATCCGCGGCCGCAGCCTGGGGCGCTGCTATTTTATCATCGACGAGGCCCAGAACCTCACGCCCCTGGAAATCAAGACCATAATCACCCGTGCGGGTGAAGGCACCAAAATAGTCTGCACCGGCGATATCTTCCAGATAGACCAGCCCTACCTCGACCAATGGTCCAACGGCCTGTCGCATCTGGGCGAAAAGATGTCCGGACAGAAGTTGTTCCAGCACGTTTTCCTCCGCAAGGGCGAGAGGAGCGAGCTTTCCGATTTGGCCGCGAAGTTGTTATAAATACTATTTTTTCTTATCTTAGCAGGCTGGAAATTCAACTAATAATAATATAAACACAGATTATGTCAGATCTCAAGAAACGCGTGTATCGCTTCGGCGGAAAGAATGCCGAAGGCGACGCTTCCATGCGTGAGCTCCTTGGCGGAAAGGGAGCCAACCTGGCCGAAATGAGCAAGCTCGGCCTTCCGGTGCCCGCCGGTTTTACCATTACCACAGAGTGCTGCACCGAGTATTATCAGCTCGGTGGAGGCTACTCCGAAGAACTGAAGCGCGATGTGGCCGAGGCCCTTGCCGCAACCGAAAAGATAATGGGCAAGAAATTCGGCGACCCGAAGGATCCGCTGCTCGTCAGCTGCCGTTCCGGAGCCCGCAGCTCCATGCCCGGCATGATGGACACCATCCTGAACATCGGCCTCTGCTCCGCCACCATCCCCGGAATGATTGAAAAGACGGGCAATCCCCGTTTCGTATACGACGCATACAGGCGCCTCATCATGATGTACTCCGACGTCGTCATGGAGAAGGCCGAGGGCATCGAGCCCGAAGACGGCCAGGGCATCCGCCAGCAGCTCGACCGCATGATGGAAGAGCTCAAGGAAGCCAAGGGCTATGCCTCCGATACCGACATCACCGCCGAAGAACTCCGCGACCTTGCCGAAAAGTTCAAGGTCCGCATCAAGAAGGTCCTCGGCGTAGAATTCCCCGACACGGCCGAAGCCCAGCTATGGGGCTCCATCGGCGGCGTGTTCAAGAGCTGGAACGGCAAGCGCGCAATCGCCTACAGGCGCATCGAGAAGATTCCCGATGACTGGGGCACCGCAGTGAACGTCCAGAGCATGGTGTTCGGCAACATGGGCGAGACTTCCGCCACCGGCGTGGCCTTCTCGCGCAACCCCGCCACCGGCGACAACAAGTTCTACGGAGAATGGCTCATCAACGCCCAGGGCGAGGACGTCGTCGCGGGTATCCGCACCCCGAACCCCCTGAACGAGGCCACCAAGAACGACCACAACAGGAATCTCAAGAGCCTCGAGGCCGCAATGCCGGAGGTTTATAAGGAACTCGACGCCATCCGCATGAAACTGGAAGCCCACTTCCATGACATGCAGGATATCGAATTCACGATCCAGGAAGGCACGCTCTGGATGCTCCAGTGCCGTATCGGCAAGCGCACCGGTCTTGCCGCCCTCCAGATGGCCATCGACATGCTCGACGAGGGTATGATAGACGAGCGCACCGCCGTGCTCCGCGTATCTCCCTCCCAGCTTGACGAAATCCTCCATCCCGTGCTCGACCCCGCCTCCGAAAAGGGCGCAACGGTCATCGCACGCGGTCTGCCCGCTTCCCCGGGCGGAGCTGTCGGCACCATCGTCTTCACTCCCGCCGACGCCATGGCTGCGGCTGCATCCAAGAAGAACACCATCCTCCTCCGCGAGGAGACCTCTCCCGAAGACATCGAAGGCATGCGCGCTTCGGCCGGTATCCTTACCCAGCGCGGCGGCATGACCAGCCATGCGGCTCTCGTGGCCCGCGGCTGGGGCAAGTGCTGCATCGTCGGCTGCGAAGGCATGAAGATCGACTTCGAAGCCAAGACCGTTCGTTTCGCCGGTTGCGACAAAGTCTTCAAGGAAGGCGACTATATCTCGCTCAACGGCTCCAAGGGCCAGGTTTACGGCGAGAAGATCAACACCATGGATGCCAGCGAGAATCCGCTCTTCATCCGTTTCATGAGCATCGTGGACAAATACCGCAGGCTCGGCATCCGCACCAACGCCGATACTCCCGAGGACACCAAGAAGGCCCTCTCGTTCGGCGCCGAGGGTATCGGACTGTTCCGTATCGAGCATATGTTCTACGGCCGCAACAGTGAAGTGCCCCTGATGAAACTTCGCAAGATGATTCTTTCGAGCACGGAAGATGAGCGCCGCGAGGCCCTGGCCGAACTTCTGCCTTTCGTGAAGGCGAGTGTAAAGAGCACTCTGCGCATCATGGACGGCAAGCCGGTCACGTTCCGTCTGCTCGACCCGCCCCTGCACGAATTCGTGCCCAAGAGTGAGGAAAAGAAAAAGGAACTCGCCAAGGAGCTCGGCATCAGTGTCTCCGAAATCGACAGGCGCGGCGAGCAGCTCCATGAGGTCAACCCGATGATGGGTCACCGCGGAGTCCGTCTGCACGTGTCGTTCCCGCTCATCGCCGAGACCCAGTACAGGGCTATCTTCGAGGCTACAGCCGAGCTGATCCGCGAAGGCATGCACCCGATGCCGGAAATCATGATTCCGGTTACGGTAAGCGCCCGCGAGCTCAACTTCCAGAAGGCTATCTGCGACCGCATCAAGGCCGAAGTCGAGAACCATCACTATCCGATGGACATCAAGTACCACTTCGGTACCATGATTGAAATCCCGCGCGCGGCCCTTACCGCCGACCGCATGGCCCGTACCGCGGAGTTCTTCAGCTTCGGTACCAACGACCTCACCCAGATGACCTTCGGCTTCAGCCGCGACGACGTCGGCACCTTCATGGGCGACTATCTCGGCAGCAAGATCCTCGACAGCGACCCGTTCCAGACCATCGACGTCAAGGGCGTGGGCAAGCTCGTGGAATACGGCGTGCAGAACGGACGCAGCAAGAGGCCCGACCTCAAGTGCGGCGTCTGCGGCGAGCACGGCGGCGATCCCGAGTCGGTCAGGTTCTTCAACAAGATCGGTCTCGATTACGTGAGCTGCTCTCCGTTCCGCGTGCCTATCGCAAGGCTCGCTGCGGCGCAGGCTGCTATCGAGCAGGAGAAGTAAGCGCGAAGAGTACTATTCCCACGGTCACGGCTACGTTAAGTGAATGCTTGGTGCCGTGCTGGGGGATTTCCAGACAGAAGTCGGAGGCGTCTACAACACTCTGTTGTACGCCTTCGACTTCGTTTCCGAATATAAAGGCGTATTTGCGGCGGTCCGGGGTGCTACCCCCTTCGACCGCCTCGCTCCGCCCGACACCGCTGGTTGTTAACTTTATTGATTTCTCCGTCTGTTCGACGGAAACGACGGTGTAACCGGCAGCCTTCAGGGATGCGACCGCCTCCAGAGTGCTGTCGCAATGCTGCCACGGAACCGATTCCTCAGCGCCGAGGGCGGTCTTGTGGATTTCGTTGGAAGGCGGAACGGCGCAGATGCCGCAAAGGTAAACCCTGTCGACCCCGAAGGCGTCGCAGCTGCGGAAAGCGCTGCCTACGTTATACGCGCTGCGAACGTTGTCTAGAACCATCACCGTTCCGGATTCCGGGCGGCTGCGGTATTCATCCGGGGTAAGGCGCCCCATCTCAGGGGCGGTGAGTTTGCGGTCTTTCATGCTGGCGCAAATATAGGAAATCTCCCTTATTATTGCTATATTTGCAAGCTATTGGAACAATACACTAAACCCATATAATCAAATGAAAAAAGACACTCAGATTTTCGATCTCATCGCCAAGGAGGAAGTCCGCCAGAAGAGCGGCCTCGAACTCATTGCTTCCGAGAACTACGTTACCGACGAAGTGCTTCACGCGATGGGAAGCATCTGCACTAACAAATATGCCGAAGGCTACCCGGGCAAACGCTACTACGGCGGATGCCAGATAGTCGACCAGATAGAGCAGCTGGCGATCGACCGCCTGAAAGCGCTCTACGGCGCCTGCTGGGCCAATGTCCAGCCCCATTCCGGCGCACAGGCCAACCTGGCCGTCGAAATGTCGGTCCTCAATCCCGGCGACACCTTCATGGGGCTCGACCTCTCCATGGGCGGCCATCTTACCCACGGCTCACCCGTGAACGCATCCGGCATCCTCTACAAGGCGGTTCCCTATGGCCTCAATCCCGAAACCGGCACCATCGACTACGACAAGATGGAGCAGACCGCAAAGGAATGCAAGCCCAAGCTCATCATCGGCGGTGCATCCGCATATTCCCGCGAATGGGACTATGAGCGCATGCGCAAAATCGCCGACGAAGTCGGTGCCATCCTCTGGATAGACATGGCCCACACCGCCGGCCTTATCGCCGCAGGTCTGCTGAAGAATCCCGTGAAGTACGCCCACATCGTCACTTCCACCACCCACAAGACGCTCCGCGGTCCCCGTGGCGGTATCATCCTCCTCGGCGAAGACTTCCCGAACCCCAAGGGCCAGACCACTCCCAAGGGCGAGGTGAAGATGATGAGCGCAGTGCTCGATTCCGCAGTGTTCCCCGGCGAGCAGGGCGGTCCGCTCGAGCATGTCATCGCCGCCAAGGCAGTCTGCTTCTGGGAGGCTTCTCAGCCCGAATATGTCGAGTATCAGAAGCAGGTGAAGGCAAATGCCGCAGCCCTTTGCGCCGAATTCCTCCGTCTCGGCTACAAGATCGTCTCCGGTGGTACCGACAACCATCTCATGCTGGTGGATCTGCGTACCAAATTCCCCGACCTCTCCGGACGCATCGCCGAGAAGCAGCTCGAGATGGCCGACATCACCGTCAACAAGAACATGGTTCCCTTCGATACCCGCAATCCGTTCCAGACCAGCGGCCTGCGCGTCGGCACTCCCGCCGTCACCTCCCGCGGTTTCACCGAAAAGGATATGCCGGTGATCGCAGAACTCATCAATACCGTGCTCGAATCCTGCAGCGCCCATGTCGACGCCCTCTCCCTCAAGAAGGCCGACGTTCCCACTCCTGAGCAGGCTGCAGGGCTTAAGGAACATGCCAAGGTGCTGGCTTCAGTGGCCGAAAAGGTCCATGCGCTGACAGCCGACAAACCGCTCAACCGCTATTAGTGACAATTTGTCATTGGCACGCACCTTGATTGTATTACAGCGTCCCCACAGAATTGCGGGGGCGCTTTTTTGACAACTTTAAAAAACACTTATATCATGATTAAACCATTGGCAGACAGAGTTCTGATCGAGCCCCAGGAGGCTCAGACTAAGACAGCCAGCGGAATTTACATTCCCGACACGGCAAAGGAAAAACCCCAGCAGGGCAAGGTTATCGCGGCAGGTCCCGGCAAAAAGGACGAACCCATGGAGGTCAAGGTCGGCGACGTTGTCCTTTATGGCAAATATGCCGGCACTGAGGTTACCGTGGAAGACAAAAAATACCTCATCGTAAAGCAGCAGGATATTTTGGCAATTCTTTAATCAGCAGAAATCATGGCAAAGACTATAAAATTCGATACTGATGTCCGCACCGCTATGAAGGCCGGTGCCGATCAGCTGGCAGATGCAGTGAAGGTGACCCTCGGCCCCAAGGGCCGCAATGTCGTCATCGACAAGAAGTTCGGAGCTCCCCAGGTAACCAAGGACGGCGTGACCGTTGCCAAGGAGGTCGAACTTGAAGACAAATTCGAGAACATGGGCGCCCAGATGGTCAAGGAGGTCGCTTCCAAGACCAACGAGCAGGCCGGCGACGGCACCACCACCGCCACCGTTCTCGCCCAGGCCATTATCAACGTCGGCCTGAAGAACGTCACCGCAGGCGCCAACCCCATGGACCTCAAAAGGGGTATCGACAAGGCCGTTGCAGCCGTGGTCGCAGACCTCAAGAAGCGCAGCCAGTCGGTAGGCGAGGATTACTCCAAGATAGAGCAGGTTGGTACGGTTTCCGCCAATAACGACAGCCAGATCGGCAAGCTCATCGCCGACGCCATGAGCAAGGTCAAGAAGGACGGCGTCATCACCGTCGAGGAAGCCAAGGGCACCGACACCGAGGTCAAGGTGGTCGAAGGTATGCAGTTCGACCGAGGTTACATCTCGCCGTATTTCATCACGGACGGCGACAAGATGGAGGCCGCTCTCAACAACGCCAAGATCCTCATCACCGACAAGAAGATATCCACGATGAAGGACCTGATGCCCATTCTCGAGCCCATCGCAAGGGAAGGCCAGGAACTCCTTATCATTGCAGAAGACGTTGACGGCGAGGCACTTACCACTCTGGTTGTGAACCGTCTGCGCGGCACCCTCAAAGTCGCCGCGGTGAAGGCTCCCGGCTTCGGCGACCGCCGCAAGGAAATGCTCCAGGACATCGCCATCCTCACCGGAGGCGTGGTCGTGAGCGAAGAGCGCGGTTTTACCCTCGAGAACGCGACTCCCGACATGCTCGGTACCGCCGAGAAGATCACCATCAGCAAGGAGAACACCACCATCGTCGGCGGCAGGGGAGACAAGGCTGCCATTGCCGAACGCGCCGAAGGCATCCGCAAGCAGATCGAGAAGACCACTTCCGACTACGACCGCGAGAAACTCCAGGAACGCCTCGGTAAACTGGCCGGCGGCGTTGCAGTGCTCTATGTGGGCGCTCCCACCGAGGTCGAGATGAAAGAAAAGAAAGACCGCGTCGAGGATGCTCTCAATGCTACCCGCGCAGCTGTTGAAGAGGGTTACCTCCCCGGCGGCGGCGTTGCCTACATCCGCGCCATTGACGCCCTCAAGGGTCTTAAGGGAGACAACGACGACGAAACCACCGGCATCCACATCGTGGAGCGGGCCCTCGAGGAACCCATGCGCCAGATTGCGGCCAATGCAGGCGTAGACGGCAGCGTTATTATTAATAAGGTTCGCGAAGGCAAGGCCGATTTCGGTTACAATGCCCGCACAGGCGAATATGCAAACCTCTACGAGGCAGGTGTCATCGATCCTACCAAGGTGGCCCGCGTCGCCCTCGAGAATGCGGCCGGTGTCGCAGGCATGTTCCTGACCACCGAATGCGGTATCGTGGACATCCCGGAACCGGTTCCGGCAGCACCCGCGATGCCTCAGGGGGGAATGATGTAATAGTGCCCTAAAAAAGTTTTTAAGGCAGGTCTCTGAATATCAGGGACTTGCTTTTTTTCTTCGAATTAGGCCGAAAAAAAATCATTAAAAAACTTAAAAAAAATTTGTGGATTAAAAAATAAGTACTACCTTTGCAATCCCGTTCGGACAACGAGCGGGTTTTTTAACGGAAAGTTCTTTGAAAAGACTGTCAGTACAAGTACAAGCAAGTACCGAGAACAAGTAAACGAGAGCGTTAATTTCTTTTAGGAATTAGTCGTCAGGTTCAAGCTAAGAATTATAGAAAATATACAAAGAAGAGTTTGATCCTGGCTCAGGATGAACGCTAGCGGCAGGCTTAACACATGCAAGTCGAGGGGCA
>JAILQG010000053.1 GCA_024699055.1 Bacteroidales bacterium
GGGAGAGAATGAAGGTGATAACCAGCCGCGGATGGCGCATGCCCACGAAAAGGCAGGTCTGGGACTTCTTCCAGAAATACGACACCTCCGGCCTGTCCTTCTTCGAAATGACGACCGGCCTCGCATTCTGGTGGTTCGCGAAGCAGAAAGTGGACATCGCAGTTATCGAGACCGGTCTCGGAGGGCTCCTCGACAGCACCAACATCATCACTCCCGAGCTTTGCGTCATCACCTCCATCGGGCTGGACCACTGTGCGCTGCTCGGGAACACGAGGGCTGAAATCGCCGTCCAGAAGGCCGGCATCTTCAAGAGCGGCGTGCCGGCCGTCGTCGCTGCGGAAGATCCCGAAACCGCCCCTGTCTTCCGAGCAAACGCGAAGGCCCTTGGCTGCCCCCTCATCTTCGCCGACCATGAACCGTCCCCCGTCGACGAGGACTCCATCCTCCCGCGGATGGACCTGCAGGGCCCGTGTCAGAGGCAGAATCTGAACACCGCCCTCATCGCGCTGAAAACGCTTGGATACGCTCCCGACATTCCCGCCATTGAAAAAACGGCAAAAAGGACCGGGCTGCGCGGCAGGTGGGAGGTCCTATGCAAAAAGCCCAGGGTAATATGCGACATCGGGCACAACCCCCCGGCGCTTCAGCTCAATTTCAGCCGGCTGGCCGCCATGGTGCGGAACAAGCTTATCATAGTCTACGGAATCATGGCGGACAAGGACCTCGAAGGGATAGCCCCGCTCATGCCAGCCGACGCCGCCTACATCCTGGTTTCGCCCGACACGCCCCGCGCCATGCCGCATCACACGCTGTTCCAAAAACTCTCCCGTCTGCGGCCCGGCCTCAACCTGAGGGAAGCCCCCTGCGTGGCCGACGGAATAACGTTGGCACTGTCCCTGGCAGGCCCCAGGGACCTGGTTTATATCGGTGGCTCTACTTTTGTAGTTACTGAAGCCATCACATATTTCGACAACTTGCAATAGCACCATGAAAACTGTATTACCATTACTTATGACACTCTCGATCATTCCCTTCCTTACCGCATCTTCCCACGCAGCGGACAACGACGGCCATAAGCTGTCGAAAGAATGGAAGGAATACCGTACAGCCATGGATCAGGACAAGCCGAAAGATGCCATCAAAGCGCTGGAAGCGATTAAGAAGGAAGCATCCAGACAGCACCTGACATGGGACTACTACGATGCTTGCGACAAGTTCAAGGAGGTCAGGGTCAGGACCAACTGGAAACTGCGTGATTCGCTTGAAAGCGCTTTCCGCAAGGAAATCAACGATTTCGGAGAACCGGTAGCGATCTATTACATGCGTCGGAACACCTACCGGAACGATCTCCTGGATCACATCCTCGCCAATGAAAAGAAGCTGAAGAGTTCGAAGAATACCGAATTTTGGACAAGGGACTGGAAACTCAGCCACTACAAGTTTTCCGATGCGCTCAAACCGCTTCTCAAAAGCGACTGGGACTATGTGCTGTGGAGCCTGTTCCCCCAAAGCAAAATGAAGGAGGAATACGGTTCGTATCCGCTGAACGCATTCGTGGAATATCAGACGCTCGTGGAAAAGAACGACGACGGGACCCTTCTCGAGGCCTTCGCCAAAAAGTATTCCGGCACCGCCGCGGCTCTCATGGCCGAAGAGGATCTCCTGCGGAAGGAATTCCACCGGCTGGACGGCAATAAAGCGTCCACATCCGACCAGTTCATCGCCTTCAGGGAAAAATGCGACGCCCTCGTGAAACGGGGCAAGGCCTTCACCGGGGACGAGAAAGTCATCGCGGACTGCTGCGACGATGCCGCCGACCTAATCAGCCAGATGGACTCCAAGAGCCTGAGTTTCGATGTGGAAGACAGCGCCATGAACTTCGAGTTCAAGAATCTTGAATCCGTCAGGATACAGGTGCTGAAAGACGGTTCGAAGGTTTGGGAAAAGCTGCTCGCCAATCCCAAGAAGAGCTACTATGTCAAGGACGCCCTCCGCATCGATCTTCCCGACCTCGCGGACGGAGTCTACAAGATAAAATGCACCGCCTCCGGCATAGAAGACGAAACACAGGAGTGGACCAAATATACGATTTCCGCATCGAGCCGCTGGAACGCCGACGGCCTCGGTATCTGGGCTGCGGACTTCAAGAGCGGAGAACCCTTCGCCAAGGTGGACGTGGAAGTAATCAAAAACGGGAAGGTGACGAAGACCCTGAAGGACTTCAAACTCGACGGGTACACCAATCTTCCCGCCGACGTTTCCAACTATATTTCAAAGGAGTCGTGCTCTCTGCGCCTGCGCAACGGCAGCAGGGCATCCAGGGAGGTCCACGTCGGCGGCTATTATGCCGACGACCTCGAAGACAGGGCCCGCCAGCACTGCATCATCCTAACCGACCGTTCGGCTTTCCAGCCCGACGAGACCGTGTTCTTCAAGGCTGTCCTGTACCGCGGGCGTTACACCATCAAGGCCAATGAAGCCGGGGAGAAGATAACCGCTGTCCTGAAGGACCCCAAGGGCGACGAACTCGAGCGTCTGGAGCTGACGACCAATGAAAACGGCAGCGTAGCCGGCTCATTCGTGCTCAGGAGGACCGAGCGCAACGGGCAGTACAGCATAGAGATCCTTCGGAACGGCATCGTCGAAGGTAGGAAAAACGTATTGGTGGACGATTTCGTCCTTCCTACCTTCGACCTCACCTTCGACAAGATGCCGGATCTGCACTATCCGGTCGATTCGGTAACGGTCAAGGGTACCGCCATGGCCTATTCCGGGCATTCCCTGAACGGCGCCAGAATAACGTATTCGGTCACCCACAATGGTGTTGAATGCGCTTCCGGGAATCTTACCCTCGAAAAGAACCGCTTCGCCTTCACCTTCCCGGTAGTGGCGGAAAGCACCCGCTGGGGCGCCCACTACGCCGTCAGCGTAAGGGTTACCGACGTCACCGGTGAAACCATGGACTTCGAGAAATGGGTATTCATCACGGGTGAACGGAGACCCGAATACGACGTTGACTATTATTTCAAGGATATTTCTGCCAAGGACGGCAGCGACCTGGCCATAAAGGCTGTGGCAGGAAAGAAAGTGACCTGGGCGGCGGTGGAACTCTACGGAACCGGTGACAAGCTGCTGGAAAGGAAAGTGATACGCTTCGCCCCGCAGGGTGACGACTACGCCACGGCAGAGGTCAGGTATCCGTATCTGGACAGCTATCCCCAGACCCTGTCTCTTCAGATCGTCTATTTCCAGAACAAGCACACCTATACCTACAGTGTGCACAGGAGCCGCGAGAACCACGCACAGGACATGCCGCTGAGCTTCGAGCGCTTCCTCGACACCACCTCTCCCGGCGCCCACTACACATTTACCATCAAGACCGGTCCCGGAGCGGAAGTGGCGGCCACCATATTCGACAAGAGCACCGAGCGTTTCATGCCCAACAACTGGGTATCGGTCGAATCAGACCCGTGGCCCGTCCCCTACATTTCGTACAACAACTATCCTGGCGTGGACGAGGGCCGTCACGAATATGTCAGGAGGTACGGCGGAAACGTGCTCATGAGCAAGAGCGCCGGCATGGTTGAAGATTCCTATATGATGGTGGAAGAGGTTGCCGCCGAGGCTCCCATGGCCGATTCCGCAGCCGGAGCTCCCGAAGCGGAAGACATCCCCATCCGCGAGGATTTCGCCACCACGATAGCCTGGGAGCCCTTCCTCAAGGCAGATAAGGACGGCACGGTGCAGTTCAGCTTCACCAATGCCGACAAGCTTTCCACCTTCTTCGTGCAGCTGTTCTCGCACGACAAGGACATGCGGAACGAAACCCTCAGGCGCGAAATGGTGGTTACCATTCCTGTTAAGGTAAGCCTGGTGGAACCCAAGTTCATCTATGAAGGGGACAAGTGGAACGTTCGCGTGGGGCTGTCCAGCACCCTCATCGGCGATGCCGACGGCACGCTTCAGGTGGATTTCATCAACGGTGCGTCCTACAAGACCGGTCCCGTGCTCTCCACTTCCTCCAAGACGGTCAAGGTGCCGGGAGGCGGCTCATGCAGTTTCGACTTCCCTGTCACCGCACCTGCCGTAGACGTCCTCGGTCTCAAAATCACCTTCAAGCCCACGACCCTTCCGATAGGCTCGGATGCGGTATTCGTAACCGTTCCCGTCCGCAAGGCCGAGCAGACGCTTACCGAATCCCATTCCGGCGTGCTTCTCCAGGGCACATCGGCACAGGAACTGGAAGCTTCGCTGAGAAAAATGTTCGTGAACATCCCGGGCGACAAGGCAAGCCTGCGCGACATTTCCATCCTCGACATGATACGCGAAGCCCTGCCGGAAAGGATTACCCCCGATGCAGAAAACGCGATATCGCTTTCCGAAGCGCTCTATGCCAAATCGCTCTGCGACAGGCTCGGGCAGGAGGTGGAATTCGACGACGAAGGCATTGCCGCCAAACTCCTCGCCCTCCAGGGCGAAGACGGCGGATTCTCGTGGTTTGCAGGGATGTCGTCCTCGCCCATGGTCACCACAATCGTACTGGAAAGGATGAAAGGTCTCGGCATCATAGACGAAGAAGCGGCAGTCCATTTCCTTGACCGCGAATTCTTCGAGTCGGGCAATTCGAAGCGCTGGTGGTATTGCGGCATCAGCATGCAGCAGTACCTGTATGTCCGCAGCCTCTTCCCGGAGGTGAGCTTCAGCGAAAAGACAACCAGGGACTTCCGCAAGAGCGTGCGCGCATATCTCGTCCCCTCGAAGGAACGCGGCCTGAACGGCTGGCTCTTCGCCAAGACCAGGCGCCTCGCCACGCTCAAGAACCTCTCCGAACTCGAAGGCGGCACTTCCCTCGCCCGCGCCATGGGCATAAGGCTGATGGCCGCAGGCAGGCTGAAGAGGTCCCTTAAGGCAGATGTGGAATCGCTCGTACAGTATGCCGAACCCCACAATGGCGGCGGCATCTACTATCCCAATCTGGTGATGCCCTGGAGGGGCCTGCTCGAAACCGAGCTCTACGCTCACAGCAGGCTCTGCAACCTCCTGGCAACCAGCGGATACAACGATATTTCAGACGGAATCAGACTGTGGATAATGCTTCAGAAGGAGACCCAGCACTGGGAGGACGATCCCGGCTACATCGAAGCCATAGCATCTGTGATGGACGCTTCGCAGGCGGTGCTCGACACCAGGGTCCTGGCGCTCAGCGCGGTTTACTCCAAGCCCTTCAGCGAAATCATCGCCACCGGCAACGGAATGGCTATCAACAGGGAGCCCCTCGAATACAGCAAACCTTCCGGAGGATGGTACTATCGCGGTTCCGTTTCCGGCGGCCCCGCCGATTCACTGAAGGTCGGCGACCGCATCCGGATAAGGTGGTCCATCAAGAACGAAGAGAACCGCAGCTTCGTCCGCATCACCCTTCCGCACAATGCGGGCCTCGTGCCTGTCGACCAGACCTCCGGCTACCGCTACGGATGTTACCGCAGCGTGCTTGCCGACCGCATCGAACTCTGGTATGAGAGCTATCCCGAAGAGAATACGGAAGTATACGAAGAGTACTACGTTACCAGATCGGGCGCCTTCCAGTGCCCCGCCGCAGTGGTGGAGAGCCTGTATGCCCCGCACTACCGCGCCAACACGGCCGCGCCGCAAACTCTCGAGATAGAGTAATTAATCCTCCCTGCCGGCCGCATAAAGGCCGTCGTAACCCGGAATTGCATGCCCGGTGCTCTTCAGAAGGGCCCGGGCATCCTTGTCGAAGGCCAGCACCCGGAGGTCGGGAGTGACGGCGGCGTACATGTCGTCCACCTTCACCTTGCCCCCTTCCGCATTGACGGCTTCGCCGCTCAGCTTGTAGATGAGCACAATGACGCTGTCAGACTGCGAAGCGCGGGCGGAGGCTATCTCCTCCAGGCCTTTCAGCCTTTCGCGGTCCTTGGCTATGTCGGCCTCCTTCCTCGCGGCATTCTGCACCAGACCACGGGACCTGTAATCCACGAGGAATTCTTCGTTTTTCCTGATACGCAGATTGATTGCGTTATTGCGGCGCTCGAGTTCTTCGCCGAGCTTGACAGAGCCGGTCTGCTCGATCTGGTATATCTTTACCTTTTCGGAAGCGCCTCCGACCGTCTCGGCTATCGCCGACTTGACGGCCTGCCCAAGGGCCGCCTCGGAGGAATCCCTGTTACCGCAGGCTGCAAGCGCAAGTCCGACGACCGAGGCTATGATGATTTTCCTGGTATCCATGTCTGTCAAAGTTAAGGAATAATCGTAAATTTGCAAATGATGAGCGCATTCACTGCATACAGGGGGGCGGTCCTGACAGATAACATAGAAGATTATCCCGAAGGCATCATCCTGCCCATAGACAAGCCTTACAGATGGACGTCAGCTGATGTCATCCGCAAGGTCAAGTGGATGGCAATCAAACACTTCCACAAGAAAAACCTGAAGGTTGGCCATGCCGGCACGCTCGACCCGCTGGCAACCGGCGTGCTTCTGGTCTGCATCGGCAAGGCCACCAAACTGGCCGACGAACTACAGAAGTCGCCGAAACAATACATTGCCGGAGTCGCCTTCGGCGCCACCACTCCCTCCTACGATCGCGAAAAGGAAATCGACGCCACATACCCGCTGGACAGGGTTTCGCAGAAGAGCATCGAAGAACTGCTGCCGCGCTTCATCGGCGAGCAGGACCAGATTGCTCCCCTTTTCAGCGCAAAGAGCGTGGACGGGATGCGGGCATACGAAATGGCCCGCAAATTATACAAGGCCGGCAAGCCGGTGGACAGCTCGGTACTGCAGTCGTCCAGGATTTCGATATACGACCTGAAACTCCTCGATTATCATCTGTCCGATTCGTCTGCAGGCATGGACACGGCAAGCCCTACCGATGGAGCGTCCGGCAGGATCAACGTGAACAGCATCGAAGGACACACCCTGGCCATTGCCGACATTCTGGTAGACTGCAGCAAAGGCACCTACATAAGGGCGCTCGCCCGCGACCTCGGCGAGGCGCTCGGCAGCGGGGCGTTCCTTTCCAGCCTGCGCCGCACCCGCAACGGCGGGATCCGTGTGGAAGACGCCCTCACGATGGACGACATTGCGGGCATCCTGCGGCCGGATAGATAGTAATTAAATTGATCGATATGAATCGTATTGCCAAAGCATTCACTGCAATTATCCTGTTCTGCTTCGCAGTTTCCGCACAGGCACAGAACGTCACACACCCCTGGCAGGGAAAAAGAGTCGCCCTTTTCGGGGACTCGATCACCGATCCCGGCCTCGGCCGGTCGTGGGGCATCACACAGTACTGGGGCCACCTTCAGGAATGGCTCAATCTCGACATCTACAACTATGCAGTATCAGGAAAGGAATGGGACGATATTCCCCGCCAGCTGGGCAAACTGCAGGAGGAGCACGGGCAGGAAGTCGATGCCATCGTCATTCTGATGGGGACCAACGATTATAATATGGCTGTCCCCACCGGACAGTGGTTCACGGAAGTGGATGAATACATTCTGGCCGGGACCGACATGCAGGAGCCCGCTACCATGCAACTCCGCAGGCGCAGGATCCCGGTGATGGACAATTCGACGGTGAAAGGCCGCATCAACATAGCCATGAGCCTTATCAAGAAGGCTTATCCCCGTTGCCCGGTAGTACTCCTGACTCCCCTGCACCGGGGCTGGTTCCGCGTGAGCGAAGGGAATGTCCAGCCTGAAGAAAGCTACCAGAACCGCGCCGGAGAGTATCTGGATGCATATGTAGACGCGGTCAAGGAGGCCGGGAACATATGGTCGGTCAACGTGGTGGACCTTCATGCCCTGAGCAACATGAACCCTCTCTACAACCAGGAATTCTACTACGGTGGAGAGAATGACCACCTCCACCCCGGCAAAGAAGGCAATCTCCGCCTGGCAAAAGTGCTGTATTATCAGTTCCTTACGATCGCCCTCTAGAATACCATGTCGAACGCGGCCTGACGGGCGCGGGCGCTCTGGGCTGCGTTCATCTTGCCGAAATTCCACTTGACTCCGAAGAGGATGTAGCGGCCCATGATGAGCCTGTAAGAGTCTTCTTCGTAGTTGGCTGTGACGGTGTGGGTTAGGTTGCGGGTCTGGTTCAGGATATCGTGAACCGTGAGGTTCAGGGTGAACGGGCCTATGTTCTTGGAAATCGCGGCATTCCACTGCCATTCCGGCTGGCCGTAGCCGGCCGAATAGCCCTTGTAGAAGACATAGGAAACGTCCGAATTGAACTCGTATTCACTCTTTGTGGTATAGGATGCCCGGGCCGTCAGGTAAGTGTCAAGCGTATTCAGGTTGGCCTGGGGATTCAGCGAATAACGGGCGATGTTCCCCTGAGTCCTGGCGCCGGCGCTGAAGGAATAGTGATCCTGGTTGTACTTGAGGGTGAATCCGGCCACGGGACTTACGGACTGCGTACGGCTCTCTCCGAACCCGCTCTGTCCGCCGTAGAAGCGGTCTCCCGAAGCACTTCCCCAGAAATCAGCCATGAATGCCGAATAATCGAATGTCTCCCTGTCCAGTCCGGAAAGTGTACTCTTAGCCTGGTAGGACACTGATGAAGAATACCTGGCCGAGGCGTTCAACGTCAGGAACCATACCTTCTTCGCATCGAGCGGAGTCGTGTAATTCAGGAAGAAGTTGGTCGAAACGCTGGGTTTGGAGGCATTTACGGGGATGGAATACAGGATGCCGTCCGAATCGTACCAGAGTGCGGAAACGATGGGATTGGTGTTCACGGAGAACAAGGCGTAAGCCATCAGCGTCGAGAACTTTTCCCGGTTGTTCCTGGACCAGTTCATATTGAAAAAAGTCGACGAATAGGGCTTAAGGTAAACGTTGCCGAGGCTCAGACGGGACGGATTGCTGATATTCAGCACCGGGAGCATCCGGGAAGATGAAGGCTGCTGGCCATATCCGGAGGCGGAGGCGTAGAATCTGTCATTCCCTGCCGAATGCTGGAAACGGAGAGTGGGCGCGAAGTACCAGTTCCACTCGTCTTTGCCCGTAGTCTCCACTATGCCGTAGCTCTTGGACCAGGTTTCATTGAGGAGGCCGTTGGCCCGGCCGCCCAGAGTTATCCAGCTGCGCTCCCCGAACTTGTACTGGACTGTCATGTCATACTGCCAGTCCTGATACATGGTCTTGCTTTCAGAGCTGTAATATTCATTCTTGCCTGCGGCGGCGCCGAAGGTGTCATACGCATCCCTCACACTCTCGCTGCGGGTCCAGTCAAAATCGATCATGGCGGAAAGCGACCACTTTTCCCCGAGAGGCTCGGTATACCTGAGTTGAGCGCCCGTTCCATATGTCAGGCCGTTTGAAATGTATGTCAACGCCTTCGAATTGTCTCCAGCGGCGGTGGTCAGGAGGGTCGATTCAGTGCTCTCCCCTTCATTGGCGATGTACTGGGGGTAAATCCAGAGTCTGAGGGCACGGTCTTTTTTGCCGCCGATTTCGCGGAAAGTGACGTCGGCGTCGAATGTCGCATCCTTTCTCTTCGAAAAGCTGTGAGTCGAACTCTCCGAACTGTTCACGAAACTCCCTTCACGGAAAGTCCCGGTACTGCCGCTCTCATAGGAATCGGTCGTATTGTAGCTGAAATCCGGCCGTATGTGGAACCATACCTTGCCCTTCTCCTTCTCGAATTCCATACTGGCGGACAGTCCGCTGCGATAGGACCTTCCGCTGCTTACTGACGAGGATTCCAGATTGCCGTCGTCCTGGTACGTGGTCCTGTCCGACCTGGAGCCGTAATCAGTATCCACATACTTATAGTTGGCGCTCACGGTGGTTTCCACATCCTTGATGCGCGAGGTGTTGGCGTTTACGGCAAACTGGGCTGCGGTGGACAGTCCCTGGTCCTGGGTGGAACGCTCCCCCACATCGCTGACTACCATTATGACGGCATTGGAGTCGTTGATGTTCTGGCCGTTGGCAATCACCGTTATCTGGTCTTTCTCGGTGTAGGCCGACACCAGCGCGTTCCCGTTCCACAGCAGTCCGCGGTCGTCGCGCAGCACGTCGTCGCCATCCTTGTCGCCGAGCGTGGTGCCGCCCTTCACGCCCGCATTGCCGAACCATCCTTTCTCGTATTCCTTCTTGAGCGAAACGTCCAGCACCTTTTCACGGGAGCCGTCCTGGACGCCGGAGGCGCGGGTCTGCTCGCTCTCCCGGTCTATTACCCGGATTTTGTCGACTATGGATGCCGGCAGATTGTTCAGCGCCGTACTCTGGTCTTTGAAGAAGAAGGTGCGTCCGCCAACGGTCAGTTTATCTATCTCCTCGCCGTTGAACTTCACTTTGCCGTCTTCGGTGATTTCCATGCCCGGCATGCGTTTCAGCAGATCCCTCAGCATCGCGTTGGTGCCCACGGTGAACGAGGAGGCGTTGAATTCGACGGTATCCTGCTTCACCACGATGGGGTTGCCCACGTCCCTCACCACGGCGGCCTCCAGGAAATTTTCATCGATCTTCAGGCGGATAGTGCCCATATCCACCCGCTCATCCCTGAAGAAACGCTCCTTCACGAAGGGCTCGTATCCCATCATTTCGACATGAAAGACATAACTGCCGTACGGCACGTCGTCCAGCTTGGCCACGCCGTTGGCATCGGACAGGGTGAAGTTGGTGATTGTGGTATCCTTTGACGGAATCACATATACCGAGGCGAATCCTACCGGCTCGTTGGTCAGCGAGTCTACGACCGTGGCATTGATTTCGCTCAGCCGCCCCTGGAACACGTTTTCGTTGAGAATGACTATCTGCGCCCCGGCAGACAGCGACAGGACGAGCAAAGCGAATATGAGTATTATCCTTTTCATTTTCCGTTATTCGATTCAGGTTCTTCCATAAACAATTCGGCCTTCAGGAAATCGATGCTTTTCTTGGCGAACCCATACCCCTTTGAGTCCGGACTGGCTACCTGCAGATATTTTTCGTACCACTGGATCGCCCGCTTGTAATCCTTCTTCATTTCATAGCAATAGGCTATCGTGGAGAGGGCGGATATGAACTTGGGATTGTAGCGGTAGGCCTCCTTGTAATGCTCGATGGCCTTGTCCCAGGATTCCTGACTCATGTAGTAGCCCAATCCATATTGCTGATGGATTCGCGATGCCATCACGGGGTCGGGCTGAATCATCTCCCAGGCCTTGTCCAGCCAGGGTTTTACGTTTTCTTCAAAACCGAAACGCCCTTCGGCCTGTACCGCGGCGATGGCGTAGGCGAGGTTCACGTCGCTGGAATCTATCTGCCATGCGGCGAGTAGCTCTTTCTGAGCCCGGTATATCACCTGGGTATGCCAATAGCTCTGACCCAAATAGTAATGGATTGGATAGCTGTCGTTGCCGATATCCTCCTGCCTCTGGAACACTTCGGCGGCGGAGTCGTAATCCCCTTTCCGGTACAGAGCGAGGCCCTTGAGCGGTGCCACGGTAGGGTTGTCCGGATCCTCGGCGAGGAACGGCTCCGTAACCGCAACCGCCCCGTCGTAATCTCCCTTGGTGATGTAGACATTCACAGCCTTGGCCACGACCGATTCGTTCATCGGCTTCATGGCAAGGGCCCGGCGGTAGTACCACAGCGCCGAGTCAAGCTGCTCCATCTGCCTGAAGGCGTCGCCCACATAACTCACCACGGCTGGAATTGAATCCAGCTGGAGCACAGCCCGCCCGGCCTCAACGCTTTCGGGGTACGCTTTGAGCCGGTAAAAAGCCTGCATCTGACGGATCTTATAGAGCACGTTGCCGGGCCGCAGGCTGGAGAGCATGAAATAGGTGCCGGCGGCATCTTCATAAGTTCCCTGCTGGAAATGGCAGTCGGCCAGTTCGGCCATCACGGTCTCGTCCATGGCACCGGGCTGCACCAGGGTGGAAAGCAAGTCGATGGCGTCGTCGATACGGTAGATGCTTTTCAGATACCGGGCCTCGGTGAGTACGGAATCACGATGGGTGGCCTGCGCACAGAGAGGAATGCCGGCGATTATCCACAGGAAAATAACGAGGGCTTTTCTCATATAAGTCAATGTCAGATGCAAATATAGTGCTAAATCCGGTACGAAAAAAGGTGCCTGAAAAATCTTTCCAGACACCCTTTCTCATTTAATATCACCGGACCTAGTAGAGCTCGTCAACGGGCTCCTTGTAGTCGTCGGCTGCGGGAGCCGGGGCGTCTTCGGTACGGAAGCTGCGGTGCTGGCCGCCGCCATGGCGTTCTCCGCCGTTCCTGCGTTCGCCGCGATGGTCGTTGCCACCGTTCCTGCGTTCGCCGTTACCGCGGTCACCACCGTTCCGGCGATCGTTGCCACCGTTACGACGGTCGCCGCCATTCCGACGGTCGTTGCCGCCCTGGCGGGGCTTGCGCTCCTGCTCGACATAGCCCTCGGGCTTTTCGGTGAGGACGCGCATGCTGAGGCGCATCTTGCCGCTCTTGTCATCGTATTCGAGGAGCTTGACATCAACCTCGTCGCCAACCTTGAGGACATCCTCGACCTTTTCGGTCTTGGTCCAGGAGATCTCGCTTACGTGGAGAAGGCCTTCCTTGCCGGGAAGGATCTCGATGAAGGCGCCGAAATCGAGAATGGAAACCACCTTGCCGTGATATACGGTGCCGACCTCGGGCTTCGCGCAGATGCCCTTGATCCATTCGATGGCCTTGACCATGCTTTCCTTGTCGGTGGAAGCGACATCGACCACACCTTCGGTGAGGTTGGTACCCTCGATGGGAACTTCGTCCACGGTGATGACGGTACCGGTCTCCTTCTGGATCTTCTGGATGGTCTCGCCGCCCTTGCCGATAACTGCACCGATGAATTCCGAAGGAATGCGGATTTCCTCGATGCGGGGCACGAAGGGCTTGTAATCCTCGCGGGGTTCGGGCTGCACCTTGAGCATTTCGCCCATGATGTGGAGCCTGCCCTGGCGGGCCTGCTCGAGAGCCTTCTCGAGGACCTCGTAGGAAAGGCCGTCGACCTTGATGTCCATCTGGGTGGCGGTGATGCCGTCCTTGGTACCCGCGACCTTGAAGTCCATGTCGCCGAGATGGTCCTCGTCGCCGAGGATGTCGGTGAGGATGGCATAGCGCTCATTGGGCTTTTCGGCGTCGGTGATGAGGCCCATGGCCACACCGGCGACCGGCTTGCGGATCTTGACGCCGGCGTCCATGAGGGCGAGGCAGCCGCCGCAGACGGAAGCCATGGAGGACGAGCCGTTGGACTCGAGGATATCGGAAACTACGCGGACGGCGTAGGGATTCTCGGGAGCGAGGGGCACCACAGCCTTCAGGGCCCTCATCGCGAGGTTGCCGTGACCGATTTCGCGGCGGCCGGGAGCCCTCTGGGGCCTGGCCTCACCGGTGGCGAACGGCGGGAAGTTGTAGTGGAGCACGAACTGGGAGTCGCCCTGGATGAGCACCTCGTCGTTCTCCTTCATATCCATCTTGGTGCCGAGGGTGACGCTGGCAAGGCTCTGGGTCTCGCCGCGGGTGAAGACGGCGCTGCCGTGCGCACAGGGCAGGACATCGGTTTCGCACCAGATGGGACGCACCTCAGCGGTGTGACGGCCGTCGAGGCGGAGGCCTTCGTCGAGAATCATGTTGCGCATCGCTTCCTTCTCGACCTCGCCGTAATACCTTTCGACGAGAGGAGTCTTCTCTTCGAGTTCTTCCTCGGGAATGGTGGCAAGGAATTCCTCCTTGATGGCCTTGAAGCCCTCTTCGCGCTGCTTCTTGGGAGAAGCGCTCTTGGCAAGGGCGTAGCACTTGTCGTAGCAGGCGGTGCGGACGGCCTTCCTGAGGTCTTCGTCCTGCACGTCATGCGTATAGTCGCGCTTTTTCACGTCGGTTCCGAGCTCGTGCATGAGCTCCTTCTGGACGCGGCAGTGCTTCTTTATCTCTTCGTGGGCGAACTTGATGGCCTCGAGCATGTCGTGCTCGGAAACCTCGTTGAGCTCGCCTTCCACCATCATGATGTTCTCTTCGGTGGCGGCCACCATCATGTCGATGTCAGCACCGGGCATCTCGCTGAAAGCGGGATTGATGCGCCATTCACCGTTGATACGGGCTACGCGGACCTCGGAGATGGGGCCTCCGAAGGGGAGGTCGGAGCTCGCAAGGGCGGCGGAGGCGGCAAGGCCGGCCAGAGCGTCGGGCTGAGTGTCCTTGTCGGCGGAGATGAGGCTGATGTAGATGAAAACTTCCAGGTGGAAATCATCCGGCCACAGAGGGCGGATGGGCCTGTCCACCAGGCGTGCTATGAGCACTTCATAGTCGTCGGCCTTGCCTTCCCTCTTGAGGAAACCTCCGGGGAAGCGGCCTGCTGAATAATACTTTTCCCTGTAGTCTACGGAAAGCGGGAGGAAATCGGTTCCTTCCACCACTTCGTCAGCTGCTGTTACGGTGGCGAGAAGCATGGTGCCACCCATCTTGACTACTGCTGAGCCGGCGGCCTGCTTGGCCAACTTGCCGGTCTCGATTTCAATTACCCGACCGTCGGGCAGTTCAATCTTCTTAGTGATTACGTTCATTATTGTGTTGCGTTACGTCTTTACAGCAAAAAAGGGATGCAGCCACCAAGGCCCATCCCTTGAATCTTTTGCGCGGCTTACTTGCGCAGCGAGAGTTCCTTCACAATCTTACGGTAGCGCTCGATGTCGATTTCCTTGAGGTAGTCGAGGAGCTGACGGCGCTTACCCACGAGCCTGAGAAGGGAGCGGCGTGTCACCACGTCTTTCTTGTTCTTCTTGAGGTGCTCGGTGAGGTGGGCGATACGATAAGTGAAGAGGGCCACCTGGCTTTCAGGGGAACCCGTGTCGGCTGCTGTTTTGCCGTACTTCTGGAAAAGTTCCTGTTTCTTTTCCGGCTGGAGATACTCTGCCATTTTTCTTTTTTGTTTTTAATTAATAATCAGGAACTTCCGGACGAACCGGAAGTCATCCTGCCAGCGCGGCGATCGGTTGCGGTCGACGCATCGACAGAAAGCGCGGCAAAGATAGGAATTATTTTTTAATTGACAAGCCCAGCCCGGGCAGATTGTTGAGTGTGATGCGGCCGTCCTTCACCAGCACCCCTTCGAAGGGATCGTTGGAGATGAGGAGGTTCCCGTCGAGATCGGCGAAATCCACGCCGGAGGACAGCTGGGCCGCCGCCGACACGGCGCAGGACGTCTCGGTCATGCAGCCGAGCATGACCTTCATGCCGACCGCCCTGGCGTAGGACATCATCTGCCTGGCTTTGAGCAGGCCACCGCATTTCATCAGCTTGATATTCACGCCGTTGAAGGCGCCGCGGCAGTTCCTGAGATCTGCCATGCCCTGCACGCTCTCGTCGGCGAAAATGGGCAGCGGGCTCCTTTCCTTGAGCCATGCGGTGTCTTCTATCCTGCCTACGGGGAAAGGCTGCTCCACCATCACGACGCCATGTTCCTTGAGCCAGTAGATTTCGGAAAGGGCCTCCATCCTGTCGGACCAGCCCTGGTTTGCATCCACTATGATGGGAAGGTCGCTGACGCTGCGGACAGCGCTGATCCTCGACTTGTCGTTCGGGGTACCGACCTTGACTTTCAACAGTTTGAACCTGTCGGCCGCCTCGACGGTCTTGGCGCTCATGACTTCGGGGGTGTCGATGCCTATGGTGTAGCTCGTAACCGGAGTCTTGTCGGGGTCCTGCCCCCAGATGCGCCACAGCGGCTGGCAGAGGAGCTTTCCGAAGAGGTCGTGAAGGGCCATGTCCACCGCCGCCTTCGCGGGGGCGTCCCCTTTGGAAAGGGAATTCACGTAATCCATGATTTCCTCGATGCGGAAGGGATCGGAGAACTGTCCCAGCTTAACATTCGCGAGGAAGGCGCAGATGCTCTCGGTGGTATGTCCCAGATACGGGGGCATGCTGGCCTCGCCGTAACCGGTGAATCCATCGTATTCTATCTTCACCTGGACGTCGGGAGTGGTCGTCCTGGTATTGCCGGAGACCCCGAAAGGATGGCTGAGCTGCAGTTCATAGGGCTCCCAGCTGAGTTTCATCCTGGAACCCGTCACGGGCTGGTAAGCCCTGGGCATACGGGCCTCTCGGGCCGCGGAAACGCTGTCCGCCCTTGCAAGCGAATCGGCATCTCCTCCATGTCCACCCTTAATGCCTTTCACGCCGCACGCTGCCGCTGCCGCACCGGCGGCTGCCACCGCCGCACCTTTCAGGAAATCTCTCCGTTTCATACGTTCAGTTTTGAACCGGTATGCCAGCGGCCGTATACCTCGCTGACGTTGCCGGCTGTTGTAAAGTTGTCAATCTGGTTCTTCTTCAGGAAGTCCATGAGCGCGGCGAACTCGTCCTTGGTAAGGAGAGCCTCCACCTCGATCTGCTGCTTGCCGGAAAAGCCGCCCGTAACGGAATACAGGCTGCAGCCGCGGTGAAGGGACTCGACTATGAACTCGCGGATCCGCTCGTGCTCGTCCGAAATGACGCATACGCGCTTCTTGCGGTTGAGGCTGGCCATGAAATAATCCACCACGAGACCGTTGATCCAGGTACCGATGAGGCCGATTATGACCATGTGGAACGGATTGATGAGGAAGGCAGTGCAGCAGATCAGGCCGCCGCCTATGGTCACGCTCAGGCCGAGGTCGAGGTGCGTGTATTTGTTGATGATCTTTGCGATGATGTCGAGGCCGCCGGTGGAAGCATTGATATTGAAGAGGATGGCCTGGGATATGCTGAGCATGAGCACGAAGCAGATGAGGTCCAGCCAGGGGTCGCCCATCACGGAAGTGCCGTTGAGAGTGTTGATGGGCATGTCGCTGGCCATGCGAAGTTCCGCCAGCTTGCTCGCCGGCATTATCTTCTCCCACACTTCCATGAGCGGGCCGAGGATCAGCGCGGTGTACACTGTCTTTGCCCCGAACTCCTTGCCTATGAGCACCCACGCGAGCAGAAGCAGGATGGCGTTGATGATGAAGATCATCAGTGACACCTTGATGGGGATGAACTGGGAAAGGACTATGGACAGACCGGAAATGGTTCCGATGATCAGTTTGCTGGGAACCAGGAAATAATAAACCGCGGCGGCTCCGAAGAACATGCCCACGGTCATGACGATGAAATCTTTCCAGAACTTCCAGGTACCCAGGTAGTTCAGGACTTCTTTAGCAACGCTTGCCATAGATTGGTGATAAGGTGGTTATTACTTTTCCCTTACACAGCGAACGGGCGCTGCGAGGTTCTTTTTGTCGAAGGGTGCGGCAAAGAGTATGTTCTTGTCGACGTAGATGTAGCGGGCTACTCCGGAGGCGTCGTCCACCGAGTCGGATGTCCAGAAAATGGAATAGTCGCCGAGCCCCGTGAAATACAGGCCGTCCTCGAGGTATTCGAGATATCCCACCGGGATGGCGGTGAAAAGGGTGCTGTTGGACTTGGGCACGTCGGGCCAGTACTCCCACATCGCCTTTCCGTTGAACGACACGTCTCCCATCAGGTTTCCGGCAATCCCGGCAATGTCGGAATAGCGGCCCGGGGCAGTAGCTCCGGCAGCTGCGGCGAGGGCGAGAAAATCGTCTTCGGAAGGCAGCCTCCATCCTTTGGGGCAGGCTTCGACGGCCTCGTGCCAGGTATAGTAACGGCCGTAGATGTAACTCATATTCTCCTCTTCCGAATAGGCCTTGCCGGAGCCTTTCCAGGCAAGGTTCTGGAGCATCCATTCGGTCTCCCCTATCTTGGCGGTGTAATACTGCAAGCCGTCTCTATCGTCGGTGACTGTGCTCATGGACGGGCTGAACGGATGGCCGGTAAGCGAACCGCCCTGGAGCGACGGATTCACGATTGTGAAGGATGCGGATGAAGAGCTTGAGTAATAATCCGTCGCCCAGCCGGTAACCATAAGGGTTAGAGTGGCGAGGGTGTCTTTCGAGATGGTGAAGTTGAAATCAGGCTTGACAGAGGCTGGATCCGTTTCGAAGCGCAGGGTGTCCGTAACTTTGGTGAACGGATCGTACCAGCGGTATCCGAGGAGGCTATCAGCCTGGTCGGTACCCTTATACAGGCCGTAACTCTTGATGTGATATGTTTCGCCGTACATCACGTAGGACGGCAGGCCTTCCACTACGAGCTTTCCGGAGAGGTAGCTGTCGGTTTCTTCCTCTTTTTCCTCGCAGGAAACGAAACATGCGGCGACCGCTCCGAGAATCATTATCCAGTGTCCAATCTTCATATGCTTCAATAACAGGTTGCAAAGATAGTCAATTCTGCAAATACTTTGCCTAACTGAGATTCAATTCCCTGTCGGCGTATTCGACTGCGGCCTCGCGATGGGTGATGCACAGTACTGTCTTGCGGCCGCGGCAGCCGGTGGCCAGATTCTCGAGGAGCTGCCTTTCGGTTTCGGCGTCGAGGGCGGACGTGGCCTCGTCCAGCACCAGTATTCCACCGGGACGGAGGAGTGCGCGCGCAATCGCTATCCGCTGGGCCTGCCCTTCGCTCAAACCGCGTCCGACCTCGGCACATACCGTATCGAGCCCGTCGGGAAGATCCATTACGAAGTCGGCGCAGGCGGAATGGAGGGCCTCGAAAAGCTGCTCGTCCGAAGCCTCCGGCGCGGCGAGGCGGAGATTGTCGCGGATGCTGCCGCTCATCAGCGAATTCCCCTGCGGCACATACATGAAGTTGCAGAGGGTGCCGGGACCCGACGGTGTAGGCGGATCGTAAAGCGTAACGCTGCCCCCGGACTGCTTCAACAGGTTCATTATCACCATGATAAGGGTGCTCTTGCCGGCGCCGGTAGCGCCGCGGATGGCCGTGAAACTGCCGGGAGTGAAATCAAAGCTGAGATTGTCGATGACCTTTCCGGCCGCCCCGTCATAAGCGAAACTGAGGTTTTCAACCCTGATTCCAGGGGCGCCGTCGAGCCGGACATCCGGGACGTCCTCCTCCTGCACCTGCTCGGAAAGTTCCATGAGGCGGTCTTCGGAAGAAAGCGCCCTGATGAAGGCCGGAATCTGGTGGGTGATGTCCGCCACCGGCCTCTGCACCTGTCCGACCAGCTGCAGGAACGCCGTCATGAGGCCGTACGTGACAGTGCCTTTGCTGAGGCCGTACACGCTCCACACGAATGCGGCGGCATATCCCGCCATGAAGCCCAGCTGGAGGAAAGTCCTGGAAATTGCGGAATAATTGAGGCGGCTGACGGTCTTGCTGCGGACGTCGTACTGCAGGTCCGAAAGATCGTCCAGCACATCTTCGGTACTTCCCATGGTACGCACCAGAACGCGGTGCTGAAGGGTTTCCTGCATGTGTGCCTGCACCTTGCTGTCGCCCTTTCGAATATCCATCGTGAGCGAGCGCATCTTCTTGAAGAACAGCCGGCTGCCCACAACTGCCACGGGCATGATGAAGAGTACTATCCAGCCCAGGTCGGCTGAAAGCGAGAACAGGAAGATGGTGGCCGCCACGAACTGGCATACGGTTACGATCAGGGCGGGAAGGGAGACGCAGACGAAGTCTATCACCACCCGGATATCCTCCTCCAGGCGGTTGATGGTGTCCCCGGTGTGGAACCGTTCCTTGCCGCTCCAGAGGCTGCGCATCACGCGGGCGAAGACATCGGCCCGCGTCTTGTTCTGGGCGTCGACCACGACGAGGCCTTCCCAGTAGCGGGCGCCCGTGCGGAGCAGGATCTGAAGGAGCATGATGCCGACGAAAAGCGCAGCCTCCCTGCCCAGCGGGGCGTCGACGACTCCGGTGGCGATGTCGACCACCCTCTTGCTCATCCACACGAACGACAGCGACACGGCAACCTGCAGCAATCCCAGGACGGCGCTCACGAGCACCTTCCAGCGGAACGGCCGCAGCGTCCGCATCAGGCCGCCGAAGCATTTGCGGAACGGCCTCATTCCGTAACGAGGCCTACCTTGAGCCAGCTTTCGGCAAGCTTGCCGGCGTCCTTCAGGGCTGTCTCTTCATCCACCTCGTACTCCTCCAGGAGCAGGTCCTTGAGGTCTTCTACGGTGAACTCTTTGCCTTCCACGGCCTTCCAGAGATAGGCCGCGGTGGCGTTGAGCGAAACCATCTTGTTGAAATTCACGGCCTCGGGGCCTTCCCTGGTAATGATATTCTCGCCCAGCATCGTGCGGAGCTTGAATCCTTCTGCTATTTTCATACTATCAATAATTATTTCTCGTTCGGTTTCAAATCGTGATATGTTTGAGTCTTCTGTAAAATGCCAGCCAATATCGTCTGACAATGTAAGGCAGGCCCTGCCAGCGGCGCCAGCGGCGCATCTGGGACGCGCTGCCGGGATTTGTGGACGAGCCGTCGGCATGCCGTATTTCCTTCACCACCCCCACTATCCCGGCGAAAGGACACCTTTCCACCCCGCGCAGGTTGCCGTCCCCACGGAGGGTGACGGTGCCGCCGTCCACCGCGATGACGCGGTGCAGGACATACTTCCCTTCACTGATCTCGGCCAGGGCGATGTCACCGGGCTTCACCTCTTCGCATCCCTCCAGCAGGACGCTGTCCTTCTTGCCCTCGATGAACGGTAGCATGCTAAGCCCCTTGGTCATGATTATGACCGAGCGGCCTTCCCTGATGAGGTTCCGCACCTCGCCGAGCAGGATGTCGTTGGGCATCGTTACACTGGTGTGAGTCATAGCTCGAGAAGTTTTGCGGAACTGACTCTGGCTGCCTCTTCGTCAGGACGGCAGTAAAGGGCGTAACATGGAGTGGCCGACAGGATTTTCTCGAAAGTGGAATGGAGCTGGTCCGCCATGAGGGGATCTGTCTTGAAGCCTGAGCTGGAAGAGTAGATGAGGGCATAGGAATCCAGGACTCCCAGCTTCTCGATGTGGTTTTCGGGATTGCGAACGATGCGGACGAAAGCCCCCGCTGGATAGTGCTCGTTTTTGTAGCAGGGCGTCTTTCCGCTCCACGGCGAGCCGTACACCTCGACGCCTCCGTCGGGATTGACGCGCACTATGGGATTGTCGTCGTTGAGCAGATGACTCCCGGGGACATGATCCAGCCAAAGCCTGCTGTGAGTGCTCTTGCCTGTACCGCTCTTTGCCAGCCAGAGGAAAGCCCTGCCGCCGTTGACAATGACCGACGCGTGCATTTCGAGGGTGCCCATCCCGGCCGTGCGGAACGCGAACATGAGCATGGCTGCATTGTTCAGCGCGAAAAGGGCCTGGGATGGGTCGAGCACCTTGAGACGGGCATGCGTGAAAGCGGAGTCCGCGACCACCCTGCCGCTGGCCGGATAGCCGGCCATGGGGTGCATGTCGAACGCCCAGTTCGAGCCACTCCTGTAAAGGATGACTACGGGCTGCCCGGGCTCTTCGGCTCCGCCGTACACCTGGGTGAGCTCGAGCTCCGGAAGCTCCTTCACCACTTCTACCGTGAAAATGGGATTCCCGGCCTTCGGGGACTCGAAGGGAGCATATTGCCCCAGCTGTTCCAGAAGGGCGTTCCCTTTAGGAATGGCAAAGCGGAATGAGTGTCCGGCGACTGTGTAGGTCTTTGTCATAATATATTTGCAAATATAAGTGAAAAAAAGAGGAAATTGATTACTTTTGCATATTATGAATGAAAGCGCAAAAATGGATTACAATACCGAACGTGGAACCCTCGCCATGCCGGAATACGGGCGCAACGTGCTCAAGATGGTGGAAGCGCTGAAGGCCATGCCCTCCCGTGAAAAACGGAGCGAGCAGGCCCGCGCCGTCATAAAGACCATGGAAATTCTCAATCCCCAGGTAAGGCAGCAGGAAGACTGGGAGCACAAGCTCTGGGACCACCTCTACATGATCGCCGGATACGACCTCGACATCGACGCCCCGTATCCCGCCCCGGTAAAGGAAGACTTCGAGACCAAGCCCGTCCCCATCCCCATGAAGGGCAGCCCGATAAAGGCTATGCACTACGGCCGCAACATCGAAAAGATCATCAAACTCATCTGCGAACAACCCGAAGGCGAAATCAAGACAGTTCTCATAAAGAACCTGGCCATCTACATGCGCCAGCAGTACCTCATCTGGAACAAGGACAATGTTTCCGACGAAACCATCTTCGCCGACATTGAAAAGCTCTCCGAAGGCCGCATCGAGGTCCCCGAAGGCATCGAACTCGGCAAGGTTTCGGCCGATGTCAATTTCTCGCGTCCCGGCATAGGCAACCAGGGGGGAGGAAAGAACTCCAACCGTAAATACCGCAACCGGAAGAAGAGATGAGAAAGTTCTTCGAAAGCCTTGCCTTCTGGCGCAACTGGGACGACGGCGAAAGGGCCGTCGCCGTGAAGATCCTGGGGTTTTTCGTTGCCGCTCTTGCGGTATTCGTACTCATCTCCACGGTATCCTACCTGTTCCACTGGCAGCAGGACATGAGCCTGCTGCAGGATCCCGAAATGATGGACGCATCCGTCCCCGTCGGCAATCTGGCCGGCAAGCTCGGCTACAGGACGGGGCACCTGCTGGTATGCGACCTGTTCGGGTTCGGCAGTTTCGCCCTGCTCGTCATCCTGGCGGCAGTCAGCGCACGCCTCATCGCAGGCCGCTGGCATTTTTCCCTCGTCAAGACCACTCTCATCACCCTTACGGGCGCCTTCGTCGCATCGATACTCCTTGCATTCATCGGCAGGCTGGCCGGGCTGCAGTACGCCTTCGGCGGCGGTCTCGGCGGCAGGTGCGGCGCTCAGGTAATCGACTGGGGAGTGAATCTTTTCGGACTCATAGTCACGGGACTTGGCGTGCTGCTTCTCATTGCGGCATGGCTGTTCCTGTCTTCCAAAAAATTCTCGGAACTGGTAAACGGCGTCGGCAAGCCGCACGAAAAGAAGCCCAAGCCGGAGTACGAGCACGAGACCGAGCACAAGACCGAGCTCAAAACGACCTATACACCCCCCGTCGAACATGAAGTCAAAAACACGGGCACCACGGTGCCACCCCTCACGCCGGTTCATGACGTAGACACTCCCCAAGACGGCCAAGGTCCCGAAATTGGTAAAGGCCCTGAAATCGAAGTGGTTACAGACGATACCCTGGAGGCCGAAGTGAAGGAGCTTCCCCCCATCGACAACCGCATGGATCCGCCGGAAGGCCTGCCGTGGTACAAGTTCCCCAGCATCACCCTTCTCGACGACCACGCCTCGTCAAAGCGCGAGGTCTCGAACGAGGAGCTCAACCGCAACAACAACAAGATACGCGCTGCCCTCCTCACCTACAGGATAGAAGTAACCGACGTCAAGGCCGTCATCGGCCCCACCGTCACCCTCTATAAAGTCAATCCCGCCCCTGGCGTAAAGATTGCCGACATCAAGAAGCTCCAGGAAGACATAGCCCTGACCCTCAAGGCCCGCGGCGTGCGCGTCGTAACTCTGCCCGACTGCGTAGGCATCGAAGTGGCCAACGACAGCCCGAGCATAGTGCCGCTGAAGAGCCTGCTCAACAGCGAAAGCTTCCGCAAGAGCAAATACGAACTGCCCATAGCCATAGGCTACACCATCACCCAGGAAGTCAAGGTCTTCGACCTCAGCGACGCCCCCCACCTGCTCATAGCAGGCGCTACCAAACAGGGCAAGAGCGTCGGGCTCAACGTAATCGTGGCTTCTCTGCTCTACAGCAAGCACCCGTCCGAGCTCAAGTTCGTCTTCATAGACCCGAAGATGGTGGAATTCAGTTCATACAACACGCTGCTGCACCACTATCTGGCAGTCCTTCCCACCGCCGGGGACGAAGACGAGGAAAGGCGTAAGGCCATAGTCAAGAGCCCCAAGGACGCCGAAAAGGTGCTCCGCAGCCTCTGCACCGAAATGGACGAGCGCTACAAGCTTCTCAGCGAAGCCGGCACCCAGAAGATAACCCAGTACAACGAAAAGTACAAGGCCCGCAAGCTCCGTCCCGACAAAGGCCACAGGTTCCTGCCGTACATAGTCACGGTGGTGGACGAGTTCGCCGACCTCACCATGGTCATCGGAGCTTCGCCCGAAGTGCGCGCCGCTTCCAAGAGCATCAGCAATTCCATCATCCGCCTTGCCCAGAAAGGCCGTGCCGCCGGTATCCACGTGATCCTGGCTACCCAGAGGCCTTCGGTAGACGTCATCTCCGGCCTCATCAAGAGCAACTTCCCGATGCGCATCGCATTCAGGGTAGCTTCGAGGATAGACTCCCAGACCATCCTGGACGCTCCTGGCGCTGAAAAGCTGATAGGCCGCGGCGATATGCTCTGGAGCGCCGGACTCGATACCGAACGTATCCAGTGCGGTTACGTGAGCGGTGAAGAGATAGACTCCGTCACCGATTTCATCGGCGAGCAGCAGGGCTACAAGAAGAGCTACAACACCCCCTATTATCTGCCCGACGTGAGCGAGAGCTCCGAAGGCGGCGGTGCTGGCGGCGGCAGTCTTGGCGAGCTGGACGAGCGTTTCGAGGAGGCAGCCAAAATGGTAGTCACCACCCAGAGGGGTTCCACCAGCGATCTCCAGCGTAAGTTAGGCATGGGCTACGCCAAGGCAGGGCGCGTCATGGACCAGCTCGAACAGGCCGGAATCGTCGGTCCGCAGGAAGGCAGCAAACCTCGCACGGTTCTTGTATCTACCCTCGAAGATCTCCAGACTATCCTGGATCAAATCGGAAAATGAGGAAGTCAGTCATAATCGCAGCCTGCCTGCTGCTCGGAACGGCGGCATGGGGCCAGAACACAATCAGGGACATCGTTGCCATAATCCGCGGCAAAGACGTGGTCAGCTGTTCCTACACTTACACGATGCGGGGCTCCATGCCCGTCAAGGCCAGCGGAACCGCAGAGATGCAGGGGCACAGGTACCATACCACTGCCGACGGCGGGCTTGAAACCTGGTGCGACGGCACCACCTGCTGGATTGTCGACCGAAAGGCGAAGGAAGTCCTCATCGCCGAAGCCGGCGAGAGCATGGTCTCCCATCTCGACGAGTACATAGGCTACGTCCATATCTCCCGCTTCGACGGCAGCAACCTTGCCTGCACCATAGTCAGGGAAGACCGGGACGTCGACCTCGACTTCAGCGCCTCCGGCATCACCCTTACGGAACCCTCTCCCTCGGACGATTCCCGCTTCGTCTTCGACGTTTCCACCCTCGATTCATCATGGATTGTGACTGATCTGCGATGACCGGATTTCTCAGACAAGTCGCACGACAATACTACACAGGCGGTCACGATTTCAGCCGCCTGTGTTTCGTCTTTCCCAGCAAAAGGGCCATCCTGTTCTTCAGGAAACACCTGGCCGAAGAAGTGAAGAAAGACGGGCGTACCAGCATGGCTCCCGCCTGCTGCACCATGAACGACTTCTTCTACCGAATCACCGGTGGCCACAAGGCCGACCGCATCCTGCAGCTCATCCGGCTGTACGAATGCTTCTGCCGCCTCGTGAAAGACCCCGAGCCCCTCGACGACTTCCTCTACTGGGGCGACGTCATGCTGTCGGATTTCAACGACGTGGACAAGTACCTGGCCGATCCCGACAGGCTTTGGAAAAACGTGGACGAGTTCAAGGGTATGCAGGACCTTTCCTTCCTGGAAGAAGACCAGCGCAGGGCCATTCTCGAGTTCCTCGGCCATTTCGACCGCGAAGGCGAGATCAAGCGCGGTTTCCTGCGCATCTGGAACATCCTCCTCCCCCTCTACAAGGACTTCAATGCCGGTCTGGCGGCGGAAGGTCTGTCCTACGAGGGCATGATATACCGCACCCTGGCCGAGAACCTCGACCGCGAAAGCGTCACCGACATCCTCGACCGCCATTTCGAACCGGGTACGCTCTTCGTGTTCGCCGGGCTCAATGCCCTCAACGAATGCGAGAAAAAGCTGCTGCGGAAAATGAAGGACGCCGGCCGCGCCCAATTCTGCTGGGACTGGTTCAGCCCCGAGATTAAAGACCGCGGAAACATGGCCTCCTTCTTCATGGCCGGCAACGTGGAGCTTTTCGGGCAAGACCTCAAAACCGGGGAGCTGAACAGGCAAAGGCCGGAAATCAACATTCTCAGCGTTCCGTCTTCCGTGGGCCAGGCCAAGCAGCTGCCGGGCATTCTACAGCGTATAGGCGGCCACCACGACATCCGCACCGCCGTCATCCTTCCCGATGAAGGGCTGCTGGTACCCTTGATAAACAGCATTCCAGAAGACATCGACAAGATAAACGTCACCATGGGCTATCCCATGAAAGGGAGCGAGTGGCTGGGACTTCTGGGTATGCTTTCCGCCCTGCAACTCGGCATACGCGAGCTACCGGACGGACCGGCTTTCTACCACAGG
Organism: Bacteroidales bacterium; assembly: GCA_024699055.1. GTDB lineage: Bacteria > Bacteroidota > Bacteroidia > Bacteroidales > UBA932 > Cryptobacteroides. The sequence continues at coordinate 26,285 of JAILQG010000053.1, forward strand.
CAGGTGCGGGGCATTTTCTCGAACGGACTGTTCCGCAGCGTCATCTCACCTGAGGAAAAGGAAACCGTCGAAAAGCTCAAGACCGCCGGAAAAATCTACATCCCAGTTTCGGATTTCGCCTCAGGAGACATTCTGCAGGCCATTTTCTGCAAGGCCGGGGACAAGGCGTCTTACCTGAAAGACATCATCCTTCGCATCGCCCATGCCATACGCGAGGACAAGGCGCATGCGATGGAGCTGGAGTTCGCCATGCACAGCTACAAGGCCGTCACGCGGCTCGGCGAACTCAACCCGGCCGTGAGCGACAAGGCATGGTGGAAGCTGTTCATGCAGCTGCTCTCCGGAGATACCGTCCCCTTCGAGGGCGAGCCGCTCGAAGGGATGCAGATAATGGGGCCGCTGGAAACCCGCGCCCTCGACTTCGACAACCTGGTCATCCTCTCTTGCAACGAAGGCATGTTCCCGCGGAAGTCGGTGGCGGCGTCGTTCATTCCACCCGAGCTTCGAAAGGGCTTCGGACTCCCCACCTATGAGTTCCAGGACTCGATATGGGCATACTATTTCTACCGCCTCATCCAGAGGGCAGAGAAAGTCTGGCTGGTCTTCGATTCCCGCACCGAGGGCATACGCCAGGGCGAGGAAAGCCGCTACATCAAACAACTCTCGCTCGTTTACGGCTTCAAGCTCAACCGCTATGTGGTGAGTTCACCGGCAAAGGGCGTTGAAGTGCCCGGAAGCATCCCCAAGACCCAGGAAGACCTCGCCGTCATGGCATCCCCGGATTTCCATCTCAGCGCATCCTCGATGAGGCAGTACCTGAACTGTCCGGCAGCCCTGTATTACAGCAGCATCAAGGGCCTCAGGCAGCCTGACGAACTAGAGGAGAACCTCGACCCGGGAATGCTCGGGAGCGTACTCCACACCGTCATGCACGCCCTTTATTCCACCAATCCGTCCGAAAAGGAAGAAAAACGGCTCAGGCCGCTCGAACAGGTTGGCGCAAGCTATCTGAAAGCACTGCTGAAGGATACCGAGGGCCTTGCGAAACAGGTGCGCATGCGCATCATCCAGAAACTGGGAAACGTCCCGGAGGTTACCGGACGCAACCTGGTCTACGAGGATATCGTCTGCCGCTACGCCCGCAAGATTCTCGAATGCGACCTCGCCCTTCTCGAGAGCAAGGGTCTCCCCTCCTTCAAGATATTCGGCCTGGAGGAATACAGGGAAACGGTGATAGGCGGATTCCGTTTTATCGGGTACATCGACAGGCTCGACTGTTTTGAGCCCGGAACGATCCGGGTCGTGGACTACAAGACCGGGAAAGTCGAAGACAGCGAGATGGAAATCACCGATGACAACGCATCCAAGGTGATCGACATTCTCTTCGGCAATGACAACAGCAAGAGGCCGGGCATCGCCCTGCAGCTCTACATCTACGACCGGTTCATGGATGGCGGAACCGGCGGCCGCACTGTTCTCAACAGCATCTACCAGACCCAGCGTCTGTTCACCGAAGGGGTGCGCACAAGCGCGCTGAGCAGGGTTTTCCTCGAAGGGATGGAGCCCCGCCTGGTCGAAAAGCTGGAAGAACTGCGCAATCCCGAAATTCCGTGGCAGCGCACTTCCGAGGCCAAAACCTGCGAGTATTGTGACTTCAAGAATATCTGCGGAAGATGATAGACGTCAAGAAAGCATCCGCCGGTTCCGGCAAGACATACACCCTGGCCCACACCTACATCGACCTGCTCGCCGACGAACTCGCGTACCGCCATATCCTGGCCGTCACCTTTACCAACAAAGCCACGGCCGAGATGAAGGACAGGATACTGAATTACCTTGCCGAAGATCCTGAAAAACGGAGCAAGCTCGTCAGGATCCTGCACGACTACAGCGCCTTCGCGGTAAGCACCATCGACCGCTTCTTCCAGCGTGCCCTCAAGTCGTTTGCAAGGGAGATCGGCCAGATGGCCGACTATCAGGTGGAACTCGACCGCGATTCGCTCATAGCCGAGGCGATGGACCGCATCCTGGACTCGCTCACCGGCGAGGAGTCCCAGAAGGAGATTCTGGGCTGGCTCCGAGAGAACGTCGCCGACAAGCTCGAGAGCGGAGGCCGGCCTTCCATAGACAATACGCTCTACGAAATGGGCAAGAAGCTCGGGAGCGAGGAGCGCAGGCGGCTCCGTGCCGCACATGGCGTCACCGACGACGAATTCTCAAAGGAACGGCTCGCCAAGGTGCGGAAAAGCTGCCGCGAAATTATCAGGAAATTCGCCTCCGACGTGAGGGAAGCGGCGCTCGCCCTGCCGGTCCTTGACGACAAAACGGCCGAAGGGCATCGGCAGCAATACACGAAGGTCGTCTGGTTCAAGCAGATAACGAAGCCGTTGAAAAAGCTTTCGGCCGCAGCCGAGGGCACTCCTTTCATGGCCCTTTTCGAAAAGCCTTTCGTCGTATACAACACCGCAAGGATAGTGGAGGCCCAGGTGTTCAGCCTCGGGCTCGCAAGGGAGTTTTTCAGGGAGTTCGAAGCTCTCATGCACGAGAAGAACGTCCTCCCCCTCGACGACTCCAACACGCTGCTGGCCAGGATTATAGCCGGCAGCGACACCCCGTTCGTATATGAAAAGCTCGGAGTCCGCTATGAGAACTTCCTGCTGGACGAATTCCAGGACACCTCCGTCATCCAGTGGGAGAACTTCCTCCCGCTCCTCCGCGAGAGCGACTCCAACCACAAGCGCTCGCTCATAGTGGGCGACGTGAAACAGAGCATTTACCGCTGGCGAGACTCCGACTGGACGCTGCTCGCGGAAAGGGTGCAGGCTGAGTTTCCCGGAGCGGTGGTCGAGCCCCGCAGGGAGAACTACCGCAGCTGCAGGGAAATCGTGGAATTCAACAGCGAGTTCTTCCCCTATGCAGCAAATACCCTCGGCCTGCAGGACCTCTATTCCGACGCAAAGCAGGAGGTAAAGACCGGGGACGGGCAGCAGGGACACGTCCAGGTGTCTTTCTGCGCCGCAGAGGATGAGATCCCCAAAGTGATGGAATCCATAGAAACGGCGCGGGCCGCGGGCGCCCGCTTCAGCGACATCGCCATCCTGGTCCGAAACAACAAAGACGGCTTCGAAATCGCATCGAAACTGCTTGCCGGCGGGTATCCGGTCGTCTCGGACGACTCCCTCAAGGTAAACGCCTCAGGTACGGTACGCAAGCTGGTGAGCCTGCTCAGCTGCCTGGAGAACCCCCTCGACACCATCAACGCATTCATCATCCGCGATGCTAAAGTGCAGTTCCCGCAGGAATACCACTCGCTTGTGGGGCTCTGCGAAGATCTGCTCGCCCAGCTCAGGGAAGCCGATCCGGACGTCTTCGAAGGCGAAACCCTGTTCATCGAAGCCTTCATGGACGAGCTCCGCGAGTGGACGGAAGTGAACGGCAACAGCCTCCGCTTCTTCCTTGAGTATTGGAACCGGAAACCCCGCTATATCAGCTCACCCGAGAATTCAGATTCCATCACGATCCTTACGGTCCACAAGGCGAAAGGACTTGAATTCCCCTATGTCATCTTCCCCTTCGCCGAAAAAGTGGAGATTTTCAGGAAAGAAGACCGGTGGTGCTGGCTGGACGTCTCCGGCACGCCCTTCGACCCTGCAGTTTCCGGCATCTATTCCGTAACGATGAGCTCCGTATGCGAAGATTCCCTTTTCGCCAGGGAGTATGAGCTGGAGAAACGCATGCAGTGCGTGGACAACCTGAACATTTTCTACGTGGCGCTCACGAGGGCCGTCTGCTGCCTGCACGTGATTGCATGCAATCCCCCCAAGACTCACAAAAAAGGCGAGGCGAAAGCGATCTCGCATATACTCTGGGACTTCTGCGATTCAAACCAGGAGTTTTCGCGAGGCTCCATGTATGATTTCTCCGCACTCCGCCGGGAAAGCGGAAAGTCGGAGATGTCTTTCCCCGCCGGATATCCCATCATTCCGGCTGGCGGCAGGCTCACGCCGTCCACCGACGCCTTCGACTTCTTCGGCCCCGACGGCGAAGTGGGTATCGATGCGTCTCCGCGTCGCAACGGCGTGGTGCTCCACGGCATAATGGCCGGAATCAGGAGCGCAGGCGACCTCGAGGGGGCAGTTCGCGAAGCGGTACTCAGCGGCACGCTCGACTCGGCCCAGGCGAAAGACGCCCTAGCACTGCTGTCGAAGCGGATCACCGCGCATCCCGAATTCTTCGGCGGAGGCGGATACAATGAGGTTTCCATAATAGCCCCGGACGGCAGGGACCGCCGCCCCGACAGGGTGATTGAAAGCGGAGGGAAGGTCACGGTGATAGACTACAAATTCGCCAGGCCATGCAGCGAACATCGCCGTCAGGTGCGCGAGTACATGGACCTATACCGGAGCATGGGCTACCGGGAAGTCGAGGGCTTCCTGTGGTACGTCTTTCCCGACAGGATAGAGGCCGTGGATTAGCCGATATTGGGAGGAATTGTTTATTTTTGCATGATATATGGGTAGCGACGACTTCTCACGGCTTGAACTGAGTTTGCCTGCGGCACAGGCGAACTACAGGTATTTCCGTTCCCTGCTCGAGCCCGAAACCAGGCTTCTTGTTCTGGTCAAGGCCAATGCATACGGGCACGGAGCCGTCGAATTCGCCAGCATGATGCAGCAGGCCGGAGCCAATTATCTCGCAGTTGCGCTTCCGGTTGAAGGCATCGAACTCCGCAAGGCCGGTATCTCCATGCCAGTCATGGTGCTCACTTCCGGCACCGATTTCTTCGAAGAGATGGTGGATTACCGCCTTGAGCCCTCCATTCCCAACCTGTCAACGCTCAAACAGCTGGTGGACGTGCTTCAGAAACGCGGAGTCACCGGCTTCCCCATCCATATCAAACTCGACACCGGCATGCACCGCCTCGGCTTCATGACCGACGAGCTGCCGCAGCTGTTCAGTTTCCTTTCCGGATGCACCAGCGTACGCGTGGTATCCTGCTTCTCGCACCTTGCGGCGGCGGAAGACCCCGACGCGGACGACTTCACCCTCGGGCAGATAAAGCTGTTCGAGCAGAACGCGACGGCACTGGGCAAAGCCCTGGGATACAAACCCATGTGGCACATCCTCAATTCCGCCGGCATCGAACGCTTCCCGCAGTATCAGTGGGATATGGTGCGCCTGGGAATAGGCATTTACGGAATCAGCGCACTGCCCGGAGTCAGTCTGGAACCGGTCGCTTCGCTTAAGGTCAAAGTGCTGCAGGTCAAGCATCTGAGGCAGTCTGACGGCGCCATAGGTTACGGCCGCATGGGCGGCATTGCAGACGGAGGCACCACCATAGCCACCATCCCGTGCGGCTATGCCGACGGGCTCGACAGGCATCTTGGCCGGGGAAACGCTTCATTCGCGATCAACGGTCACCGCGCCCCTACCATAGGCAACATCTGCATGGACATGTGCATGCTCGACGTGACCGGCATCCCCTGCAAGGTAGGCGACACGGTTACCATCTTCGGGGACGATCCGACAGTCACGGAACTTGCCGGCATACTCGGCACCATTCCGTACGAAATCCTCACGAGCGTACCGCGGAGGATAGAAAGAATTATCGTGAGAAAGTAAGGTCGGGCTCTTCGCGCTTTTCCACCAGCACTTCAAGCAGCAGAGTGCCCTTTTCGAGCGGCACCAGATAGAATTCTTCGCATTCGGAGGGCACGAGCACAACTTCTCCCTCCTTTACCTTTACGTGATTCCTGCCGCCGTCATTGCCTTCCCCTGAAGACTGAAGGGCCATGGCGCCGCGGGCGCAAACGTAAGCCACGCAGGACCCGCCTTCGCCGGCAGTGATTTTCAGGGCCTCTTCGAGGTCGATGACATTGCTTGAGAACTGGGGCAGATGCACCATCCGCACCACGTTCGCGGGATCTTCGGGACGGCGGTCTTCCAGGCTGAATCCCATCAGGTTTTCGGCTGGGAACCTGTCGTATGAAATGAAGTCGAGCGCGTCGGCCAGGCCCAGCGAGATGCCCATGGATTCATCTTCGGGAAGGGTCTCGCCCCAGCCGCAGAGTCTGAAATCGAGGGCGGAGGATTCACTTATCTCTATTACCGAAAGCTTTCCGCGGAGAGCGTGGGGAATGCCGGGCGGGATATGGAAATACTGCCCCGCCTTCACGGGTACGGCGTTCATGAAAGAAGCGGGGTTCCCTTCGGTGCAGGCGGAGAAAAACGCGGAGACCTCCACTTTTTTCCGGAAACCCAGGAGCAGGCTCGCACCGGGTTCAGCCTTCTGCACATACCAGAGTTTTTCCTTCCCGAGGGAGTCGTAGCGCGCCCTTGCGTCTTCGTCGGAGGGGCACACGGTAAGGGGCATCGCCCCGTTTACACGGAGCATTTTCACCTGGAAGGGAAACTGCCTGCCGTACCAGTCGAACACATCGTCCCCCACCACACGGTCGAGATAGGTTTCCATGATCTCACCGAGGGCATTGCCGGCAAGCCATCCGTCCCTCACGGCAGTGTCGCGCCAACCCAGGTCGGCAAGCATCCATTCCTCTTTTCCCCAGGCGAAAACGTCTTCCACGGGGCAAAGCCGGAAGGGGTACAATTTCTTTTCTTCTTCCATTATTTTCACTATCTTTACAAACGCGAAGATACTTATTTTTTCGGTATGAAAGGAATCTACATTTTTCTTGCGGACGGCTTCGAGGACGTAGAGGCCCTCGGCACCAACGACGTCCTGCGCAGGGCAGGTCTGAGGACCGAACTCGTAGCAATCGGCGAAGAACCGTTCGTGTGCTCATCCCATGGCGTCACCGTAGGCACCGACAGCTGCCTCGAATTCCTGGATGTCAGCCATGAAGGCACCACTCAGGAAGACGTGCTCATCTTCCCGGGAGGCATGCCCGGCACCCGCAACCTGGCAGCCTGCAGGCCGCTCATGAAGCTCATGCAGGAGCATTACGACGCCGGAGGCACCGTAGCCTGCATCTGTGCTGCGCCAGGCCTGGTTCTCACACAGCTGAAAGGCATAGCAGGAAGCGCTGTCACGTGCTTCGACGGGTTCGAAAAAGAGCTGGAGGCAGCTTCCCTCAGGTTCGAACCGCGTCCGGCCATAACCAGCGGACGGGTCATCACCGGCCGCAGTGCAGGCCATGCCTTAGCCTTCGCGCTCGAGATAGTCGCCAAGGTGCGTCCCGATAAATGCGCCGAAGTAAGTCATCATCTCTACCTTCAGACCGACCTGTAATGGACGAGAGGATAGACAAATACCTGTGGTGCATCCGCGCTTTCAAGACGAGGAGCGAGGCTACCGAAGCCTGTCACGGCAATAAAGTGCAGCTGAACGGGGTGAACGCCAAGCCATCCAAGCTGGTGAAGCCTGGCGATGAAATCTCGGTCCGCCGCGGCCCGGCGGTCATCAGTTACCGTGTGAGGCAGGGGCTCGACCACCGCGTGGGGGCAGCCCTCGTCCCGGATTATGCCGAAAACATCACCCCCGAAAGCGAGCTTGCCAAATTTCACGCTCCCGCCGAGACTTTCTTCGTCCGCCGCGACAAGGGCGCCGGCCGTCCTACAAAGAAGGACCGTCGCACCCTGGATGCCCTGTGGGACGGCTTCGATGAGGAATAGAGGGTAAAAGAAAAGCGCCCGTTATTCGAGCGCTTCTCCTTCAAGATTCAGAAATTCATACTGCAGGATGGAGTTGGCCGAGCTTTCGACCAGCTTCAGTTTGCATCTGTACTTGCGCCGCCACTTTGCGACGAACGAGTTCCACCCGCGTGACAGATAGGCCCCGAGAATGGGGCTGGTGCGGAGCATGAGGGACCTTACGCCCTTGTCGATGACGAAGTACGACAGCTTGCGCTCTATCTGTTCGTCGATAATTACCGTCGAGGCGATCTTGCCCGTGCCGTGGCACAGGGGACATTGCTCGGAAGTGTTGATTTCCGTAGCCGGACGGATCCGCTGGCGGGTAATCTGCATGAGGCCGAACTTGGTGAGCGGCAGCACGTTGTGCTTCGCCCTGTCTCCTTCCATCTGCGCCTGCATATATTTGAACAGGGCATTCCGGTGTTCCACGTTCTCCATGTCGATGAAGTCGACGATGATGATACCACCCATATCGCGCAGCCTCAGCTGACGCGCAATTTCCTCGGCTGCGAGCTTGTTGACCTCGAAGGTGTTTTCCTCCTGATCGGTCGTTTTGGCCCGTATGCCGCTGTTCACATCCACGACGTTGAGGGCTTCGGTGCTTTCTATCACGAGGTACGCGCCCTGTTTCATGGGCACTACCTTTCCGAAGGAGCCTTTGATCTGCCGGGTTACCTCGAAATGGTCGAAGATGGGTTCCCGGCCGTCATAGAGATGGACGATCTTTTCCTGTTCGGGGAGAATGAGGGAAATGTACTTCCGGATTTCCTCGCAGGTGTTGGCGTCGTTCACGTAAATACCCGTGAACGAATCGTTCAGAAGGTCCCGAAGGACCGTGGTGGTCTTGGAGTACTCGGTGAAAAGGAGATCGACGCCTTTGTCTTTGGCTATCTTCTTCCATGAGCCTTCCCACTTTTCGATGAGGGACTTGGTCTCGGCCACCAGCACCGAGGCGTTCTTGCCTTCGGCGGCGGTGCGGATGATGGCCCCGTAGTTGCGCGGGAGGATGCTCTTTACCAGGGTCTCCAGTCTTCTCTTTTCTTCGTGAGAGGAGATTTTCTGGGAGACGCTTACCTTTTCGGCGAAAGGCAGCAGTACAATGTTGCGTCCTGCCAATGAAATTTCCGCAGTGAGCCTGGAGCCCTTCGTGGAAATCGGTTCCTTGACAATTTGCACCACCATCATCTGGCCGGCCTTGAGATTGTCCTCGATGCGTCCTTCTTTCTCCAGCGGCTTGCCGAGCTTGATGCCGGCGTACAGGCTGCGGAGGTTCTTGTTGGGATTGCTCTCCCGGACGAACTGGTCGTAGGCCCCGAAATAGAGGCCCAGGTCGAGATAATGGATGAATGCTTCCTTGCTGTCACCTATGTCCACGAAAGCGGCATTCAGGGAAGGGAGTATCTTCTTGACCCTGCCAAGATATACGTCCCCGACGGAGAAACTGCGGTCCTGGCTCGACTCGTTGTTGTACTCGATAAGCCTGTGGTTTTCCATCAGGGCTATCTTGACTTCTTTCGGCGAGACATCGACCACAAGGTTCTTTTCCTGTGCTTTCTGTTCTTCCATTGGATGATTCGGACAGTTTTTTACTTATTAAAAGAGGCTCGCCGGATCCCCCGTACGAGCCCCCCTCGACAATTATTTCTTCTTATGTCTGTTGAGGCGCAAGCGCTTTTTACGCTTGTGCGTAGACATTTTATGTCTCTTTCTCTTCTTTCCGCTAGGCATAATGATGAATATTAATTATTTTTTGAGATCGGCAATGAAGACCTTTGCAGGCTTGAAGGCCGGAACATCATGTGCAGGAATAACAAGGGTTGTCTTGGCGGTGATATTGCGGGCGGCCTTCTGGGCACGGTGCTTTACTATGAAACTGCCAAAGCCACGAAGATAAACCGGGTTGCCTTTTGCAAGAGATTTCTTGATGGACTCCATGAAGGCTTCAACCACTGATTGAACCTGAATTTTCTCGATGCCGGTCTGCTTGGCGATCTCGTTTACGATTTCAGCTTTTGTCATGATTTAAGAGTTTTTAATTGAGTTCTTTCCTTTTGGGAGCACAAAAGTAGATATAATTTTTTAATAATCAAACGCCTACGATGAGTTTTTCTGAATCTTTTGCAGTGGCACGGAGATTGACTATATTTGGAACACAGGGGAAGTACGCCCCTATACTGACAATTTGACAGAGATATATGAAAGAAAACAAAGAATATGCATTCCCGGCAGGAGCCGAAGTCAGCATCATACCGGTCATGCAGGGTGAAGAGATCAGGGAAGTGAACGATTCCGAACTCCCCGATACCCTGCCTGTACTGGCTCTCAGGAACGCCGTCCTGTTCCCCAATGCGGTGTTCCCGGTGACTATCGGCAGGGAAAAGAGCATCAGGCTCATCAAAGAGGCCGAAGCCCACGGTTTCTTCGTGGGTTGCGTTCCCCAGACTGACGTCACCATCGAAGATCCGAAAGAAAAGGACCTGTACCCGTACGGCACCGTCGCAAAGATTATCAAGAGTCTCGAGATGCCGGACGGCACCATCACCGCCATACTCCAGGGCATCAAGCGTTTCTCGCTCGACGCCATCCTCGACTACGAGCCATTCCTCACGGCCAGGATCCACTATCTCGATGACTTTCTGGCAGACAAGGACAGCGCTACCGTGAAGGCCATAGCCGACTCCCTCAAGGACAACGCCATCCAGATCGTGCGCAACACCTCTATGGCATCGCGCGAGGCGATAGCTGCCATCAGGAGCATCTCCGACTTCAAGTTCCTGGTGAACTTCATCGCGACCACGGTCGAAGTGGACGATTTCTCCGACAAGATAGAGCTCCTGCAGTATGACGACATCCGTGCGCGTGCGATGAAGCTCCTGAGCCTGCTCAACATGGAAATCGAGCTTTCCAAGATCAAGCAGGACATCAACCAGAAAGTCAAGAGCGAGATCGACCAGCAGCAGAGGGAATACTACCTCAACAACCAGCTCAAGACCATTCAGGAAGAGCTCGGAATGGACGAAGGCGAGGACTATGACAAGCTCAAGGAGCGTGCATCCAAGAAAAAATGGTCCAAGGAGACCGGAGAGGCCTTCGAGAAGGAGCTGAACCGCCTTCAGAAGTATTCCCCCAACTCCCCCGACTACAGCGTGCAGTACAATTACCTGGACTTCATGCTGAATCTTCCGTGGGACGAGATGTCCGAGGACAACCTCGACCTTTCCAATGCCCAGAAGGTGCTGGACGAAGACCATTACGGCCTCGAGACGGTAAAGGACAGGATTATCGAATACCTTGCCGTGCTCAAGCTCAAGGGGAATATGAAGTCGCCCATCCTCTGCCTCTACGGCCCTCCGGGCGTCGGCAAGACCAGTCTCGGCAAGAGCGTGGCCAAAGCGCTCGGGCGCAAGTACGAACGCATCTCCCTGGGCGGTCTGCACGACGAGGCGGAAATCCGCGGTCACCGCAAAACCTACATCGGAGCCCTTCCGGGCCGCATCCTGAACGCCATCGCCCGCGCCGGCAGCTCCAATCCCGTGATAGTGCTCGACGAGATAGACAAGGTTGGCGCCGATTACAAGGGCGATCCGTCCTCGGCGCTGCTGGAAGCCCTCGACCCCGAGCAAAACGCCACGTTCCACGACAACTACCTCGACCTCGACTACGACCTCTCGCACGTCCTGTTCATCACGACGGCAAACGGTATATCCAGCATTCAGCCGGCGCTCCTCGACAGGATGGAGGTCATCAACGTTACCGGCTACCTGGCTGAGGAAAAGGCCGAAATCGCAAAGCAGTTCCTGATGCCCAAGCAGCTGGAAGCCCATGGAATAGGGCGCGACGACCTCAAGATAGAGCCTTCCGCAATACGCGAGATAATCGACCAGTACACGCACGAATCCGGCGTCCGCGGCCTTGAAAAGCAGATTGCCAAAATCGCCCGCGTCACCGCAAAGAAGATAGCGCTCGGCCAGGAGCATCCCGCCGAAATAAAGATTGAGCATCTCAAGGAGTATCTGGGCCTGCCTACCGCCTTCCACGACAAGCAGAAGGGCAACGAAGGCCCCGGCGTGGTTACCGGACTCGCCTGGACGGAGCTGGGAGGCGAAATCCTCTTCGTGGAGAGCAGCGTTTCCGGAGGCAAGGGCGTGCTCACCATGACCGGCAACCTGGGAGACGTGATGAAGGAATCCGCAACCATCGCCTACCAGTACATCAAGGCGCATCCCGAAATGGTAAAGATGACCAGCGAGCAGTTCGCCGCCAAGGACGTCCACGTGCACGTTCCCGAGGGAGCTGTCCCGAAAGACGGTCCTTCGGCCGGCATCACCATGGTGTCTTCCATGGTGTCGGCCTACCGGGGCGAAGCGGTTAAAAAGGGCATCGCCATGACGGGCGAGATGACCCTGCGCGGCCGGGTACTTCCCGTAGGAGGCCTTAAGGAAAAGGTGCTTGCGGCCAAGCGCGCCGGAGTTCACACCATCCTCCTGAGCGAACAGAACCGCCGCGACATCGAAGACATCAAGGAGATTTACGTGAAGGGCCTCACCTTCGTGTATGTCAAGGAAATAAAGGACGTCATAGACTTCATCTTCGAGAAATGAACGTAAAGATAGAAGGATCCTGGCGGCAAGCCCTGCAGAGTGAGTTCGACAAGCCTTACTTTGCGGGGCTTGTCTCTTATCTGCATGCCGAAAAGGAAAAGGGACAGACCATCTATCCTCCCGGGAACCGCATTTTCAGGGCCTTCGAGCTCACTCCGGTACAGGACGTAAAAGTGGTAATTCTCGGTCAGGACCCTTATCACAATCCCGGGCAGGCGATGGGCCTGAGCTTCTCGGTGCCCGACGGCATGCCCGCTCCCCCGTCGCTCGTGAACATATATAAGGAAATAGAAAGCGACCTGGGAATCAGGATGGGCAGGACCTACAACCTCGAACCCTGGGCAAGGCAGGGCGTGCTGCTCCTGAACTCCATACTCACGGTACGCGCCGGACAGGCGGCATCCCACGAGAGGATAGGATGGGAAGAATTCACCGACGCCGTCATAAAATACATCTCAGACAACTGCGACGGGGTGGTATTCATGCTCTGGGGAAACTTCGCCCGCGGCAAGGCTCCGCTCATCGATGCCCGTAAACATCTGGTTCTCCAGGCGGCGCATCCCTCCCCCCTCGCCCGCGGCGCGTTTTTTGGATGTAGACATTTCTCGAAAGCAAATAATTTTCTTACCTTTAAAGGCAAAACACCCATAAATTGGCAACTGTAGCTTTATTCCCTGGATCCTTCGATCCCTTTACCGCCGGCCATCTGAACATCCTGCAGAGGGCGCTCACCATGTTCGACGAAGTGGTTGTAGCCATAGGCATCAACCAGGACAAGAGAGGTTTCTTTACGACCGAGCAGAAGGTGGACATCATCAAACAGGCCACCAAGGGGCTCAAAGGCGTGAAGATAATCCATTATGAAGGCCTTACCGCCGATGCCTGCAAAGAGCTGGGAATCAAGCATATAGTCCGTGGTGTAAGGAACTTCATGGATTTCGAGACAGAGCAGAGCAACGCCGATGCGAACCGCCGGCTCAATCCCGATGTCGACACCATCATCATCCCTACCGCACAGGAGTTCTCCCACATATCGTCCAGCGCGGTACGCGACATAATCCGCCACGGAGGAGATATCAGCACTTTCATGCCCAAGGGCGTAAACCTCCCCAAATTGAATGTTTAAGAAGTTTCTGCTGCTGCTCTGCCTGCTGCCCGGAGTCATCATCTACGCAAGCGGCCAGGACCTCTATGAGAAGCTGGACAGCCTCATGGAAGTCTACGTGCAGAGCATACGCACAGAAGACGAGGAGAGCAAGGCGGGCGAAGCCGACTATATGATAGGCGCCGCCTCCGATTCCGCCACAAGGCAGCATGTCGCCCTGTGGCTCTTCGACTACTACAAAGAATCGCGCGTAATGGGCGAGGAGGCTGTCGCCATCCACATCTACGACAAATGGTTCGCCGACGGTACCGTCCCGATGCGCAGCGAATTCGACGAAATGGACGCCAAACTCTTCGCCGACTTCAACAGGAACTCCCTCATAGGCATGCAGGCGCCCAAGATAAGCCTGTTCAAACCGTGCCGCGGCCACAAAACCGTTCCCGAAGACGGAAAGGCGGCGATGCTCTGGTTCTTCGACACCTCCTGCGGAAAGTGCAAGGTGGAGGCGGAAGTGCTTCCGGCCGTACTGGAAAAGGAGGCGGTGCTGCCCGTCGATTTCATCGCGGTGTATGCCGGACAGGACAAAAAGTCGTGGAGACAGTTCCGCCGCAGCTTCAAAGTGAAGAACCCGAATGTGAAAGTGATTCACCTGTGGGATCCCGAAATCGACAGCGACTACCTCCGCCTGTACGGAGTCATTTCGACCCCGAAACTGTATATGGTATCTTCCCGCGGAGAAATCATAGGCCGGCGCCTGGAGGTGGAGAATCTCCACGAGATGTTCGGCCTCGCGAAGATTATCGAAGATTATTTGAATAATGAATAATTACAAGAATATCTAAATATTTTAAATTTTTATTGTAAATCAATAAATAATTATTATCTTTGCACAAAGCATTAATTTATTAGTGATAATGAAAAAGTTATTTGTATTCATCGCCGCAAGTTTCGCGGCTCTGAGCCTCAGCGCCCAGGGGAACCCCATGATGCAGGCCCTTCCGAACGACCCCGCAGTCCGCGTCGGCAAGCTTGAGAACGGCCTCACCTATTATATCCGCCACAACGAGCTTCCTAAAGACAGGGCGGAATTCTATCTCGCCACCAACACCGGCGGTATCTACGAGACCCCCGACCAGGACGGCCTCGCCCACTTCCTCGAGCACATGTGCTTCAACGGCACCGAGCGCTTCCCCGGAAAGGGCATCCTGAATTACCTTCAGAGCATAGGTGCTGAATTCGGCCGCAATATCAACGCCTCGACGGGCTTCGAGGAGACGCAGTACATGCTCAACAACATGCCGGTAGAACGCCCGACCGTGGCCGACTCCTGCCTCCTCATCCTCAGCGAGTATGCCCATTACGTCACCAACTCCACCGAGGAGATAGACCTTGAGCGTCCCGTCATCATAGGTGAGAAGCGCCAGCGCAACACTGCCCAGTGGCGTACTCTCGAGAAGAGTCTCCCCTACTATTTCGGCGATACCAAATATGCTACCTGCACCCTTATCGGCAGCCAGGAGAGCCTCGAAACCTTCGCTCCCCAGAGCCTCCACAATTTCTACGCTTCCTGGTACCATCCCGACAGGCAGGCCGTGATAGTCGTCGGTGATATCGATCCCGACCGCATCGAGGCCAAGATCAAGGAGTACTTCGGCCGCATTCCCAAGTGTGAGAATCCCGAGGCCAAGCCCGAGATTCCCTTCCCGGCGAACAAGGAGCCCGTCGTAGGCATCCTCACCGACCCCGAAACCACCAACGCCACCATTGAAATGGCATGGAAGAGCGAGGCCCAGCCCGAGGAAATGAACGCCACCATCATCGGCCAACTCAACGACCTCATGAAGTCGCTGGTAGGCCGCATCATGAGCGAGCGTTTCACCGACATCACTTCCAAACCCGGCGCAGCCTTCCTCGATGGCAGCCTTTATATCGGCGATTTGATTTACGAGAGCATCGATGCCGTGGACGGCGAGGTGACTCTCCGCGAAGACAATATCATCGAGGGCTTCCGCGCCTTCTACACTGAGCTCGAACGCATGAAGCGCTACGGCTTCACCCCCGAGGAGTACAACCGTGCAAAGGCCGAAATCATCTCCTGGCAGGAAGCTGCAGTCGAGCGTGCCGCAACACGCAAGAGCCCCGAATTCATCCGTGAGCTCCTCAATCATTTCTTCGATCAGAAGAGCTATCTCGAGCCCGCCATGGAAAAGCAGATCGTCGAAGCCCTGCTCGGACAGATCAGCGTGGACCAGCTCAACCAGATCGTTCCCCAGCTCATCACCGACGAGAACCTTGTGGTGATCTACAGCGGCCCCGAAAAGGAAGGCTATCCCACTCCCACCAAGGAGCAGATACTCAAGGTCATCGAAGAGGTGAAGGCTTCCGACATCGCAGCTCCCCAGGGCGAAGAAGTGGCTGCAGAGCTGCTCAATGCCGCGAAACTCAAGGCCGGAAAGGTCAAGAGCAGCGCTCCCGCACAGTACGGCTCCACCAAATGGACGCTCAGCAACGGCGTCGAAGTTTACCTCCTTCCCACCGATTACCGCAAGGACCAGATACTCTTCAATCTCTGGCGTGAAGGCGGCGAGACGCTCATCGCCACCGAAGACCTCCCGTCCTTCGACAGCAACGTCATTTCCATGTTCCAGCAGAATTCCGGTGTTGCCGGCTTCTCCGGAACCCAGCTCAAGAAGATGCTCACAGGCAAGAACGTCAACATGATGCCTTATGTGACCACTCTCACTCACGGCATCTCCGGTTCATCCACCAAGAAAGACCTCCAGACCGCATTCGAACTGATGTACCTCCTGTACACCAATCCGCGTTTCGACGCCGACGAGTACCAGGTAGGCATCGACCAGCTCCGCGCCATGCTCCCGGGCCTTTCCGAGAATCCTCAGTATAAGCTCCAGAAGAAGCTCTTCGAAGTGGCGTACGGAGGCAATCCCCGCAATACCATGCTTTCGGAAGAAGTTCTCAACAAGGCTTCGATAGCCACTGTGGAAAGGGTCTACAAGCAGCTCTTCAACGGCACCAAGGGCCTCAAGCTCCAGATCACCGGTGACTTCAACCCCGATGAGATCAAGCCTCTCGTCGAGAAGTATGTCGGCAGCATCAAGAAGGGCGGCAAGGTCACCGCATGGGCTGACAACACGCCCAATTTCGTGAAGGGCGACGTCCGCGTGATGGATCCCGTCAAGATGGAAACTCCCCAGAGCACTGCCGTTATCCTTTATCATGCACCCATGGCCTACAACCAGACCAACAAGGCCGCGCTGGACGCAGCGAGCTACATCCTCGACATGCGTTACACCGCCAGCCTCCGCGAAGATATCGGCGGCACCTACGGTGCAAGCGCACCCTCCAACCTCCAGGATCTTCCCGTCGAACAGGGATTCGTGCAGGTCATCTTCCAGTGCGACCCCGAAAAACGTGAGATTCTCGTGAAGACCGCCGAAGAGCAGTTCGCCGATCTCGCCACCGCGGGCCCGACCAAGGAAGAGTTCGACATGACAGTCCTGAACCTCAAGAAGAACGTGCCCGAGAAGAGGCTCAACAACAGCTACTGGCAGAACCTCATCAAGAGCTACGTCATGAAGCAGGTCGAGGTCGACAAGGCTTATGAAGATGCCGTGAACAACCTCACCGCCGAAGACATCAGGAAGGCTGTCGCCGAGATTCTCAACTCCGGCAACATAATCGAATTCGTACAGATTCCCGAATAGCAGGAACTAGCCAATACGCAAAAGAAGGCGGCCGATCGGCCGCCTTCTTGTTTGACGGGGGCGCTTATTATTTTTGACGGGGGCGCTGTCCGCCGCGGCTAACCCGCTATCCGCAATGGAAGTACTTATTGACGAGCTCGGCCACCTTCTTGGAATTGCCCTCGATGTCGTGGCGCAGGGTGCGGTCGTTGTAGCTGCGGAGTTTTGCGATCGTACCGTCGATCGCCCTCTTGTCGAACACGCCCATGGCTTCGTAGAAGCCGCGTTGCTTTTCGAGGCATTCGGCAGATGCCATGCAGCTGTCGGGAAGGCTGTCGAGCTGCGCGAGGCGCGCTGCGTTTTCTTCCTTGTGGATATCCACGTCCACGAAGGTTTTCCTGGCCTCGGCGAGGCCGTCTTTCATTTCAAGCCCGAGCCTGATGCCTACGCAGAGCGCAGCCATAAGCAGATAGGCGTTCGCGCTGCCGTCGGGAGAGCGCATCTCGAAGGTTTGCTTGAACGAGCCGTCCGAAGACTTCTCGTCTTCCTGCGGATTGGCCGCGGCGCACATGTCGGTCTTGCTCGTCCAGCCAAGGGGCACGCGGACGAGGGCGGAACGGTTGCTGTAGCCCCAGCAGATATTGGTCGGAGCCTCCTGATGCGGCACGAGTCTGAAATAGGCTACCGGAACGGTGTTGCCGAATGCGGTGATGGAGGGGGCTATGAGCATGAGGCCGGCGATGGCTCTCTCCGCCGTTTCTGACAGCTTGCCGTCGGCTACGGTAATGCTCTTGCCGTCCTTCATCAGGCGCATGTGGATGTGCATGCCGGAGCCCGCCTTGCCCACGGTAATCTTGGGAGCGAAGGAGACGTCCAGGTTGCGCTTCCATGCAAGGGTGCGGATAACCCATTTGGCAAGGGTCAGCTGGTCGGCGGCATCTTCGGCGTTCACCGGGAGGAATTCGATTTCGTTCTGTTCGTAATTCTTGCCGTCCTGCGTGAAGTTGCCCACTTCGCTGTGGCCGTACTTGATGCGTCCGCCCGTCTGCGCTATGAGCTGCATGCACTCGGTGCGGAAGGAGTTGTATTTCGCGAAAGGCTGGGATTCGTGATATCCGTGCTGGTCTTCTGCCTGGAATGCGGGATCGAGATTGGAGATCACGTAGTATTCCAGTTCGCCCATGGCCTGGAAATCGATTCCGAATTCGTCGTGCAGGGCCGTGCAGGCCTTGTGGAGGGTGAAGTCCGGGGAGGTTTCGAGGCGTTTGCCGTCACGGTCGAAATAGGCGCAGAGCATGGTGAGCGTGGGTATTTCGGCGAACGGATCCACGAATGCGGTGCTAAAGCGGGGAACCACGTAAAGGTCGGAGCGGCCGGCTTCTATGAACGGGAAAAGGCTGGAACCGTCGACACGCTCGCCATAGGTAAGGATGGTGTCGAGGTAGCTCTCGTCGTTGATTACGAAATTCAGGGTCTTTATGCGGCCGTCACCAGCAGGGTACATGAAATCCACCATCTGGATACCGTTTTCCTTGATGAAACGGATGATGTCCGACTTGGTGAAAGTGGCGGGAGACTTCTGGAGATAGGCAATTACTTTGTTGGCGTTCAGCGAGAACGTCATTTCTGGATTGGTCATAGTGTTATTCGGTCATTAAAAGTACGCAAAGATACGCTTTTTTAATGACCGTTGCAATATCAGAACAGGGTCGGATGATTCTCGTCGAGTTCTTTGAGCACGTGTTCCATGGTGGCCTGCCTGATAAGGCTGCTGAGCGACCTGGTACCGAACTTCCTGCGGTACTCGTCGACGGCGGCAAGCTCACGCTTGTTGAAGAAGACCGACTTGCGGATGGTGCGCTTCAAGGCCGCTTTTTCTTTGTCCTGATAGCGGATGTCCACTCCGCCGTTTTTCTTTCTTGCCATAACCCTTTGATATTCAGTCTTACAAATATACGAAATAATCAGGTAAAAGCAATTACTGCCGTCTTCGGATGAGCAGCAAGACAATCAGCCAGGCGAAGAGGAGCAGGAAGCCCAGGGTGCACACGCGCCCGGTGATGTCTCCGTATTCCACGAAGAAAGTACGCCTGTCGCTGAGGTTGACCTTGCCCGACAGCGTGGTCCTTTCCCACCAGGGGGTCTCGGAAAGATACTCACCCCGCTGGTTGATGATTCCCGAAATGCCGGTATTGCCGCAGCGGGCGATATCCCTGCGGAGTTCTATGGCCCTGAGCGACGCATAGCTGGCATGCTGCCTGTAGCCGGGGGTATCGCCCCACCAGGCATCGTTGGTGATGATAGTCATGAACCTTGCGCCAGCTTTAACATAACCGGTGCAATACTCCGGATAAACCGACTCGTAGCAGATGGCGCAGCCGAACGGGACCGACGTGGAATCGCTCCCGACGTAATTGAGGGCGGTAATTTCGGGCTGCCCGATGCAGCGCCCCATGAGGCCGCCGAGTTTGTCGTCGATGGGCACGAAGAGCTTCGGATACGGAGTCATCTCCACACCCACAACCAGTTTGCTCTTGTGGAAGAGGTCATAACGACCCGTGCCGTCAGTGCAGAATGCAGTATTCCGGTTTTCGAGCCAGCCGCTTCCGAACTTGCGCGCCAGGATGGACGGAGCTTCCGTCTGATTGAAGAACTCGTACGTGGAAGCGCCGAACAGCAGGTTCGCCCCGGGACGGGTCTTCAGGAACTGCGAGAATGCCGTCCAGGTTTTGGAATCGCCTATGTCGTTCAGGAAAATGTCGCTGGTAAACGTCTCAGGGCCAATGAGAAGCCCTTCGAACGAAGGACCGGCCGCCTCGGAGAACTGGCCGATAAGCACCTCGTTCTGCTGCTCCTGCGTCATCGACTTGAATTTCTGGTAAGGGTCGAAATTCGGTTGGGCGATGACTACGTTCACTGTCCCTTCGGACTCCTCGGAGAAATGATGCCAGATATGGGCGGAAGCGGCATAAGGCAGCGCGATCACCAGCACCGTAGCAAGTACAGACGCCCATTTGGCGAAGCGCTTCCAACGGAACCAGGAGCCTTCCAGCACGCTGACCATGATCCAGAAGATACCGAGGTTGGACAGCCAGATCCAGAGCGAGCCGCCCAGGGTGCCGGTAAACTCGTACCATTGCACGCTCCTGATGCTGCGGGCGAAGGCGTTGCCCAGCACCAGCCAGGGCCACGATATCTGCGCCTGCACCATGTACCAGCGCTCCCAGGCAATCCAGAAGAACATCAGGAACAGATATGGCAGGATGCCGCCGAAACGCTTTTTGGACAGCCGGAAGAAGCCGAAGATGACCGACATCTGCAGAGAGTTGGCGAGCACCGCGAAGATGCCGCCTCCTATCGTGGCGTTGCATACCCAGAAGGTGGTGGCGGCGTTCCAGAGCACGAAGGCGCTGTAATGCCATATCCAGAAACGGCGCACTTCATTCTGCTGGGCGACCCTTTCTGCCGCAAGCAGGGGCACGAAGCCGATGAGTGACAGGAAGCCCAGATGTGGCACAAGCCACGGGAGGCTCATCAGTGCGGCGAAAATCAGCACCAGTATCCAAAGTGTTCCGTAGGGTTTACGCATCTTCCATTTCCTCCTGCGGCATGTTGCCGCTGTATTTGCGCCATTTGTCCAGCAGGGCCGTCATGTCCTGCGGAAGCGGCGTGTCGAACTGTATCCATTTGCGCGTGCGCGGATGGACGAATCCAAGCGTCTTGGCGTGAAGTGCCTGCCTTGGGCATATTTCGAAGCAGTTGTGGATGAACTGCCTGTATTTCGCATAGATGGTGCCCTTCCTGATAGTCGCGCCGCCGTACTTTTCATCGTTGAAGAGCGGATGGCCGATGGACGCCATGTGCACCCTGATCTGGTGGGTGCGGCCCGTTTCCAGAGAGCATTCCAGCAGGGTTACGAAACCAAAGCGTTCCAGCACCCGGAAATGTGTGACGGCCCGTTTGCCGTCTTCGGAATTCCTGGCCACCCTGAAGCGGGTGCGCTCGGACGGATCCCTTTCGAGGTTTGCATCCACCGTGCCTTCGTCTTCCTTTACATCCCCCCAGACCACGGCCTGATACCTGCGGTCGATGCTGTGCTCATAGAACTGGTGGGACAAGCTCATCTGCGCCTCGTCGCTCTTGGCCACGACCAGAAGGCCACTGGTGTCCTTGTCTATCCTGTGGACCAGCACCCCCAGGCGATCGTCGTCGGGAGACTCCGGAGAAAGGTGAAGGTAGAAAGCAAGGGCGTTTACGAGGGTGGCATCATAGTGTCCGTGGCCGGGGTGGACCACCATGCCGGCGGGCTTGTTTATGACGAGGACATCTTCGTCCTCATAGAAAATGTCGAGGGGTATATCCTGCGGGATGACTTCCACGCCGCGCCGCTCGTAGGGCATCACGAAACGGATGACGTCGCCGGGGCGGACGAGCTGGTTGGCCTTCACCGCCTTGTCCCCCACTTTCACGTAACCTTCCTTGATTGCAAGCTGGATGCGGTTGCGGGAGGTCTTCTCGAGATGGGTGGCCATGTACTTGTCCACCCGCACGGGCTCCTGGCCGGCGTCGACGGTGAGCCGGAAATGTTCGAACTGGGGTTCCTCTTCCTCTATGCTGTCAATCCATTCTTCTTCCATTACCTGGACGGGATTTTTCCTTCTTCGGTGGTGAGGAGAATGGAGACGCCGGCCCCCATGGTGAGGGGTACCTGGGAAGCGGCGGGATGCTGTTCGTAAACCACGGCATTCAGGGAATCGGAATAGTCGCGGACACCCTTGTCAAAGGTTACCTTGGTGACGTTCAATGAATTGTCATGAATGGCGTCGACGGCACGCAGATACTTCATGCCCACTACGTTGGGCGCATAGGTGCGGGACTCCTCCGAGCTGAGTCCGACCATGAGGTCGATGACTGCACCGCTCTCGATGAGGGTTCCGGCCTTTATCTCTTTGTTTTTGTACAGTTGACGGAGGACGTTGTTGGTGGCTATGTCGTTCACGTAGATGAGCCTGCCGAGCGTAAGGCCGCGGGAGGTGAGTTCCGCCTTTGCCTGGCGCATGGAATAGCCCTCCAGCAAGGGCATCATGACCTTCTTGGGTACAACCGCGTTGATTGTGAGCAGGACCCTCCGGCCTTTCTTGACCTTACTGCCAGCCACCGGATTCTGGGAGAAGACCGCCCCCCTCTGCATGCGGCGCACGTACACCGAATCGACCACCTTCACCTTCACGCCCGCATGCTCTGCGGTATATTTGGCTTCGGAGAAGGTCATATTGGTGAAATCGGGAACGGAAAACTCCTTCCCGTGCTGGGTGATGACGGAAAGGAGTATGTTTATCACGAGAACCAGGCCGACGATGAAGACGACGGCCCAGATAAGATTCTTTACTATCCAGTTGCTGAGGAAACCCTGTTTCTTCTTTGGTGATTCTTCTTCCATAAGACACAAAGATAGTAATTATTTCGGAGAATCACTACCTTCTGGGAGGACCGCCGGGACCGCGCATGTTGCTGCGGTCCATGTTGCCGAAGCGGTAAGTGAGCGAGAAGATGATATACCTGCCGAGCGTGTTGGTGAGCCTCTCCTGATGGTAGTTGTCGGAGTCGGTGACACTCAGCTGCTTGGCCTGCCCGAGGATGTCATAGCATTTGACGGCGAAAGTGACCTTTTTGTCGAAAAGGAGTTTCTGGATTTCAGCGTTGAGCACGTACTCATCATCCTGCGGCGTGGTGTAGCCGGCGTACCAGTTGTAATTTCCTTCGCCCTTGAAAGTGAGGCCCGGCTGATCCCAGGTCCAGTTGGCGGTAAGGCGCACCTGATTGTTCCAGGTGGTCGTCACATTTCCCGAGAGAGTGTTTCTGGAATTGTTGAGACGGGTGCGGCCGCCGACGGTCAGCTCGAGGGCATCGGTCCTGTAAGTGACGCGCAGGCGCTCGGTGAGGTTCAGCGCCCTGATCGTATTGACGTTGAAGTCGAGCTCATCCGCATCCCACTTCTTGAGGAACTCGTCCATGAAAGCGTAGTAGCCCTTGTCGTTATAGGTGGACATATCCACGTTGCTGCCTATGTAGGACGACGACTTGTTCCAGTTGCCCCAGAACATGTTGGAAATGGAGAAGTTCGACTTGCCGATGGGAATGTTTGCGAAGGAGTTGAGGCCGGCGTTCGCGGCGTCGGGGCCGTTCATCGGGATCGAGAAAGCGGAACCGTTGTTGTACCAGATGGCGCTGACGATGGGATCCTGGGTGTAACTGGCATTCATGCGCACCATCACCGAAGCGAAAGTCTTCTTGTTGTTGTAACGGAACATTCCGTTGAGACTGTGCGAGAAGTAAGGTTTCAGCGACGGGTTACCGAACGAGACGTTCAGGGGGTCGGTGTTGTCGGGAACCGGCATGAGCTGCTTGGTGCTGGGCTGACCGGAATTACCCCTGTAGAACAGCCTGGCGTTGGCATTTTCGCTGAAATCCCACCAGATCATGGCGGAGGGGGCGAATTTCCAACGGAAATCGTCGTACTCCTTGGGGGAATAGGAACCGTCCGTGGAATCGTACTTCGTGGTGCTGTTGTATGTGCTTACGGGTATGGCCGAGAAGCCCACCTGTACGCGGGACTTCTCTTTCTGGTACATGAGGTTGACGCCTATGTTCTGCTGGTTCGTCTCGTTCACTATGTCGTTGGAATAGACGGGGTCCAGCGGACTGCCCGCGAGCAGATTATTGTAGGTACTCTTGTTGGAATTCGACCTTGACCAGCTGTAGCTGTAGTTCCCCTCCAGGAACAGGTTCTCCATGAGCGGCTCGGTGTAAGTGGCACGGCCCCAAAGAGAATAGCTCCTGCTCTTCTGGTCTATGTTCTGGTCCACCCTCGTATTCTCATCGCCCACCCAGGTGTCGGACGCGTTGAACGAGTTCATGATATTGTTCGAAAGAGAGTACCTTCCCATGACGGTGAGGGTGCGGCCGGGCTTGCCCAGGCGCTGCCGCAGAAGCGCGAAGCCGCTGGCGGAGAAATTCCTGTTCGAGCCGGTTTCGCTGCTGTTGCCCCGGTTGGTGAGTTCGGGGGAACTGCCGTTCAGATAGTCGGTGAGGGTGGTATAATTGTCTGTCTCGGAATAGCTTCCGCGGCCGAATTCAATTCTGGGTTCGAACAGGATGGAGGTATTCTTATTGAAGACGTGGTCGAGCCTCACGCCGAAACGATGGCCGTTGGATATGGTGTTGTTCGTGCCTTCGTTGTTGTATATGAGGTTGGAATTCTCGAGATAAGTGGTTTTCTCACTTTCGGAAATGATATCCCTGCCGGTATGGTTGAAGAGATAGTTGGCGCCCAGGTCCATCTTGTCCTGGAAGAGGGTCCATGCGCCGTTTGCGCCGGCCATGTAGGACGTGGTGATGCCGTTTCCGAAGAAGCCGCCCCTTCCGCCTCCGCGCATATTACCCATCATGCTGCCGGAGAGGTCATTGAAGCCGCGGTTGTTGGTATTGTTGGCATTGAGGATTATGCTCAGCTGCCTCTTTTCGGTAAAGTTGCCGATGAAACCGGCCCCCTGATAGCGCCAGTCGTCCGCGAGGCCCTCCGAAGCGGGGATGTCATGTCCTGCGCCAGCCATGAGGTTACCGAACGCGCCGTTCAGCATGCCCTTCTTTACGGAAAGGTCGATGACGGTTTCCTCCTCGCCGTCGTCGATGCCGGTGAATTCAGCCTGCTCGCTCTTCTTGTTCACCACCTTGACGCTGTTGATTATCTTGGCGGGGATATTCTTGGATGCAAGCTGGGGATCGTCCAGGAAGAAGGTTTTGCCGGCTATTGTTATCTTTTTGATAGTCTGGCCGTTGGATGTGATGGTACCGTCGTCGTTCACTTCGATTCCGGGAAGCTTCTTGAGAAGGTCTTCCAGCACGTCGTTGTCGGTGGTCTTGAACGAGGAGGCGTTGTATTCCACCGTATCCTTCTTGACGATGATGGGATTGCCGACGTCGGTCACCTTCGCGCCCTCCAGCTGCATGGCGTCGGGTTCCATCTTCAGGGTTCCGAGCTCAAGGCTCTTCCCCTCCATCTTTATGGTCTGCTTAAAGTTTTTATAGCCAAGCAGTTCTGCCTTCAGCTCATAAGTGCCGTTTCGCACTCCGTCGAACTTTACGTCACCGTCGCTCCCGCTGAGGACGTATTTATAAACCTTGGAAGCCCCTTCGCGGGTAAGGGAAACGGTCGCGAAACTCACGGGCTCGCCGGTCTGGGAATCAGAGAAGATGGCGGTAACAACGTTCTGCGCGGAAAGGCTTAAACTACATAAGAAGCAGCAGAACAAAAGGCAGATTCTGTATCTCATAATAGATATTGGATGCGAAAAGGGGACGGAGGTTTACTTCACCCTGTCGGGATTTTCGGCGATGAATTTTTTCCACGACGACGAGCCGCCCTTCCCCTTGAGCGGGCTTGTCAGGGAGTAGAAATGACACATGGCTATCGCCAGTGCGTCGGTAGCATCGAGGAACTTGCTCTCGATGTTGATTCCGAGGGTTTTCTCCACCATGAGAGCCACCTGCTCCTTCGAGGCCGCGCCGTTCCCGCAAATCGCCATCTTGGCTTCGCGGGGGGCGTATTCGTGGATCGAAATGCCATGTGCTGCGGCGGCGGTCATGGCCGCTCCCTGGGCCCTTCCGAGCTTGAGGATAACCTGGGCGTTCTTGCCGTAGAAAGGTGATTCGATGGCAAGGTCGGTGGGGTGATGCAGGTCGCATAGGGCGTTCACCTTCTCGTAGATGCACTCAAGCTTGTCGTAGGGGTTCGCTATGCGGCGGAGGTCAAGCACTCCCATGTCCATGAAGGAAGGCTTGCCGGAGGCATCAGCACGGACGATCCCGAAACCAAGGATATTGGTTCCGGGATCGATGCCGAGGATGGTGCGGGGCTCCATCTACCGAATGATGTCGAAGCCCGTGTAGGGACGCAGCACTTCGGGGATGACGATTCCGTCCGGAGTCTGGTTGTCTTCGAGCAGAGCGGCCACCACTCGCGGAAGTGCGAGGGAAGAGCCGTTGAGAGTGTGCGCGAGCTGCGGCTTGCCGTTCTCGTCGCGGTAGCGGAGATGCAGCCTGTTCGCCTGGTAGGTCTCGAAATTGCTCACCGATGAGATTTCGAGCCAGCGGCCCTGTGCGGCGCTCCAAAGCTCGAAGTCGTAGGTGATGGCCGAAGTGAAGGACATGTCCCCGCCGCAGAGGCGCAGGATATGATATTTCAGACCGAGGTCCCGTACGAGGCCTTCCACATGGGCTATCATCTCGTCGAGGGCGGCGTAACTGTTTTCGGGCTTCTCGATGCGGACGATCTCCACCTTGTCGAACTGGTGCAGGCGGTTCAGACCCCTTACGTCCTTGCCGTACGAACCGGCTTCACGGCGGAAGCACGGAGTATAGGCTGTAATCTTCTGGGGCAGCTGGTCGCCCTCGAGGATAACGTCACGGTAGATGTTGGTGAGGGGCACCTCAGCGGTGGGCACCAGATAGAAATCATCGAGCCCGACGTAGTACATCTGGGCCTCCTTGTCCGGCAGCTGGCCGGTGCCGAATCCCGATGCGGCGTTGACCACCACGGGAGGTTCGGTCTCGCTGTAGCCGGCAGCCGTGTTACGGTCGAGGAAGAAATTGATGAGCGCGCGCTGGAGCTTTGCACCCTTGCCCTTGTACACGGGGAAGCCGGCGCCGGTTATCTTGACACCGAGGTCGAAGTCGATGAGATCGTACTTCTTGGCGAGTTCCCAATGAGGAAGGGCTCCTTCGGGAAGACGCACTTCTGCGGGGCCTCCTTCCTTGACCACCAGGTTGTCGGCAGCGCTCTTACCCTCCGGGACAAGGCTGCACGGCAGGTTCGGAAGCAGGACCAGATTGTCCTGCAGTTCATTCGCGGCCTTTTCGCCCTGCTCCAGGAGTTCTGCGCTCTTGGTCTTGAGCTCAGCCACCGCGGCCTTCGCAGCTTCGGCCTCTTCCTTGAGGCCCTGCTTGAGCAGGACTCCGATCTCCCCTGCGCGCTTCTTCTGTTCTGCGAGCAGATTGTCGCTCTGCTGCTGCAGCGAGCGGCGGAGGGAATCGAGTTCCAGCACTTTGTCAACTATCGGCTTGGCGTCGAAGTTCTTAACCTTCAGGCGGTCGATGACCTGCTGCGGGTCATCGCGGAGCATTTTGAGTGTAAGCATATCTCGTTTAAATCAAAAAAGGACCCTTCACTTATCTCGAAGCGGGGGTCCTGTTCATTATTCTCTGCCTTCGGGATTAGTTCTCAAAAGGAAGGACGGAGACGTAAGACTTGTCTTCTCTCTTGCGCTTGAAGACGACGGTGCCGTCGACGAGGGCGTAAAGGGTGTGATCCTTGCCCATACCGACGTTCTTGTCGGGGTTGTGCACGGTGCCCCTCTGGCGTACAAGAATGTTGCCGGCCTTTACTGTCTGACCTCCGAACTTCTTGATGCCCAAACGGTTGCTGTGACTGTCACGACCGTTCTTAGAACTGGATTGACCTTTCTTGTGTGCCATAGTGCTTAAGCGATTTCGTTGATCTTGATTTTGGACAGTTTCTGGCGATGGCCGTTGAGGGTCTGGAAGCCCTTGCGACGGATCTTCTTGAAGACTAACACTTTGTCTGCCTTTGCATCGTCATCGAGAACGGTGGCTTTCACCACTGCGCCTTTTACATAGGGAGTACCGACTTTGACCTTGCCTTCGTTGTCTACGAGAAGGACCTTGTCAAACTCTACGTTTGCGTCTTTGGCCTGGGCAAGGCGCTGCACGAAAATCTCGTTTCCAGCCTCGACCTTGAACTGCTGGCCTGCAATGTCTACGATTGCGTACATAAATAAAAACTTATTAAAAGTTTTGACCGGAGGCGTCAGCCTTGAAAAACTGCTCTTTAAGGGCCCCGCAGCCTTCTGCAAAAATTGGGATGCAAAAGTAGCAATTTTTTGATTATCTGCAAAATAATTTGTTAAATTTGCGAAGAACAAAAATGTTACCAGAGATGGACGGACCATTCATCTACAGCAAATACGTCACCGGCAAGCACTACATCGGCCGCAAGAGCGAGGCCCTCATACTGGGGAATCTGCTCTCGAAGGGCGAGAACGTTGTGATCTACGAACCCCCGAAGACCGGCAAGATGTCGCTCGTTAGGCAGACTTTCTACAACATGCGCATCGCCGGAGGGCAGTTCGAAGTGGCGGAATTCTCGCTGCTCGGGGTCCGGAGCGCCGACGCTTTCATGCTCAAGTTCGGCAGCACCGTCCTGCGCCTGTTCTGCACTACCCCGTCGGAATACGCCGCCGCCGTGGACAAGTATCTTCCCGGAACGCACTTCGTCTTCGACAGCCGCGCTTTCGCAACTCAGGACCAGGTGCTTTCCCTCGGCTGGAGCACCGACGAAGCTGACCTGAGGGCGGTCATCTCCCTGCCGCTCCGTATGGCCAGGGACTTCGGAAAACGCTGTTACATACTCCTGAACGAGTTCCAGGACATCGACCTCTTCGAGGGCGGAGACGGCATCTGCCGCGTCTTCGACTCCGAGATGAAAGCGCTGACGCCCGAGGACAGGCTGCTCTGCTCCTTCATCTTTATAGGCTCGCAGGTAAACGCCATGAAGGAACTTTTCGAGCGGCGCACGCTGTTCACCAGGAGCGTCGAGCACCTGCCTGTCAACCCCATCGATACCAAGGACATTATCGACTACACCGTCAAGGGTTTCCTCGTAAGCGGAAAGGTCATCGAAAGGGACCTCATGCTCGGAGTGTGCAAGCTCTTCAAGGACAACATCTGGTACATCAACCATTTCGCCGCCATCTGCGACTCCCTCAGCAAGGGTTATATCATGGAACCGGTGCTGCTGGAAGCCCTGGACATACTCATTTCCATACACCAGCCGCGCTTCATAGCCTATATGGAAGGGCTCACCATTTTCCAGGTCAGTCTGTTCAGGGCCATCCTGGAAGGGCACAAGAAGTTCAGTTCGGCCGGGGTCATCGACCACTACGGCCTCAACTCCTCCGCCAACGTAAGGCGCCTGAAGGACGCCCTGTGCAAAAAGGAGATCATCACCTTCGACGAAAAGGACGAGCCCGTCGTGCTGGATCCTCTCTTCGAATACTGGGCAAAGAAATATTATTTCGAGATAAAAGATGAATAAGAGGATCGCCGTGCTCACCGGGGCCGGCGTAAGCGCCGAATCCGGGCTTGGGACCTACCGTGACAACGGGGGCCTCTGGGACAACTACGACCCCATGGAAGTAGCTTCCATCGAGGGTTGGTACCGCAACCCGAAAAAGGTCCTGGAATTCTATAACATGGAGAGGGAGAACCTCAGGAAAGCCCAGCCCAATGAGGCCCATAAACTGATCGCCTCCCTTGAAAAGGATTACAGGGTGGACGTGATAACCCAGAACGTGGACAACCTGCACGAGCGCGCAGGCAGCACACACGTGGTGCATCTCCACGGCGAGGCCACGAAAGTGCGGCCCGAAAACACTTTCAACGACAGGGACGGCTTTTCCGAAAAGGAAGTCTTCGACGTCGGCTATTCGGCAGTCCATCTCGGCGACAAAGCCCCCAACGGGGTTCAGCTGCGCCCGCACATAGTATTCTTCGGAGAAGCCGTTCCCAAGATGGAAATGGCTATCGACATAGTCTCCAGGGCCGATATCGTGCTCATCGTGGGCACTTCGCTGAGCGTCTATCCGGCCGCCGGGCTCTACCGTTACGCTCCCGCTGATGCACCGGTCTACATCATCGACCCGAAACCCGTCGGCCTGGCCGACAAACGCCTGCATCCCATACAGGCCGTGGCCACCGAAGGCATGAAATTGTTCATCAAGGAAATAGAGGGCATCAAATAAAAAAACCGGCTGTCCGAGCCGGTTTTTTAATGCCATAAGGAACCTGTTATTCAGCAGGCGCCTCTTCCTTCTTTCCGCCGAAAAGGCCCTCCAGGAAGCTGCCGGCGTTCTCGAGAGCGCCCTTGACATCGTCAGTTGCCCTCTGGGTGAACTTACCTACGATCTTGCCCTGAATGGTGGCAAGCTCGCTCTTGAGTTCATCGGAAAGCTTGATGGACTTGACTTCTTCGCAGAGCTGCTGATACTTCTCGCTTGCCTCTTTCCACTGATCCTGGGTAAGGTTGTCGTAGTTCTTGTCGAGGTATTCGTAGAAGGACTGGAATTTCTGCACGGCGGCCTTTCCGGGATCGCACGAGGTAACGATCAATGCCGATGCCACGAAGGCAAGCATCATGAGGATGATCTTTTTCATAATCGCTTGAAATTTAAGAGTTGATAATTAATTCTGAACGCAAAGTTAAAGAATATTTGTAAATAACAGAAAAAACCTTACCTTTGCATCCCCAAAGAAAAAGGAGGTGATAAAAGCATGATTATAGTACCGGTTAAAGATGGTGACAACATCGAACGCGCTCTCAAACGTTTCAAACGCAAGTTCGAAAAGACAGGGGCCATCCGTGAGCTCCGCGCCCGCAAGAATTTCGAGAAGCCGTCCGTAAAGAAGAGAATGGCCAGGGAAAAAGCCATCTACGTTCAGCATCTCCGCGACATGGAAGAGAACTAATTATCTTTCAATCAATAAATTAAAACCGGCTCGAGCGAGCCGGTTTTTTGTTATCCACTTGTGCGGGTGGAGGGGTTCGAACCCTCACGTCTTTCGACACAGGATCCTAAGTCCTGCTTGTCTGCCAATTCCAACACACCCGCCGGAATGTCTTCCTAGAACTGCTTGAAAAAGTCGTTCCCCTTGTCGTCCACCAGGATGAAAGCAGGGAAGTCCTCGACGGTTATCTTCCAGATGGCCTCCATGCCCAGCTCGGGATACTCCACGCATTCGATGCTGCGGATGCTGTTCTGCGAAAGCACCGCGGCCACGCCGCCTATGGTCCCGAGATAGAACCCGCCGTGCTTCTTACACGCGTCGGTCACGACCTGGGTGCGGTTGCCTTTGGCTATCATCACGAGCGATCCGCCGTGCGACTGGAATTCATCCACATATGGATCCATGCGGTTGGCCGTGGTGGGGCCCATGGAGCCGCAGGGGTATCCCTCCGGAGTCTTGGCCGGGCCTGCGTAAAGGATAGGATGATCCTTGAAATACTGCGGGAGGTCCTCTCCGGAGTCTAGGCGCGCCTTCAGTTTCGCATGGGCGATATCGCGGGCCACTATGATGGTGCCCTTGAGGTTCACGCGCGTGCTCACGGGATATTTACTGAGTTCGGCGCGGACGGCATCGATACCCTTGTCGAGGTCGATTTCTATGCCCTTCGGGCCTTCGCCAGGCCTGCGGTATTCTTCGGGAATGAGTTCGGAAGGATTGACGTCCATCTTCTCTATCCAGACACCGTCCTTGTTTATCTTGCTTTTGATATTGCGGTCGGCTGAGCAGCTGACGCCCATGCCGATGGGACAGCTGGCGCCGTGGCGCGGGAGACGGATGACCCTGATGTCGTGGGCCAGGTACTTGCCTCCGAACTGGGCGCCCAGGCCAATCTTCTGTGCTTCCTCCAGGAGCTTTTCCTCAAGGTCGATGTCGCGGAAGGCGCGGCCGGTCTCGTCGCCCGTGGTGGGCAGATTGTCGTAGTATTTGATACTCGCCAGTTTCACCGTGAGCAGGTTCTTTTCGGCCGAAGTGCCGCCGATGACGAACGCCACGTGGTAGGGCGGGCAGGCCGCAGTGCCGAGGCTCTTCATCTTTTCCACCAGGAAGGGCAGCAGAGTACCCTCGTTCTGGATGGTGGCCTTGGTCATGGGATAGAAATAGGTCTTGTTGGCGCTGCCGCCGCCCTTGGCTACCATAATGAAGCGGTACTCATCGCCCTGAGTGGCCTCGATGTCTATCTGGGCGGGCAGGTTGCACTTGGTGTTGACCTCGTTGTACATGTCCAGCGGGGCGTTCTGGCTGTAACGGAGATTCTCCTGCGTGTAGGTGTTGAACACGCCCAGGCTCAGGGCCTCCTCGTCTTCGAAATCGGTCCAGACGCGCTGCCCCTTCTCGCCGTGGATGATGGCGGTGCCGGTGTCCTGGCAGAACGGAAGCACGCCTTTCACGGCAGTCTCGGCATTGCGGAGGAACTGCAGGGCCACATATTTGTCGTTCTCGGAAGCCTCGGGATCGCTCAGGATTTTGGCGACCTGCTCGTTGTGGGCGCGGCGGAGCATGAACTGGCAGTCGTGGAAAGACTGCTGCGCCACAAGCGTGAGCGCCTCGGGGCTCACCTCGAGGATGGTTTTGCCTCCGCAGCCGCAGTGGCCGCCGAACTTGGAGGTCTTTACCAGTTTCTCCGATCCCGGAATCCTGTAATACTCAGTTTTGTCCTCGCCCAGCTGGAACATGGGGGCGTACTTGAATTCTGCCATAATTGATAAAGGGTTAGTCTTACAAAGATAACCATTCCCTCGCACCTCTGCAAATCTTTTCAAAAAGCCCTTTTGTTTATCAGGAGAAAAGTGATTATATTTCGTCATGCATACCTACGAGACCATTGACCTGAACGAGTACGTTCGCACCGGAGAAGGCGGAACCGCCGTTTCCTATACGCATAAGACCGGAAATACCATGGCCAAGCTCTATAATCCCGGCTTTGAGGCCGACAGGGCTGCAGCGGAATTCCTCACCGCCCGCACCGTCTTCGAGATGGGCGTCCCAACCCCCGAGCCCTACAGGCTGGTGACCGATGGGGAACGTTTCGGCGCAGAATATGAGCTCATCAAAGGCAAGCGCTCCTTCACCCGGATTATCTCCGAAGAGCCCGGGCGCCTGGAGGAAATCTCCCTGGCCTTCGCACAGGCCGCCCGTGAACTCCACGACAAAAAGGCCGATACCACCCGGCTCCGCTCCTACAAGGAGGTTCTAATTCAGTTTTATCGGGAGAAAGACCTTGTACCGGAAGATTATAAACGGCGCGCCCTGACATTTCTGGAGAAAGTGCCGGAAACGGATACCTGCCTCCACGGAGATTTACAGATAGGAAACATCATCACCGACGGAAAGCGCACGCTCTGGATTGACGTAGGCGAGTTCAGTTACGGCGTCCCCCAGTGGGATATATCCATCCTGTGGACAATGGCTCACAATATGGGAGCCGATCGCACGGAGAGCCTTTTCCACATCACTCCCGAAACCTTCAAAAAGCATTGGAACATCTTCCTTCCCGCCTACTTGGGAACAACGGACCCAGATGCACTGGAAGCCTATACCAGGAGCATCTTCCCCTATTATGCCGCCAAGGTACCCTATGTCTTTGACATGGCCTACCATACTTCCATTCCGGCAGAAGGCCTGCAGAAAATCATTCAAATGCTACCGGGAAACTCAGTTCTGCATTAAGAAAGATTTCATGAAGCGGTCGAGGTCGCCGTCCAGGACGCCCTGGGTGTCGGCGGTTTCTTCGCCGGTGCGCAGATCCTTGACCATCTTGTACGGATGGAGCACGTACGAGCGGATCTGGCTGCCCCACTCGATTTTCTTCTTCTGGCCCTCGAGCTCCGCCTGCTTTTCCTGGCGTTTCTTGAGCTCGATGTCATAAAGGCGGCTCTTGAGGATGCGGAGAGCGTTCTGGCGGTTGTCCTGCTGACTGCGGGTTTCGGTATTCTCCACCATGATGCCGGTGGGGATGTGCCTCACGCGCACGCCGGTCTCCACCTTATTGACATTCTGCCCGCCGTGACCGCCGCTGCGGAAAGTGTCCCATTCGATGTCTCCGGGGTTGATTTCGATGTTGATGGTATCGTCCACCAGAGGATACACGAACACGGACGAGAACGTTGTCTGGCGTTTTCCCTGCGCGTTGAAGGGAGAGATGCGGACCAGCCGATGCACGCCGTTTTCGGCCTTGAGCCAGCCATAGGCGAAATCGCCTTCGAACGAAATGGTGCAGCTCTTGATACCGGCCTCATCGCCCTCGATGAGTTCGGTGACGGTGGTCTTGAATCCGCGGCGCTCGCCCCAGCGCAGATACATGCGCATGAGCATGGCGCTCCAGTCGTTGGCCTCGGTGCCGCCGGCGCCGGAGTTTATGGTAAGGACGGCCCCAAGGTTGTCGCCTTCGGCGCCGAGCATATTCTTGAATTCGAGGTCTTCCAGCCTGGCGACGGCTTCGGCATAGGCCTTGTCGATATCCTCCCCTTCTGGCTCCAACTCGAAGAGCACGTCCACGTCGGCCGCGGAGCTGCAGAGGGCGTCATATTCGGTAACCCAGGACTTGACTCCGTTCAGCTCCTTTAGGAAAGCCTCGGCCCCCTTCGGGTCGTTCCAGAAATCGGGCGCCTGGCTCTGTGCGGTCTTTTCCTCCACCTCCTTCCGGCGTTCATCTATTCTCAGCACCTTCTCGAGCGTAGCGGCACGCTGCCTGAGCTCTTTAATCTGTTCCTGCGTTACCATGAGTACGCAAAAGTAGCTAATTTCTCAGAATTTTTGCTATATTGGCACCACATTAAAATCTAAATCACCATGAAAAAGTACTTTGCAGAATGCATCGGCACGTTCGTGCTCACGTTCCTCGGCTGCGGAACAGCAATGTTCCTCGGCTGCACCACTCCCGCAGGAGTTGTAGGTACCGCCATCGCATTCGGTCTGGCCGTAGTTGCCATGGCCTATACGATCGGTGAAATCTCCGGCTGCCATATCAACCCGGCCATCACCCTCGGCGTCGCACTCAGCGGACGCATGAGCTGGAAAGACGCTGTCGGCTACTGGTGCGGCCAGATTATCGGCGGTATCATCGCAGGCGCCCTGCTCCTCCTCGTAGTGAATGTTACCGGCGCAACCGACCTTACCGGCGGCCTGGGCACCAACGGCGTAGCCAATGCCGGCGGCCCGTGGGGCGCATGCCTCGTGGAAGTGATTGCAACCTTCATCTTCGTCCTCGTAGTGCTCGGCACCACCGACGCCAAGAAGGGAGCCGGCAAGCCCGCCGGCCTTGCAATCGGTCTCAGCCTCATTCTCATCCACCTCGTGTGCATCAACCTCACCGGCACATCCGTGAACCCCGCCCGCTCCATCGGTCCCGCCATCTTCGCAGGTGGCCAGGCCCTGAAGGACCTCTGGGTGTTCATCGTTGCCCCGCTTGTTGGCGGCGCACTCGCAGCCCCCGTCTGGGCTTGCCTCAGCAAGGAGAAATAGCTCCGCTGCTGCGCAAATCTAAAGAGGACGGCCTCCACGGTCGTCCTCTTTTTTTGCGAGTGCGGCGGAGTCGGTAGGCAGCAGTCGCCTCTGAGAGGCGTGTCCACCCCCGGACACGGGCAGGGGGATGGGGCCCGTCGGCAGCAAGTTATCGCGCAGCGATGACGAAGATGACGATGGGAGGGGCCGGAGCGAACGGAGAGAGCGGAGTCCTCGAAGAGGCGAGCTACTGCCTGCCGCGAAGCCGCGGCGGACAAGCAACTAGAAGAGGTAGCCGGTGTTGATGTAGAAGGCGCCGGTACCGTCCTGCCCCTTCAGGGGCCCGCCGAAGGCCGTAACGGGAGCGCCGTATTCGAAGGCGATGATGAAGTTCTCGTTCATGATGAACCTCAGGCCCGAACCGACCGTGATATGCGGACGGTCCTTCTCCAATCCCTGCGAAATGTACTTGTCGTAGCCCGGCACCGGGGACGGAGCAAGATCATCAAGCACCTGCTTGTCGGTGGTCGGGGCAGTCGGAGTATCGACATGCAGCGACATATCCCTGTTCCTCGTGACCATCGAGCCGTCACTGAAGAACGTGAGTCCGAAGGCGATGTTCTGCTTCCAGAGCACGAATTTGACGAACCTCCAGCGGAACTCGGCCGTCCACGTGGCCATGTCGAGCCCGACCACCCTGTCGCGCATAATGCCGCGCACGGTGTCGAAACCACCCATGCCGTCCTTGTCGAAATCCCTCTCCATGCGGGTGAGATACGGAAGGATGTAGAACGGAGCCGAATCCCCGAAAGTCCCCTGATAGTTCAGGCGGTAGGCGAAGGTCAGGATATCATTGTCTATCAGTGGGAAATACTGCCTCCAGGTAGCTGAATAGCGGTAGAACGGGTTCTTGGTGCCCAGCCACTTCGGCGCTAGAATCATGTGCGCCTCGGCCCAGATTCCGCGCGTGGGCGCACCTTCCTTGTCGCGGGTGTCGTACACCATACCCATGCGAACGGCGGAAGAAAAGCCTCCCCCGCTCTCATCGGCCCCGATCAGCCCCCATTTCACATAATCGTCGTACAGGGTCGACTCTTCATTGAAGACACCGAGCCCCTCCTTGCCCTTGTTGATGCTCTCGCGGTTTATGCTCTGGATGCGGAAATAAGAGGGATGATATCCCAGCTCCCACTTAACATGATCGGTGATGTTGCCGGTGAAATCGAGCGCTCCCAGTATCTGGACACGGTCAAGCCTGTAATACGGCGAGAAATAGGAGGCCGTCGGGTTCTCGCCATTGCCGGCGTCGACTCTGACGGCGTCATAGAAGGATTGGTATCCTCCGAAACCGTAGAAGTCCATGGCCTTGTCGATGTTGGCCGTGGCACCGGCGAAGATACGCACCCCCGGGATGAGGGTCTTGTTATCGTGATAGAGCGTAAACAGCTTGGAACCCTTGCTGAAGAACGACGCCTCAACATAGGTATTGGAGTTGTAATTGGGGTAATTGCTGCCGTCGCCGAAATCGTAAAAATTGCAGAGCGCGCCGAGCTGGAAGCCCTTGTCGGCATCGAAAGCGATTGCGGGAACAGGGCCGAGGCTGAGCCCTGTCTTGACTTCGTCCGCCGTCTGCGCATATGCTGAAACACCCGCAAGCGCGAGCGCCCCGATCAGGAGAGACTTCCTCATGCCTGTGCCTTCTTTGCCGCCCTGCGGTCCTTCAGGTTGAAGCAGCCGGCTACAGTGAGACCGGCGATGATGTGCCAGATGCCCCACCATGCGGTGATGACCAGCATGCCGCCGGGGATGCCGTTGGGATACTCGGGCATGAAGTTCGCGAAGATCTGGTTGGCTCCGAGCATGAGCGCCAGGCCGAGACCACTGTTCTGGATACCGGTTTCGATGGTCATGGTGCGGCGGTCGCGCTCACCCACCTTGAAAGTACTGCCGACAGTGTACCCTATGCACAGGGCCAGCAGGTTATGTATGAATACGATCAGGAAAATGTACTTGACGCACTGCAGGAAGGCCTCGATGTTACCCATGAACGAAAGCACCACCATTGCCAGGAAGAAGATGATGCTGAACCACTGGAAGGGCTTCTTCATCTTTTCCGCAGCCTTGGGGAAGAAATGCGCGGTGAGAATACCGAGCGTGAGCGGAATGCCGAGCAGGATCACGATGGTCTTGAACACATCCCAGAAAGGAATGTGCAGGTTGGGCACCGCGCCCACGAGGGTGGAGAGGTCGGCCACCTTGATGTAGAGGTTGCCGTAGGCCCAGAAATTGAACGGCGTCATAATCATGGCAAGGGCCGTGGAGATGGCGGTGAGGCTCACCGAAAGCTCGATATTGGCCTTGCTGAGGCTTGATATGAAGTTGCTGATATTGCCGCCGGGGCAGGATGCGACCAGAATCATGCCCATTGCCATCGAGAACGAGATGGCAGGACCGAGCGCCCATGCGAGCAGGAAGGTGAAAAGCGGCAGAAGGACCAGCTGGCAGAGCATTCCGAGCAATACCGACTTGGGTTTCTTGAAAACTTCAACGAAAATCCGGGGCTTGATGCCGAGGGCCACTCCATACATGACGAAAGCCAGGATAATGTTGATGGTGTTCATGCCGCCCGCATTGAGCGTTACGACGATGGAATCAATTTTCTGAACGATTTCAGGTGCCATAGGTTTAAGGTTTTAAGCCCCGCAATTTAGCGATTTTTGAGGAAACCTCAAAATAATGGACAAGTCAATATTTTTATGTATATTTGTGAGATATGCAAAATTTGTTTGAAGGGAAAAGGGTTCTCATTACCGGACATACCGGTTTCAAGGGTTCGTGGCTGGCGATATGGCTTCACCGGCTGGGCGCCGAAGTGACCGGCGTCGCCCTCGATCCCGGCACGCCCAGGGACAACTTCGTCCTCAGCGGAATCGGCTCCAGGATCAAGGAGGACATACGCGCCGACATACGCGACAGAGCAGCCCTGGAAGATATCTTCCGCCGCTGCAGGCCTGAAATCGTCTTCCATCTCGCAGCTCAGCCCCTGGTAAGGCTCAGTTACGACATTCCGGCCGAAACCTACGATACCAACGTAATGGGTACCGTCAACGTGATGGAGGCCATCCGCGCCGCCGGCAGCACAAGGGTCGCGGTCATGATTACCAGCGACAAATGCTACGAGAACAGGGAGCAGGCCCGCGGATACAGCGAGGACGACCCGATGGGCGGCTACGACCCCTACTCCAGCAGCAAGGGTGCCGCCGAGATAGCCATCGCCTCCTGGAGGCGCAGCTTCTTCAACCCGGCAGACTTCGGCATCAAGCACAATACAGCCATAGCCAGCGCCAGGGCCGGCAACGTCATCGGCGGGGGCGACTGGGCCAAAGACCGCATCCTTCCCGACTGCATCAGGGCTCTCGAAGCCGGAAAGCCCATTCCCATACGCAACCCTAAGGCGGTCCGCCCGTGGCAGCATGTGCTGGAGCCGCTCGGGGGCTATCTGCTCCTTGCAGAAAAGATGTGGGAGCATCCTTCCGAATACTGCGAAGGCTGGAATTTCGGGCCGGAAGCAGACAGCATCCGTACAGTCAGCGAAGTGGCCGGAAAAGTGGTGGACCATTACGGCTCCGGCTCCATCGAACTCGCTACCGACAGCGCCGCCCCACACGAGGCACAACTGCTTACCCTCAGCATAGACAAAGCCAGCGAACGCCTCGGCTGGAAGCCTCGCATGGACCTGGACCGCTGCATTGGCATGACTGTTGACTGGTACAGGCGATACCGTAGCACCGACGTTTACTCCCTGTGCGCGGAGCAGATAGACGAATACACTTCAATACGTCCATGAGCAAGAAAGAAGAACTGAAAGCCAGGATCCTGGAACTCACCAGGGAATACTACCGCGAGGTGCACGCCCCGGAAAAGGATGTTTTCGTTCCCGGAAAGACTAAGATCAACTACGGCGGCCGTTTCTTCGACGACAAAGAGATGGTGAACCTCGTGGACGCATCGCTTGACTTCTGGCTCACCGCCGGGCCATGGGCCGGCAAGTTCGAGCGCAACTTCGCCGAATGGCTGGGAGTGAAATACTGCGCCCTCTGCAACTCCGGTTCCTCTGCCAATCTGCTCGCCTTCCACGCCCTCACATCCAAAGAGCTGGGAGACAAGAGGATACGCAGGGGCGACGAAGTAATAACGGTGGCCGGAGGCTTCCCCACCACCGTGTCTGCAATACTCCAGTTCGGAGCGGTGCCTGTGTTCGTGGACATGACCATCCCCGAGTACAACATAGACGTCACACGCCTCGAAGAGGCTCTCAGCCCCCGCACAAAGGCCGTCATGCTCGCCCACAGCCTCGGCAACCCCTTCAACCTGCAGGCGGTGACGGATTTCTGCCGCGCCCACGGGCTCTGGCTCATCGAAGACAACTGCGACGCCCTGGGTTCGGAATACAGGATAGACGGGGAATGGAAGAAGACGGGCACCATAGGCCACATCGGCACCAGCAGCTTTTATCCCCCGCATCACATGACCATGGGCGAGGGCGGAGCGGTCTACACCTCCGATCCCCTGCTGTACAAGATAGTCAGGTCGCTGCGCGACTGGGGCCGCGAATGCTGGTGCGTCGGCGGAGTGGACAACACCTGTGGCCGGAGGTTCACCGGCCAGTTCGGGGATCTTCCCCAGGGCTACGACCACAAATATGTCTACAGCCACATGGGCTTCAACCTGAAGGCTACCGACCTGCAGGCCGCCATCGGCTGCGCGCAGCTGGATAAGCTCGATGCCATAGTGGCGCGGAGGCGGGCCAACTTCGAATTCCTCCGGAGCAGGCTGGACGGCGCCCGCGGCCTCATCCTCCCCGTGCCCGAAAAAGACTCGGTCCCGAGCTGGTTCGGCTTCCTCATCACAGTGGAAAAGGATGCCGGATTCACCCGCACCGAACTCACGGAATTCCTCGAAAACAACAAGATACAGACCCGCAACCTGTTTGCGGGCAACCTCGTCAGGCATCCCGCGTTCGAGGAGTACAGGGAAGGCGTGGATTACCGCGTGGTCGGAAAACTCAGCGTCACCGACCGCATCATGAACGACACGTTCTGGATAGGGCTTTACCCCGGCATGACCGAAGAAAAGCTCTGCTATATGGCAGACAAGATTATAGAATTCACAAACTCACGATAATATGAAAGTCGTCCTTCTTGCAGGCGGTTTCGGCACCCGCATCAGCGAAGAAAGCCAGTTCAAGCCCAAGCCGATGATAGAAATCGGCGGGAAGCCGATCCTGTGGCACATCATGAAAGAGTATGCCGCTTACGGCCATACCGAATTCATCATCTGCGCCGGATACAGGCAGGAATACATCAAGGAATGGTTCGCCAACTACTTCCTCCACAACAGTGACGTAAGCTTCGACTTCCGCGACGGAAAGAATGAGATGACCGTCCATTCGAGCCGTTGCGAGCCATGGAAGGTCACTGTGGTCGACACGG
This sequence comes from Bacteroidales bacterium, assembly GCA_024699055.1. Lineage (GTDB taxonomy): Bacteria > Bacteroidota > Bacteroidia > Bacteroidales > UBA932 > Cryptobacteroides. Next base: position 66,981 of record JAILQG010000053.1, read on the forward strand.
GCTACAACACCATGACCGGAGGCCGCATCGCCCGCATCCGGGATTATGTGGGAAACGAGCCCTTCTTCATGACCTATGGCGACGGGGTATGCGACGTCGATATCGACAAGTTGCTGGCTTTCCACAGGAAGCACGGCAAAATCGCCACTCTCACGGCAGTTAAGCTGGCCCAGGAGAAAGGCGTCCTCAACATAGGCGGAGATTTCGCCGTCACTTCGTTCCGCGAAAAGAGCATTGGCGACCGCGCCCCCATCAATGCAGGCTACATGGTCTTCCAGCCCGAAATCTTCGATTATCTGGGCGGGGACGACTGCGTGCTGGAGCGCGAGCCCCTCGAAAGGCTCGCCGCCGAAGGGCAGCTGATGTCCTATGTCCACGAAGGCTTCTGGCAGTGCATGGACAACCTCCGCGAAAAGCAGAAGCTGGAATCCCTCCTCAAGGCAGGAATGGCCCCGTGGAAAAAGTGGGAACAGGAAGTTCCGAACATCTGATGCAGAACGTAATCATAAGCGGCGCCGACGGTTTTGTCGGCAGTTATACGGTACAGGAGTTCCTGGACAGGGGGAAGCGCGTGCTTGCCCTGGACATGGCTCCCTCGCCGTCAAGGCTCAAGGCCCACCCCAACCTGCAGTACGTGCAGTGCGACATAGCCGACACCGTGGCCCTGCTTGCCCTGGCGGAGCACGGCCCCTTCGACACCTTCGTCCATTTCGCATGGGCGGGTTCCGCAGGACCGGCAAGGGCCGATTACGACTTGCAGATGCAGAACGTCAGGAACACCGTGGAGTGCCTTAAGGCCTCGAAGGAACTGGGTTGCACCAGATTCGTAGGCGCCGGCAGCATAATGGAATACGAGGTGGAGGGTTCCGTACACGGACAGGGCGCCACGCCCTCCCCGGCAAACATCTACAGCCTCGCCAAATTCCTTGCCCACGGCATGTGCAAAGTGGCGGCGGCGGAAACCGGCATCGAGCTCGTCTGGCCGATAATCACCAACGCATACGGCGTCGGGGAGCTGTCCCCGAGGTTCGTGAACACCACGCTCAGGAAAGTCATCGCGGGCGAGCCGCTCGAATTCACGTCGGGCACGCAGAACTACGACTTCGTGTATGTCAGCGACGTAGCCAGGGCGTTCTTCCTGGCCGCAGAAAAGGGCCGTCCCTTCTGCGAATACGTAATAGGCAGCGGCAGCGCCCGCCCGCTCAAGGAGTTCATCATGGAGATGCTGTCTTCCTGCGCCCCCGAAGCCACGCCTCACTTCGGAGACGTGCCTTTCACGGGCACTGACCTCCCGCTGTCGGCATACGACGCCTCTCCCTTGCTTCACGACTGCGGCTTCAAGGTTGGCATCGGCTTTGCCGAAGGCACGAAAAAAACAATGGACTGGCTTAAAACCATAGAAAAATGACCGTCAGGGAAACACCATTCGAAGGGCTGTACATTCTTGAGAACAACGTTTTCAGGGATGCACGCGGATGCTTCGTGAAGCCCTTCACAAAAGATTTGTTCCTGGAAAACGGGCTGGAGACCGGTTTCTGCGAATTCTACTATTCCGTGAACCGGAAAAACGTCCTCAGGGGCATGCATTTCCAGATTCCCCCGTCCGACCACACCAAACTGGTGTATGTCAGCAGAGGCTGTGTCCTCGACGTCGTCATGGACCTGCGGAAGGCCTCCGGAACGTATGGCAGGTTCTTTTCCATGGAACTCGACGCAAAGGGCGGCAACTGCCTCTACATTCCCAAAGGCTTCGCACACGGCTTCCTCTCGCTCAAAGACGGCAGTATCTGCAACTACGCCCAGACTTCCGTTTATGACAGGGAGCGCGACTCGGGCATAGACGCCTTCTCGTTCGGATTCGACTGGGGCATAAGCTCTCCTGTCCGCTCCGGACGCGACCTCACCTTCCCCAAACTGAAAGATTTCGTATCCCCATTCTGATGCCCCGGACGAACATAGACATATCCAGGAAAGACATTGCATGGAGCTACACGGCCAAGTTCTTCTCTCTGGCCACGAGCCTCATCATAATGCCCTTCGTCCTGCATATGCTGTCGCCGGAAGAGGTGGGCATGAACTACCTCATGGCCACCGTGAGCAGCATCGTGATGCTCATTGACTTCGGTTTCGGGCCCCAGTTCGGACGCAATTTCTCGTACGTGAGCAGCGGCGCCCAGACTCTTTTGAAGGAGGGAGTGGAGCACAATGAAAGCGGCGAGGTGAATTATCGCCTGCTGGCGGTGCTGCTGAAAACTGCCAGGAAGGTGTACAGCCGACTGTCCCTGGCCGCCCTGGCCATCATGCTCACGGCCGGAACCGCGTATATTTATTTCGTCACCGACGGCTTCGTGACCGTGTCCGGCTCGCTGTGGATATGGCTCATCTACTCGGTTTCGGTCTTCTTCAACTTCTACTATTCCTACTACACCACCCTGCTCACCGGAAGCGGCATGATAGCGGAATCCAGCAAGGCCACCATACTTACGAGAGTGGTGCAGATCGTGCTCAACGTCACCATGCTCTACATGGGCATGGGCCTGTTCTCGGTGGTTATCGCGAACCTGCTCGCCCCGTTCGTGCAGCGTTTCTACTGCTACAAGGTGTACTTCACTCCGGAGCTGAAGGCCAAAACCGCCTTTGAAATCACAAAGGAAGAGATTTCCGAAACCTTCCGCACCATCTGGTACAACGCCCGCAGGATGGGCATCAACCTGGTCGGTTCTTATGCCATAAACAAGCTCGGACTCTTCCTGGTCGGGCTGTTCCTTCCCCTGGCGGTATCGGGCAGCTTCGGCCTGCTCATACAGCTGTCCACCATCATTTCGGGAGTCGCGGTCATACTGGCGAATTCCTATATGCCCGTATTCTCCAATTACCGGGTGACCGGGCAGACCGAAGAGCTGAAAGGGCTGTTCTCGTTCTCCATGCTCGTCTACTGGGTGATAGTCATCGCAGGCACCCTTGCGGTGGTATTCCTCGGAGAGCCGGCGCTCTCGCTCATCCATTCCAAGACTCACCTGCCGGCCGCATCGCTCTGCGCCGTCTATCTGATAATAGTCGCCCTGGAAGGCAACCACGGGCTCTTCGCAACCCTGATCACCACCAAGAACCAGGTGCCTTTCGTGGAGGCGGGGCTCATCAGCGGCGGGGTCATCGCCCTGCTCACCTTCCTCTCGCTCAAGTTCACGTCGCTGGGGCTGTGGGGAGTCGTGCTCGTCCAGGGCATAGTGCAGCTCTGCTACAACAACTGGTACTGGCCGCGCTGGGTGCTGAAAGACCTGGACGTAAGCCTTCCGCGCTTCGTCCAGTACGGATTCAACCATCTTAAAACACTGAAGAATGGAAAAGGTCATTAAGTGGCTCATGACCCCGCACGACAACTTCGCGCGTTACTCCGGGACCCCTTCCATTCCAGTGTGCGGCACTCCCGTGCCCCATAAGGTAACTATAGCCATTCCAACATACAAACGCACCGTCACCCTCAGGGCAACAGTGGAAAGCGCCCTGGCCCAGAAGGGTTTCGACGATTACGACATACTCATCTGCGACAACAACCCCGAGCGCGGCGATGAGACGGAGGCCTACGTGAGCTCCCTCAGCTCCGACAGGATAGTCTATTACAAACACTCCGAAAATCTTGGGATGACCGGCAACTGGAACCGCATCGTCGAGCTCTGCAAGAGCGAATACCTCGCGATGGTGCACGACGACGACCTGCTTCATCCCGAATTCCTTTCCAGATGCATGCGCATATTGTCGGACAAGCCAGATATCGACTGTCTTTACCCGAAAAAGCTGCGTTTTTCGGAGGACGTCCCCGAATATCCAACGCTGAAGGCGGAGCCCGTCTTCAGGCTTCGCATGCGCGATTATCTCCCGGGCAATCCCGATGCCCCGACAGGCGTGCTGTTCCGCAGGGACGCAATCCTCAGCCTCGGCGGATGGAAGGAGGAGGCCTATCCTTCGGCTGACTACTATTTCAACGTGCTCGCCGCGCAGAAGTTGCGGGTGTACCGTTACGAAGCGCCGCTTTGTATGTACCGCTGGAGTGTCAACGAATCGCAAAGATTGGAGACCCTCCTGGCCTTCATGCGGTCCTGCCAGCCGCTGAAAGAATGGATCGGGACGCGGATGCATCTGCCTGGCTGCTGGAAAAAGGCATTCGTAAGGCAGTTCAACGCTTTCATCAGGGACAAGATAAAAGAAAACTACGGCGCCGAGTTTCCCAGCGTGGATTTCAGCGGTCTGGAACTTCCCCGCGACGGGCGCGAAGCCGCCGCAGACAGCCGCATCACACATACACTCGGACGCCTCATAAGCGCCACACATTTTTTTGACAGAAGATTATGCAGACGATACTGATATTAGGCGGAGCCGGATTCATCGGAGCCTCACTGGTAAAGAGATTCCTCGGCGACAACGGCTGGAGGGTAGTGATACTCGAACCCGAAACGGCCGACCTCTCGAGACTGGAGCCGTTCACCGGCAGGTTCGAGCTTGTCCGCGGCACGCTCTACGACACCGCCCTGATCGCGGACGTCATCGACCGCTACGGAGTCGACGTCGCCGTGCATCTGGTTTCCACCCTGATTCCCGGCAGCTCCCTCGAGCATTTCCTGAAAGAGACCGAACGCATCATCAATCCCTCCGCAAGCCTGTTCAGGCTTTGCGCCGAAAAGAAGGTGAAACTCGTCTTCTTCTCTACCGGCGGAGCGGTATACGGAAACAGCGGAGGCCGTCCCCACCGCGAGGAGGACAGGCGCGAACCCGTATCCTATTACGGCCTATCCAAGAGCATCATGGAAGACCTGATAGGTTTCGAGCACCGCCGTTCCGGGCTGGACTACCTTATCCTGCGGCCGTCCAACGCCTACGGCCCGGGGCAGAGTCCCGACGGAAAGCAGGGGCTCATCGCAGTCGCCGCCGGCAAGGCCCTCCGGGGAGAGGTGCTGCAGATATGGGGCGACGGCAAGGCCGTGAGGGACTACATCTATGTGGAAGACCTCGCGGATGCGGTGTTCCGGCTCATAGGTAGCGGCCTCTCCTGCGAGACGGTGAACGTCGGCAGCGGAAAGGGCTACCAGGTGAACGAGGTCCTCTCCATCCTGGGCTCGCATCTTGACAGCCCTCTCAAGGTGGAATATGTCGGGAAACGGAACGTCGACGTGGATTCGATCGTGCTCGACTGCACCAAGATCGGCACCCTCATCGATTTCCATCCCATCGGGCTCGAAGAGGGCATAAAGAGATTCGCAGATTCAATCAAAAAGAAATGAAGGAAGGTCTGAAACTGTCCATATGCATACCCTCCAACGGCACGGTCAGGTGGGCCCTGTCAGCGCTGGAAGGCATTTATTCCCAGGATTGCGATCCCGACTGCTTCGAGGTGGTCATGACCGACAACGGTCCTTCGGACGAGCTGGAGAAAGCCGTCGCGGGGCTTGATTACCCAAACTTCACCTACCGCCGCACTACTTCTCAGGGATTCCTCAACATCATAGATTCCGTAAAACTCGGCCGCGGACAGCTGTGCAAGGTGCTGAATCACCGCGAGGTGCTTCTGCCGGGAGCCATTCAGCACTGGCTCGACCTGGCGGAGAAGTACAAGGACGAAAAGCCCATTATCTATTGTTGCGCCGGCCTGTTGAAAGGCGGTCCGCTGATCGAGTGCGAGAACTTCGACAGCTTCGTGGCCAGCATGTCGTACTGGTCCAGCTGGATGGCAGGCATATGCGTATGGGACATCGACAAGCCCGCGCTGGAATCGATACAGTACGACAAGATGTTCCCCAACACTTCCCTGCTCTTCGAGATGAGGCAGGAATCCCGCTATGTAATCGACAACGTCCCGTTCGCCACACGGCCGGACGACAGGGGGAAGGGTGGATACAATATCTTCCGCACCTTCGCCATCGACTATCTCGACATTCTCAACGCCCTCAGGAAGAAGGGCAGGATTAGTCTGGACACATTCATTAAGGTCAAAGGCGAGCTGTACGGCTGGCTCACAGACCTCTACTACAAGGAAGTGTTCACCAAATCGGTCCACACCTACGATCTCACCGATATCGACCGCTCCATGGAGGTGTATTTCACCAGGGCCGAGTACCGCAAAATGAAGCTCATGGCCCCGTGGCTGTACGTTAGGAGACGCTGGATAAAGTACACGGGAATGCTCAGCAAACTGTTCAGGAAAAAGTGATAGCGGCAATAGTCATAAACTACAAGAGCGAGGAGAAGACCATCGCTTTCGTGAGGGAGGAGCTGAGCAAGATCTCCGCCCCGCACGAGGTCGTGGTGGTGGACAACGGCTCCACGGCAGAGAGCGCCGCAGCCCTGCGCAAGGGCCTCCCGGAAGGCTGCAAAGTGCTGGAAATGAAAGGGAACGCCGGCTTCGCGAGAGGCAACAACGCCGGGGCCGCCCTTTTCCCCGAGGCGGATTTCTATCTCTTTGCGAACAACGACATAGTGTTTACCAGCTCCTCCGTGGTCGACGACATGGCCGCCAGGCTTTCCGGGCTTCCGGATTTCGGCGTGATAGGTCCGCGCGTGACCGGTACGGACGGCAAGCAGCAGAGCCCGCATCCCTACAGGACTTTCTGGCACAGACACGTGGCAATCTACTGGAGCAACCTGTTCATGTCGAAGGCAAAGCACAAGGCCAGGTTCGAAACGGTTCCGGACAGCCCGGAGGGCCCCTGCTACCTGGTGTCGGGCTGTTTCTTCATGGCAAGGGGCGAAGACTTCCGCGCCTGCGGCGGCATGGACCCCGCAACTTTCCTCTATGCCGAGGAAGCGATACTCGCCGAGCGCATGAAAAGCATAGGCCGGGGTGAGTGGTATCTCCCCTCGGTGAGCGTGCTCCACGAGCATGAGGCGACCACCGCCAGGTACTTCGACGCCCTGAAGCGGAGGCAGATGGCCTTCGAGAGCGACTGCTACTACTATCGCCACTACATGGGCACTCCCGCATGGCAGATAGCATTTGCGAAGTTCACCTATTTCCTGAAAAAACTCTTCCGCAGATGACCCTGAGCATAATCATACCGGTCTTCAACACCGAAGCCTACCTGGAGAAGTGCGTGCTTTCCTGCCTGGGAGGCGACTCCGAGATTGTCATCGTGAACGACGGCTCCACCGACGGCAGTCCCGCCCTTGCACGGAAACTGGCCGGGGAGCATCCGGGCATCACCGTGATCTCGCAGGAGAATGCCGGCCTGAGCGCCGCCAGGAACGCCGGCCTGCGGGTGGCGAAGGGCGATTACGTATGGTTCGTCGATTCCGACGACTCCCTCACCGAGGGGTCGGCGGAATGGGCCTGCACAACGATTAAGGACCATCCCTGCGACTACATTTCCGTCGCGGCCAGGAACAACGGCACCGGCCCTCTCAGGAACGTCCTTCCCGAAGGCGGAAGCCCCGCGGAAGTCTTCCGCTCCCTCAAATGGCTCGACTGCGCCACCATGTACATCTGGCGCAGGGGCTTCCTTCAGGACAAAGGCCTCAGCTTCATGGAAGGAATCTTCTTCGAGGATTCCGAACTCATTCCCAGGGCCCTTTTCATGGCGGACAGCTGCCACGTCTCCAACCGGCCCTCATACGACGTGCTGGTGCGCGAGGGCAGCATCACCCGTTCCAGAAACACCAGGAAGGCCTATGACCGCATCAAGGTCGCGGATTCGCTGCTCTCTTTCCGCAACGAAAACGCCTCGGAAGATGCCGACCGCGCCGTTTTCGAACAGCGCATATGTGTGATGGTGAACCGGGCCCTGCTGGACATAAGCCCCTTCGGACAGCAGGAGAAGCGCGGATTCAACGTCTTTCTCTCCGGCAAGAAAGGGCTGCTGGAGGTTTTCCGCCGCAGCCACATCGCCCGCTACAGGTTCGAATACTTCCTCTTCCGCCTGCTCGGAGGAAACTATGTGGCGGCATTCCGTTTACTAAACGTTTTCAAGGGCCTGAAAGCCTGAAATTGACTATATTTGTACTGCCATGGCGATTATCGGCATAATGGATTCGGGAGTCGGAGGTCTGAGCGTTTTCCATGAGATACGCAAACTCCTCCCCCAGGAGCACTACATCTACTTTGCCGACAACGCCCACTGTCCTTACGGCGAAAAAACGCCGGAATATATCCAGGACAGGCTCCGCCGCATCACCAACTATTTCCTCTGGAGGGGCGCAGATGCCATGGTGCTTGCGTGCAATACCGCCACTGCCGCAGCCATCGAAACGCTGAGGGCGGAGTATCCCATTCCCTTCATAGGCATGGAACCGGCCGTCAAGCCCGCGGCGCTCGGCACCGAAACGGGCGTGATAGGCATCCTGGCCACCGCCGGCACCCTCAAAGGCAGCAAGTATCTCACGACCAAAGGCCGCTTCGAAGGCGAAGTCCGCATCGAAGAACGGGTGGGCAACGGATTTGTGGAACTGGTGGAAAATGGGGAACTCTCCGGGCCTCATGCCGAGCAGGTCGTCCGGGCTAGCCTCGCTCCCCTGCTCGACGAGGGAGCCGACCGCATCGTCCTGGGCTGCACTCACTACCCCTTCCTGCTGGATACTCTTCGCAAAGTAGCGGCCGAAGACGGCCATCCCGACGCGCGTTTCATAGATCCCGCCCCTGCAGTCGCCAGGCGCCTCGCCGATGTCATGGCCGAAAACGGCATTCCGGCCGGAAAAAGCGAACCCGGAGTCGAGTATCTCGCCTCCGGGTCTGCGGATAATCTTTTAAGGATGTCCCTTATTTCATAACTACGGTGTTATCCTGGAGCTGGCCGAGGACCTCGAAGTACGGAACTCCGTCGGTTACCGTCATGCGGTAGATGGTGTCGTCAACCTTGTAGTAAAGGTTGTTGTCGGCCAGTTTTACAGTCTCGTAGTCGTCGGGGAGGGCCTTGATGAGAGCTCCTGCGGGGGGAACTATCACCTTGTATTCTCCGTCGCCGCCCTTGATGAAGAACACTCCGTCGTCGTAGTAGTACTCCTGGCTTGCAGCCGCATAGCTCTGGACGAGTCCGAGCCTGGTAGCAAGGTTGTAGGATTCGAGGCTCCTGAGGGCGTTGATATCCTCAACCTGCGGAGTTGCGGCCCCGATATGTGCGGGAGTTGCCTGCTGTGCCGCGATCATTGCATTCTGCGCCGCGATGATGGCGTTGTTCTCGGCAATGATACGGTTCTGCTCGAGGATGGTGTCGTAGTTGCTGTTGATAATATGATAGGAACGGTAAACGTTGTTGTAGTAGGCGAACCTGATCACGTCAAGCTCGAGATGGTACAGGTCATGGGCGAATCCTATTCCGTAGGGAGGCCTGCAGATCACATAGTGACCGAGATAGTACCTATACCAGATGTCGTTGTAGAAGTAGTAGTCGATACCCCAGTATCTTACCCTTCTGTAGTGGGGCAGGTAACGGACCCTGTACCCGAAGTAGTGGGGGGCTCCTCCGTAGAAGTGGCCGGGACGGTCCCAGTCCATGAAAGGACGGTCGTGCGGATGTACGCGCTTGCCGTGGTCGTCGAAGCGGACTTCGTTGGAGGGAGGACCCTGGGTCTGGCGGTTGTAGCTGTCACCGGTGTTGTAGCCGCGGGAGGACGAACCTACCCCGTAGTTGCGGCCGCTGGTGCTGGTGGTGACGGAACCCCTGTTATCGTCGCTTGAGGACTTGGAGGGCTTTGCATTCTGGACGCTCTCGCCCCTGGTAAGGCCTGAGTTGCCGGAAGTGCCGGAGGATCTGGTGACGGAGGTGCCGCCGTTGCGTGAGCTGGAGCTGGAAGATCCCCTGCTGGCGGTGCTGCCGCTGCTGCGGGTGCTACTGCTGCTCTTCCCGGTCACGTCGGAACCACGGGAAAGGCCGCTGGTGCTGCTGGAGCTCCTCGAGGAGCTTATGGTGCCGCCCTGGGCCCTGGTAGTGCTCTGGCTGCCCCTGTTCACCTGAGGTGAGGAGGAACGTGAGACGCTGCCGGATGAACGGGAAGCGCTGGACGAGCTGGAGATGCTGCCGGACGAACGGGTGGGAGCGCTTGAGCGGGAAATGCTTGCGGAAGAACTGCCCGAGCTGGAGCGGGAAACACTGCTGCTGGAAGAACGGCTGCTCGAACCGCTTCGGGAGCTGCCTCCCCCGCGAGACTGGGCACTGAGATCAACGGAAGAAAGTGCAAGGGCTGCAGCTGCTGCAGCGGTCAATGCGAGTTTGAAGAATGTTCTCATGGTGCTCATGTTTTTAGTGTTCTTTATTCTATAGACGATAAATCATGCTAAATGTAAAAATTATCCGGGAATTATTTTTTGCCGTATTCGTATTTAATGGTCCGGGGGATGAATGCCGTCACCGTGATGGTGGCAATACAGCAGATCATCACCAGCACGAAGAACCCGGTATAGCCGAGGCTTTGCTGGAGCCAGCCGGCGAAGAATCCGGGGATCATCATGCTCATGGCCATGAAGGCCGTGCACAGGGCATAATGGGAAGTCTGGTACTCGCCCTCGCTGAAATACATCATGTACAGCATGTAGGCCGTAAAACCGAAACCGTAGCCGAACTGGTCGAAGGCCACGCAGACATATATCTTCCAGAGTTCCGCCGGCTGGGCAATGGCCATGTACAGGTACACCGCACACGGGAGGGCAAGGCTCAAAGCCATGGGCCACAATGACTTGCGCAAGCCCACACGGGCTGCGAAAAGACCGCCGAGGATGCCTCCGATGGTAAGGGCGATGACGCCCACCGTCCCGTACACCAGACCGCTCTGCGCAGTTGTGATGCCAAGGCCGCCTGCAGACTGTGGATCCAGCATGAAGGGAGTGAGCATCTTGACGGAAAGGGCCTCCGGCAGACGGTACAGAAGCATGAACGCGATGGCCAGCCACACCCCCGGCTTTTTGAAAAAGCTGCTGAATGCACCGGCGAAATTGCGCTTTTCGGCGGCAGTGCCGGCCTCTGCAGGCCTTTCCTCCGACGGGAGCGCGAAAGTATGCCACAGGGTTATGAGCAGAAGCAGCAGCGACGACCCGAGGAGAGTGTAGATCCACGCCCGCGGGATGTTGCCGTACCTGGTCTCGAGCAGTCCCGCGACTACCACGATGACGCCCTGGCCGAACACGCTGGCAATCCTGTAAAACGTGCTGCGTATGCCCACGAAAAGGCTCTGCCTGTGGTCGTCCAGCGCAAGCATATAGAAGCCGTCGGCGGCTATGTCATGGGTGGCGGAAAGCATGGCGGAGATGTAGAAGATGACCAGCGCCGGCACGAACGCCCCGACCGGTTTCCCCACTTCGCGGGGAAGCGACAGCGCGAGCGCAGCGAAACACACGGTCATGGCCGCCTGCATCACGAGTATCCACCAGCGCTTCGACTTTACCACATCCACCAGGGGGCTCCAGAGCGGCTTTATCACCCATGGCAGATACAGCAGCGACGTGAGCGCCGCCAGGGAGGCGTTGTCCATGCCCAGCCGCTTGAACATGGTGACCGACACCACGTTTACCAGAAAATAGGGTATCCCCTCCGCAAAATAGAGCGTAGGAACCCACATCCATGGAGATCTGTCCTTACTCATGGCTTCCGTTGATTATGGCTCCGGGGTAATAATGAGCCAGGATTCCGGCGCAGTCAATGCCCTTCGAGGCCATTACCGCCGCGCCTATCTGGCAGAGACCAACGCCGTGTCCCCATCCGCGACCCCGAAGTATACATTCGTCGCCATCCCATTCCACGTCGAAGGCGGAACTCTTGAGATGGCTTTCACTGAGGGCGCGCCTGATGGCTAGTTCCTTGCCTATCACTTCGGTCTTTTTGCTGCCGGAAATGCGCAGATACTTGATGCGGCCGGAAGGTCCCCTCTTGACGGCTTCCAGGGCCTTTATTTCCCCGAAATCGATGCCGGTGCGGCGCTTCACCAGGTCGGAGAGGGCGGCACGGGAGTAGCGGGCGGTCCAGCTGAGGAAATCGTCCGTGGCCAGATCGTAGTCCTGCAGCACTTTCCGCAGGATTTCCGGGGTGGCCGCGGCGCAGTATTCATCCTCCACGCTGGGCAGATACGGATAATCCTTGTCTTCCCAGCAGGTGCTGAACAGCTCCGTGCGGCCGCCGCAGCACTTGGAATAGCGGGCATCGCAGATTTCGCCGCCGTAGGTGAGGAGCTGTCCCCATGTCTGGTCTATCGCATCCCTCACGGTAGGGCCTGCGGCGCGGTCAAGCCCCTGGTAACGCTGGCAGTGGTCGTCAGCGCACACGTCGAAGCCCTCGTGCGAGCGTAGGTTGCGCATGAGCCAGCTGCGCGAGATGATGGCGTGCGCCTTGAGGAATTCGAGGGGAGCCTCGGAGAGCATCTCGCTGGAAATGACGCTGAGCAGATAATCTTCCACACCTATGGTGTTCACGGCGCGTATCTTGTCGCCTTCCACGATGAAGCTGAGACGTCCTGCGAAGCGGCGGGTGATCTTCTGCTGCCAGTGGAAATCGATGCCGATGGGCATGTCGTGCAGGATGAAGGTGGGCTCGGCGAAAAGGGTAGAACGGGTGACCGCGTCGAAAGTAAGGGTGTCGTAAAGGGCCCCGTTGTAGTTTATGCGGCCGTCGGACCAGGAAACCCGCTGCGGGCCCGCCCCGTCGGAAATGATTTCAAAGCTGATTTCCGTGGCCGCCATGATGCCCACGTCGATGAGGGGCTGGGTGCGGGTAAGGCGCCAGACGACCATCTTCTCCTGTTCGGCGCTGATCGACACTTCATCCATCATTTCTTCCAGGAGGGTGCCGGTCAGTTTGTCGAAGTCTTCCTTCCTGGGAGCGATGAACATCCCGGCCATCTCTGTGGCGCCGGGGCTGATGGTGAGATGATCCTCACCCTTGCTGGAATAATGATGGCTCCGGTATTTCGAGCGCAGCACCACGATGGTGCGGAATTCATTGTCCCTGTACCAGCAGTAGAGGTTGAAACGGGGTTCATTCTCCCCTTCCGTCCTGGGCGAACATTCGAGCAGGCGGTAGCAGAGCTTCGCCATGCTCTTCTGGGTGCCGGCCTTGAGCGCAAACACTCCCCTGGTGAAGCCGTCGAATTTATAGAGAGACGCATCCTGCGTAACCGCAAGGGGCTTTCCCGGGTTGTCCAGGAAGGCGTCCACCTGATCTTCGAGAGGAAGGCTCCTGCGGGGACAGGCCTGGAAATGCAGGTGATCGGGAGCGGAAGCGCCGCTCGCCGGACCGTTGTAGAAGGCCGTAAAATCGGGATACATCCTGCAGAACAGCAGCATATCCGGGAAATGATGCCAGATGGTCTGCGGCATATGTTCCGCGCGGACTATGACCAGATGTCCCCTGAAGATGGGGAAGGGATTCACCTGGATATTGTACATCCTCCCCTTTTTGCCTTCGTACTTGAGATGGAACTGTTCTTTCGGGCGGTTGTGGGCACAGAGGAAACACTTGCGGGCGGCTATCGTCTCGGGATCGGTCTCCGCGGTGGAAGACGCGATGCGGCAGGGATTGAGCTGCGCCTTGACCCTGAGGCCCCCGACGGTGAATTCCCTGTATTCAGAATTCTTTACGGCCCTGAAATTGGCGGCTGCCAGGGGCCATACCGAAAGCTGGTCTTTTATGAATTTGTCGATATCGCTCATAGCAGTGAGAACAAAGTGTCCTTTATCTGGCTGTACTCCTGTTCGAAGTTGGGAGTGAGCAGGCCCGAGCCCATGACGTCGCGGATCTCTTCGTCCGTCCACCAGCGGCCTTCGGTAACCTCGAAGCCGTCGGGTTTCGGGGTCTTGGAAGAAATGGCCGCATAAACGCCTATGAGCTCCCTCTCGTTCTTTCCCTCGAACTCGTAAACTTTGATGAGTACGGGATTGAAATGCCGGAAATCCAACTCCTCGGCCGCCTCCCTGTAAAGCGCCTCCTCCATCTGCTCGCCATAGGCCACATGCCCGCCTACCGCGGTGTCCCAAAGGCCCGGATAGAGCTTTTTCTCCAGCCCGCGCCTTTGCAGGTAAATCTTTGACTGTCTGTTGATTATATGCAGATGCACCACTGGATGCAGCAGCAGGCTTCCACCGTGGATGAAATCCCTGCAGGCCCTTCCCACGACGAGCCCCCCGGGCTCGGTCACGGGCATCATTTCGGCGTTGTTCACCATGGTGCCCAGCAGCGGCGCCGGTTCGGAGGGATAAACGAGGGAAAACATTCGCTAGTAGTTTATGATGCGGAGTTCCTCCGGGGTGTAGAGTATGGAATCGATGAAGTCGGGCGCAACATGGACCAGCAGCATGAACACCGCGAGGGCTACTGCGGCCACCAGCACGACGATCAGCGGAGCGAGCCACACCCACTTGTTGATGTGGATTTTCGTCTTAGTCTTCGGGCGCGAATACTCCTTTCTTTTGACCTTGGCCTCGGGAGACGAGTATTCCTTGCGCTTGAGCGCGGCCGTCGGCGCGACGTATTCGGGCTTCTTTACACTTATGGCCGGCTCGGCGTATTCCGTCCTGGCGGCCAGTTCCTCCTGTACTTCGGCAGCCTCTTCCCGCACTTCAACCGGCTCTTCCTGAACTTCAACCGGCACTTCCTGCGATTCTGCGGGCTCTACCAGGATGTCGGCCAGGGACGACACCACATGGTGCACTTCGGCGGGCGTTTCCTCGTGATTCTTGAGGCTGATGGGCCGGAGCCCGAAGCCGTCGGGGTAGATGTCGAGGGTTTCGTCGGTAATGAAGAAAAAGTTGTTCTCGCGCGTGGCCCTCAGGCGGCCCAGCCCCGGAAACACCACCGTCTTGCGGTCCATGAGCACCTTCTTGGTGCTCTCCAGGAAATGCTGGATGATGGCTTTAGACTGATCGGGGTCGATGTCGTTGCTACGGGCATACAGCTGCACGAGGGAATCGTCCTGCGCCTTGCCCGGAACGAAAGTGACACGCCTGTAAGGCGGATTGATGGTATAGCCTCTGTCGGAGAAACTGGCGGGAACGAACTCCGATATGAAGGTCCCGAGCCCCGGGAGCCCAACCTCCTGGTGGTCCATGACCAGTTCTCCAATCATTTTGGACAGAAGTTCTATATCCATATCGTACAAAGATAGCAAAAAACCCTTAAAAAATTTTGTACAATTACTTTTTTGTACTACCTTTGCTGTCCCGAATCGCTACGGCGTCAGGGAAATGCCTCTTTAGCTCAGTTGGTTAGAGCATCTGACTGTTAATCAGGGGGTCGTAGGTTCAAGTCCTTCAAGGGGCGCAAACAAAAGCAACGCGTTGAAATTCAACGCGTTGCTTTTTTATTTCCGTGCCTGGTCAGTCGAGGTTCTCGCGGCGGAGCATGAAGAACGGGCTCTGCAGGAGGGTGCCGTTCTTGATGTCGATGAAGCTTTCGGGGTCGAAAGAGTGGCCGCAATAGAGGGTCTCGAAATGAAGATGCGGACCTGTGGAGCGGCCGGTGGAGCCGCTGAGCCCGATGAGTTCTCCGGCCGACACGATGTCTCCGGATTTCACCTTGCGTTCGGAAAGATGCGCATATGCCGTTTCGAGGCCGTTGGAATGCCTTACGATAATAATGTTGCCGTAGCCCCTGTGGTAGGTGGACAGGCGCACCACGCCCGGGAACGCGGAAACCACCTCGGTACCGGGAGGTACCGGGATGTCCACTCCGTTGTGGTTGCGGCCGCGCCGCCTGCCGTAATGCGAAAACACATTCTTGCCGTAAGGGCAGCTGAAACCGTCTTCGAGACGTATCAGAGTACGTTCGGGCAGGCTGTCCAGGGGAATATTGTATGAATTGAGTTCGGTCGTGGACCAGTAGCCTTCAACTACCTCGGTCGAAGCCTCAAGCGAGACGAACTCGATGGGCCTCGGCGCCTCGATGGCGGGATACTCCACCTCGATGCCGTTTTCTCCAAGGAACAGGAACAGTCCTACCGCAAGTATCTTTGCAATAATCAAAACAGTCAGTCTTTAATGTGCCGGCCTATGCAAGAGTGCCGGCGAAGTTGTTCACAATAAGTTTGGTAGCCTCGTCAATCTTCTGCTTCAGGAGCTCGTCGGTGGTAGCCTCGCAGATGAAGCGGAGATAAGGTTCGGTATTGGACGGACGCACGTTGAACCACCACTGCGGGAACTCGAGGCGGTATCCGTCGAAATCCATCACCTTTTCGGGCTTTTCACCGGCCTCGAAATGGGCCTTGAGAGCCTCCATGGCGCCGGCCTTGTCTTCCACGCGGAAGTTGATCTCGCCGGAGTTCCTGTATTTGACGAGGGAGTCGATCTCTTCGCTGAAGCGGATGCCCTTCTTCTTGAGCGCGGAAACTATCCTGAGCACTATGATGCTGGAGAGCATACCGCTGTCGGAATAGAAGAAATCCTTGAAATAATAGTGGCCGGCGAGCTCTCCGCCCCAGAGACCGTCGATCTCGCGCAGCTTGGGCGCCGCGAAAGCGCGGCCCACGCGCCAGGTGTGCACGTCGGCCTTGTAATTCTTTTCGAGGAACTCGCCCACGGCCTTGCTGGAGCGGATCTCCTGCAGCACGCGGGGATTCTTCTCTCCCCTCTCGTCGCAGAAATACAGCGCCATCATGGCTATGATGAGGTCGGGAGCCACGAAACGGGCCTTGTCGTCAACGAACATCACGCGGTCGGCGTCGCCGTCGTAAATCACGCCTATGTCGGCACGCGACTCGGCGACAAGCTTCTTGAGGGGCTCCACGTTCTTGGCGACCAGCGGGTTGGGTTCGTGGTTCGGGAAGCTGCCGTCCATGACGTCGAAGAGGTATTCGGCGTTCTCGCCCGCGAAAATGTCCTTCGCGAAAAGCGTAGCCATGCCGTTCGAGAGGTCGAAGGCTATCTTGAGATTGGAGTAATCACCCTTGAATTTGCGGAGGAAAGCCTTGTAGTCGGGCTTGATGTCTATCTCCTTCACAACGCCCTTTTTGGCTGCAACGGGAGTGGGACGGCCTTCGTCGATCCACTGTTTGATCTGGCCCAGGCCGGTGTCCAGACCCACGGGAAGCGCATTCTCACGGCTCACCTTCATGCCGTTGTACTCCCTGGGGTTGTGGCTGGCGGTAATCTGTACGGAAGCCTTGTACCCGTAATTGGCGGTGCCGAAGTACACCAGCGGAGTGCTGCTGTAGCCGATGTCGTCCACGTCGGCGCCTGCGTCGGTGATACCCTTGATCAGATAATCGTGAATCTCCTGGCCCGAAAGACGGCAGTCGCGGCCCACGAGGACCTTGTCGGCTTTCAGCAGTTCGGGCAGGAAATAACCTACCTTGTAGGCGGTATCTTTATCGAAATCAACGTTGTAGATTCCCCGGATGTCGTATGCGTGAAATGCTCCCATAAAACTGTATTAATTAATAAAAAATTTTACAAAGGTATAAATATTTCTTCATGACGCCAAATCGTCATGCCTGTTATATCACCCGCCGCGTCAGTAGGCGAAGACTGCACGGACATAAAAGTCGTTCTCCTTTTCGTACCTCGAAAAATTACCTAAGTAGAAATCGTAGTCCCACACTATTCCGCTTTCTTTAGACTTCTCCGAACTACTCCAATAGGGGTAGGACTTCAATGCTGTATTACCGCAGGCAGCATTAATGGCTGCACGCAACGAACTGGCATCATAGGCATCACCATCCTTATAGTAATACATTTGGCCACGAACACCTAACGGGTCGTTGGGAGTAGCATTACTGCTGTAAATGGTATTGCCGTACTCGGCAGTAATCGTCAGCCCAGCCTTCTGCCGGCCAAGTCCGTCGAAGATGTATCGCCAGTCGGTCACGCTCGGCAGTCGCCAGCCCTTCACCACGCCCGCTGTGCGGGTGGCGGAGGTGGCGTTCACGTCGTCGGCCACTTGGTCATAGAAGGCACCTCCGATAGCATCGCTGTTGTAGTTCGTTCCGCCGATGTAGATGGCGTGACTGTCTGCGAAAGTGCCGACAGCCGTATGGGCATCGGCCCATTCATAATAGTTGACGTCCGCATCCTCTATCGCGATGGCGAGGAACTTGTCGAAGTAGTTCGGCACGCTGCCCACGTAGGCTATCACGGCGCGGGCTTCGGTTCCGGCAGCGGAGGCTTGGGCGGCATTGGCGTAGATATTGCCGTCGGCGGCCAGCACCTTGCCGATATCAATAGAAGCGATATCGGCTGCTGCCAAAGGATAGCGCTCACAGAACACAGGACGAAGGGACCGTCCGCCGCAACGTGGATAGATGTTGGCGCGGTCCACGACATCTGATCTGAAGAACATTGCCCATGGGCAGGACGAGTATCCATCGTAAAGGGTGGAAGACCAGTAGGTGCCGCGGACGCCCGCATAGTCGAGGCTGGTACCGTTCCGGACACCGCCCGTAGGAAGGAAGATACTGTTGCCCGAGCAGGGGCCGGTGTTGTCTTTGCGTGTCACAATCCTGCCAGAGTGGTTGGAGCCGTCGCCTAGATAATCGTCCGTCCATACCCAATCGTAGAGGGCATCATCGCGCAGAGCCGTCCATTCTGCGTCCGTGGGGACGCGCCAGTCGCCGCCCCAAATCTGGCGGGCAGCATCGTCGGCATAATCATAGTCTGCAAACGAAGTCTTGCCGTCGCCGATGAAGTTTCCGCCGTTGTCATACCAAATGCCGACAGTCTTTCCGTCGGCGTAAGTGTACTTGGTAATGTAATCCCAGTCGGCCTGTCCTGCCTGCATGAAGGGGTAGTTGGCCCAGTCGTAATTTGTCTGGGTGGCGGTTGCGCCCCAGGCGTAGTAGTCGCCATAGTCCCAGGGATTGTCCGCTCCGATGTTGCAGGTGGCCCAGTAAAGGTGCTTCGTTACGCCGTTGATATCCACCTCGCCCATATCAACGTAGTCGTGGACGATCTGCATCACGGCTTCGCCGCCGGGCAAATCAGTCCCGGCAGTCCAGTCGGAGACCTCTACGGAGCCCAGTTCCACCTTGTCCTTGCCTACGACCAGGCCCATGGTGGTGTATTTCCCGCTCTCCAGCGGGATGTCGGTAGCGGACTTATACACATATGTCTTTCCGGCGATAGTCACGGTGACGGTGGTCACGCCGCTCTGCGGCACCTGCAGGCCGCTGAAGCCTAGGGCATAGCCCGTGGCGGCGGTGGCCGTTGCGGGAATGTCAACCTCCGAAGCGTCTCCCGTAGCGGTGACGGCCTTGGTAAGGTAATTCACCGTGGCAGTCTTCTTTGCCTTGACAGTGACGCCGATTACCGTGGGCGTTCCGCCGAATTCGCTGCGGAACTTCAGGTTCACGTTCAGCTTGGCCATGGCATGCGTGAAGGTCAGGTCCACGGGCGCAGCCGAGGGCGTGATGCCGTCCAGGCTGGTGGCAATGAGCAGGTCACTGGCGGTATAATCCGCCGGATTAAGCGTGTAAGGATCGGCTGTGAAGTCGCTTACCGCGGCGACGGGCATGATGCCCAGGAAGTAGTGAGCCTTGGTGAGTCCGTCCCACTCCATCGGATTGGCGGGAGTCCAGGCCGTGCCGTCGAAGGTGTTAACCTCGCCGTTCACCACGCATTTGGCGGGGACCTGGGCGGCGCTGCCCGTCCAGGCATAGACCGCAATCCGGTCCCCGACGGTGAAGCTGGTGGTATTGCCGTCGTAGGAGACCTTGGTCATGGTGCCGATGGACGCCTGCACGGTGATTCCGCCCGCACCCTCCGGAGCCATTCCCCTTTCGCAGCCCGCCAGCGCCAGCAGCGCCGCGGCCATGGCATATATGTTAAACTTTCTCATATCGTACGAGTCTGATGGGTGCTAAGGGTCAGTAGGCGAAGACGGGGCGGACATATAAGCCGTTCGTCTTATAGTCGAAAAAGAATGCACTGGAGTTGAAACCGTAGAACCACGCGCGGGCGCTACCTCCAGAATACTCCGAACTAGTCCAGTAGTAAGACAGCGGCAATGCTGTATTACCGCAGGCAGCATTGATAGCATCACGCAACGCACTGGCACCATTGGCATCACCATCATTATAGTAGAACATATAGTATTCGACACCTAACGGGTCGGTGGGCGTAGCATTACTACTGTAAACGGTCGTACCATTTTTAGCCGTCAGCGTCAGCCCGGCCTTCTGCCTGCCAAGTCCGTCGAACACATAGCGCCAGTCGGTCACGCACGGCAGGCGCCAGCCCTTCACGACGCCCGTTGTGCGGGTGGCGGAGGAAGCGTTCACATCGCTGGCCACTTGGTCGTAAGAAGTTGTCCCGACGGCATTGGTGTTGTAGGGCGTTCCGCCAATGGTAATGGCGTGGCTTCCGGCGTAGGTGCCAACAGCCGTCTGGGCATCGGCCCAAGAATGATAGGAGTCGTCCACATCCTCTATCGCGATGGCGAGGAACTTGTCAAAGTAGTTCGGCATGCTGCCCACGTAGGCTATCACGGCGCGGGCCCCGCCGCCATTCGCATTGGCAGAGGCGGCATCGGCGTAGATATTGCCGTCGGCGGCCAGCACCCTGCCGATATCAATAGAAGCAACATCGGCCGCAGCCAAAGGATAGCGCTCACAGAACACAGGACGAAGGGACCGTCCGCCGCAACGTGGATAGATGTTGGCGCGGTCCACGACATCTGATCTGAAGAACATTGCCCATGGGCATGACGATGATCCATCGTATAGGGTGTAAGATCAGTAGGTGCCGCGGACGCCCGCATAGTCGAG
>JAILQG010000070.1 GCA_024699055.1 Bacteroidales bacterium
CCGGGAGAGAAAGTGAACTGCGAGTATCCGGCCACTGCCGAGCCCGCGGGATTGATGGTGATCGAACCCAGGTCACATCCCACTGCGGTTACAGCATTGCCCATGCCCATGGTACGGGCGGTGCCGTAGTAGTTGTTGCTGCCGAGGTTGATGGCATCGTACATGGTCTGCGCGCCAGCCGCAATGCAGAATCCGGCAAAAAGTATGGTAATGAATATCTTTTTCATGTCTGTAACGATTTAATGGTTGGGGAATTACCTGCCGCGTGAAGATCCGCCTCCACCGCCGCCGCTGTGGCCGCCGCCGGAGGAACTGCCGCCGCCGGAATAACTACCGCCGCGAGAGGAGCCGCCACCTCCGGAATAGCTGCGGCCCGATGAGGAGCTGCTGGAAGAACTGCTGCCGGAATAACTGCCGGACGAGCGGGTGGAAGTACTTCCGGAAGAGCGGTTGTAGCTGCCCCCTGAAGAGGAATCGCGGGTATATCCTCCGCTCCTTGATGACGACGAAGAAGACGACCTGTTGTAGGAACCGGACCTGGTGCCGGTGCTGCCGCTGTAGCCGCTGCCGGAGGTGTATCCGCCGGTGCGCGACATGGAGCCGGCGCCCCTGCCGCTGATGTAATTGCCGCCCTTTATGCCTTCGCGGCTGCCGTTGTAATGATAATTGTTGTCAAAGCGGCCACGGTAGCCATAGTAGCCATAGTATCCGGGACCGTACCAGCTGTCATAGAACCAGGGATCGTACCAGCCGCCGTAATACCCGGGACCGTACCAGCTGTAGTACCCGGGGCCGTACCAGCTGTCATAGTACCAGGGATCGTACCAGCCGTACATGCCCCATCCGCTGCGCCAGCGCCAGGGATTCCCGTAATACCAGCTGTAGCCGTACGGATAACCATACCTCCATGAGAACGGGTAGCCGTAGCTGAAAGGATAACCGTAATAGTCGTAATAGCCGTATCCGTAGGTGTTGCCGTCGAGGTCTTCGACCCTGGTGCGGAAACCGTCTTCTACCAGCACGAGGGTATCCCGCTTGAGGGCGGCCTGGCGTTCTATCTCCCTGCGGGCACGGGCGACGAACTCCTCGTCGCTGAGGGGTACTGCAGTGGCTGCGGAAGTCTTATAGTAGATTCCGTCACGAAACCGGGGATAACCGGCGTACTCTGCGGAAGTGGCGCATGCAACTGCCAGTATGGCTGTGAGCGCCAGGGGAATTAGTCTTCGTATCATGGTTTTCATGTTTTTTATGTATATTTGCGGCTGCTCTACGCGTGCGCAAGCAGGCATTCGAGTCCGTTTTATATTTAGATGCAAAATTGCTAAAAATTCGCAACAAATTCAAGAAAAATTATGGCGAAGGAAATAACACCCCGTTCCGAAGATTATTCAAAGTGGTATAACGACATAGTAGTCAAGGCAGATCTGGCCGAGCAGTCCGCTGTCCGCGGATGTATGGTAATCAAGCCTTACGGGTATGCCATATGGGAAAAGATGCAGCGTACCCTCGACGCGATGTTCAAGGAAACCGGCGTCCAGAACGCCTATTTCCCCCTTTTCATCCCCAAGAGTTTCTTCAGCCGCGAAGCTGAGCACGTGGCGGGATTTGCCAAGGAATGCGCCGTGGTCACCCATCACCGTCTCATGAACTCCCCCGACGGCAAGGGCGTGGTAGTCGACCCGGACGCCAGGCTTGAAGAAGAGCTCATCGTGCGCCCCACTTCCGAAACCATCATCTGGAGCGTATACAAGAACTGGATCAAGAGCTGGAGAGACCTTCCGGTGCTCTGCAACCAGTGGTGCAACGTGGTGAGGTGGGAAATGCGCACCAGGCCGTTCCTCCGCACCAGCGAATTCCTCTGGCAGGAAGGCCACACCGCACACGCCACTGCCGAAGAGGCCGAGGCCCGGACTAAGCAGATGGTCCAGGTCTATGCCGAATTCGCCCGCAAAACCATGTCCCTGCCCGTGATAGTGGGTCACAAGAGCCCCAACGAGCGCTTCGCAGGCGCCCTCGACACCCTGACCATCGAGGCCATGATGCAGGACGGCAAGGCCCTGCAGGCCGGAACCAGCCATTTCCTCGGCCAGAATTTCGGCAAGAGCTTCGATGTCCAGTTCGCCGACAAGGACGGCTCCCTGCAGTACGCATGGGCTACTTCCTGGGGCGTCAGCACACGTCTCATGGGTGCTCTCATCATGGCCCACTCCGACGACGACGGCCTCATCCTTCCCCCGTCCCTCGCACCCATCCAGGTCGTAATGGTCCCCATCTACAAGACCGACGATGAAAGGAACGCAGTCCTCGCCAAGTTCGAAGAGATAAGCAAGGCCCTGACCGCCAAGGGAATAAGCGTCAAGATTGACGACCGCGACACCCTCCGCCCCGGCTTCAAGTTCGCCGAATGGGAAGTCAAGGGCGTGCCGGTACGCCTCGCCATGGGAGCACGCGACCTTGCGGGTGACAGCATGGAAGTCTTCCGCAGGGACACCCTGGTAAAGGAAACCATGCCCATAGAGAAAGTGGCGGACCATATCCCCGCCCTTCTCGAAGACATCCAGGAGAGCATCTACCGCAAGGCCCTCGATTTCCGCGAGGCGCACGTCGAAAAGTGCGACAGCTGGGAAGAGTTCCAGGAAAAGATCCAGACCGGCAAGTTCCTGCTCTGCCACTGGGACGGCACCGTCGAGACCGAGCAGGCCATCAAGGACGCCACCAAGGCCACCATTCGCTGCATTCCCGTTGACAGTTACGTCTGCGAAGAGAAGGGCAAAGACATCTTCTCCGGAAAGCCGTCCGACAGGAGGGTGGTGTTCGCCATTGCATATTAGCACATGAAAAAGACAGTTATCTCCCTTGCGCTGATTCTTTCGGCGGCATTCGTCTCCTTCGCCCAGCAGAACGTCCAGGACGCCGCTGCAGAGGCGGCAAAAGCCATTTCCGAGGCACCCCAGGAAGTGGCGCAGGCCCCCAAGCCCAGCAACTGGAACGACGAGCTCGTGTTCGACCTCGGTTTCAACCAGACCCAGCTCACCAACTGGGCCGCCGGCGGCTTCAACAATCTCACATTCAATGCAGGACTCGACGCCAAGGCGGATTATGCCAAGGACCTGGCCTCGTGGGGGAACCGTCTCCAGCTGCAGTACGGCATGCTGTGGAGTGAAGACAAGGAAGACCTTATCCAGAGGAGCACCGACCGCATCTATCTGGAGAGCAAATTCTCTTACAGGACCAAGAAAGACTCCAAGTGGAGTTACTCGGTGGCCTTCGATTTCCGTTCCCAGTTCGCCAACGGCTACACCTACAACAAGCCTGCTGACGGCCAGACCTGGATGCAGGCGGCCAAGCTCAAGTCAGGCTTCCTCTCCCCCGCCTACACCAACCTCGGTTTCGGTATGGACTGGGCGCCCAACGCCTGGTTCAACATAAACCTCTCCCCGTTCACCGGAGGCCTCACCATCGTCAGGATTCCCGAGCTCCGCTATACTTACGGCATGGATCTCCTTCCGAAGTATGCCCCGGACGGCAAGACGGCCGACACCCCTGGCGACCACTTCAAATATACGAAGTTCCAACTGGGTGCCCTCATCAAGACCAACATCAAGTTCAACGTCAACGACAGGCTCGGCTATGAAACCCAGCTAGTGCTGTTCTCGGACTACCTCAACAAGCCCTGGATCCCCCGCGTGAACTGGGACAACAAGATAGTCTGGCAGCTCGCCAAATACTTCAAGCTGGGGTTCAACACCTGGCTCATCTACGACCCGAACGTACTCATTGCCGACAAGGCTGGCAGCACGGCCCCCCGGGTCCAGTTCAAGGAATTCCTCACTTTCAGTTTCACCTGGACGGTAGACAATAAGTAGATGCCCGGAACGATCCTACTTGCAGTCAGCGGCGGGATGGATTCCATGTATATGCTCGCCCGCGCCGGAGAGCTCTTCCCTGGAGCCCCCGTGACGGTCGCACATTGCAATTTCGGCCTCCGCGGCGAGGAATCCGACGGGGACGAGATGTTCGTCCGCGACTGGTGCTCCACCCATTCCATTCCCATCCTGGTGAAGCGCTTCGACACGCTTGAATATGCCGCAGCCAAAGGGGTCAGCATAGAGATGGCCGCGCGCGACCTGAGGTACGGGTGGTTCGCGGAGCTGCTTTCCTCCGGCGAGTACTCGGCCGTAGCCGTAGCCCACAACGCCAATGACAACGCCGAGACCCTCATCCTGAATCTTCTGCGCGGCACCGGCACCAGGGGCCTCCGCGGCATGGGAGACAGGGAAATTTCGGGCATCGGGAGCGGAAGGATACTCCGCCCGCTGCTGGGTGTCAGCCGAGAGGAAATCTCGGCATGGATGAGTGCGCACGGCATACCTCACCGCGAAGACAGCTCCAATGCCAGCAACCTCTTTAAACGCAACAAGATACGCAACGAAGTCTTCCCGGTTTTCGCGGAGATCAACCCCTCTTTCCTGAAGACGCTCGGCTCCGACATCACGCACTTCGCCCAGGTCGACGACATCGCTGAGGATTATTTCCAAAGCGTGGCTATGGGAGTTTGCGTCCCCGGCAGCGAAAACACCATTTCAATCCCTTCCCTGCTCGCGCTGGATCACTGGGAATATGTCCTCTTCAGGCTGCTGGAGCCTTACGGTTTCGATGAAGGTACGCTCTCAGCGCTCGGCAGCCTTCTCCGTTCGGATGGAACCGTGAGCGGCAAGACCTTCGAAGCCCCCGGATACAGGGCCGTGACCTCTTCGGACAGCATAATCATCTCCGCGAAAGAGGAGAAACCGGAAGCCGGGAGCCTTATGGTCACTGGGGACGGAGAGTATTCGTTCGGAGCTACTGCAATTTCGGTCAAAAGCTATGCGCGGCCGGCCGATCTGCAGCTGCAAAGGCCTGAAGGCCAGCTTATTGCAGATGCCGACAAGCTTCAGTATCCTTTCCGCCTGCGGAGCTGGGAGGCCGGCGACTGGATGAAGCCCCTCGGCATGGGGGGCAGGAAAAAGCTGTCCGACCTTTTCGTGGACCTGAAGTGGAGCCTGCCGCGGAAAGAGGCGGCCATAGTGCTCGAGCACCCCGACGGCATGCCTGGGCACGTGGGTGCGCTGCTGTGCGTAAGACTCGGGGATTCCCTGAAGGTGACCCAGGAAACCACGAGAATCGTGGAAATCACCTTAGACTAGGAAGGCCGCCATTCCGGCGATATCGTCTTTTGCGAAGGACTTCTGCTCCCCGGAAGCCAGATTCTTGATGTTCACCATGCCGGCCTCGGCTTCGGACGAGCCGCAGATGCTGATGAACGGAATGCCCTTCCTGTCGGCATATTCGAACTGTTTTTTGAGTTTGCCTGAGTCGGCGAAGACCTCCACCGAAACACCGCGGCCGCGGAGCGCGGAGGCGATGGGAAGCACGTATTTCACCGACTCCCCGTCCATGTTGGCGAAAAGCAGACGGGTGGAGGTAGTGAGGGACGCGGGGAACTTGTCCAGGCCGGTGAGGACGTCGAAGATACGGTCGGCGCCGAAGGAGATGCCAACTCCGGACATTCCGGGAAGCCCGAAAATGCCGGTAAGGTTGTCGTAGCGGCCACCTCCGCAGATGCTGCCGATCTCCCAGTCCAGGGCTTTGACTTCAAAGATGGCTCCGGTGTAGTAATTGAGGCCGCGTGCAAGCGAGAGGTCCATTTCGACTGGGCAGTCCACGCCGGCGGCGGCTACGAAGGTGAAGAGTTCTTCCAACTCGTCGAGGCCCCTGAGGCCGGTCTCGGAAGAAGCGAGCACTCCGCGCATGGCCTGCAGTTTTTCGGCAGTACAGCCGGAGAGTTCAAGCACCGGCTCCAGCACGGCAACGGCCTGTTCCGTAAGGCCCTTCGAGAGCATTTCGGCCTTCACCGCATCGAGGCCTATCTTGTCGAGCTTGTCGATAGCGACCGTAATGTCCACCACTTTGTCGGGGAATCCGCACACTTCGGCCAGCCCCGTGAGGACCTTGCGGTTGTTCACCTTGAGGACGACCCGGACATCCAGCTTCCTGAATACCTCCGCCACCATCTGTACGAGTTCCAGTTCGCACAGCTGCGAGTTGCTGCCTATTACGTCCACGTCGCACTGGTAGAACTCGCGGTAACGGCCCTTCTGAGGCCTGTCCGCCCTCCATACCGGCTGGATCTGGTAACGCCTGAACGGGAAGCTGAGCTCTGACTGATGCTGCACCACGTAACGTGCGAAAGGCACGGTGAGATCGTAGCGCAAGCCCTTTTCGCACAACTCTTTACTCAGCGCCGCACTGCGGTAGCCGCCCTCCGGGGTCCGGAACGAACCGAAGTCGACGGAATCGAACGGGTCGCCGGAATTGAGCACCCTGAACAGGAGTTTGTCGCCTTCGTCGCCATACTTTCCGAGCAGGGTGGAAAGGTTTTCCATCGCCGGGGTTTCTATCTGGGCGTAACCGAAGCTCCGGAACACCTCCTTCACGGTGTCGAATATATAGTTGCGGCAGGCCATCTGTTGCTGGGAGAAATCCCTCGTGCCTTTTGGTATGGAAGGTTTTTGAGCCATGACAAAATGTTTAATCATGCAAATTTACTAACTTTGTACTTTCAAGACCAAAGAAATGAAAGATTTTTTCAAAATGCTTCTCGCAGTCATCTGCGGACTGCTGCTTTTCTTCTTCATCACCGTCTTCATAGCTGGCGGAGCGTTCTCGGCCATGGGAGCCGCCGCGTCGGGTGACAAAAAAGCCGTGCTGCCGCGCAGCGGGGTGCTGGCCGTGGACATGTCGGCTTTCGTGCTTGACGAGCAGACGAACTCGAACGGTTTCACCCTGAGCACCGCGCCCACCATGCCCGCCGTAGGCATCCTGCAGGCCGTCAGGGCTATAGGCATCGCCGCGGAAGACCCGGGAGTCAAGGGCATCTTCCTGAAGACAGACGGCAACGCCTCTAGCATCGCCGCCGTCGAGGAGTTCCGCAAGGCCATCACAGATTTCCGCAAGAGCGGCAAGCCGGTCATCGCCTACATCGAGAATCCCACCACTTCCGGCTACTGGCTGGCAAGCGCTGCAGATAAAGTATATATGACTGAGTATCAGGGCTCTACCATCACCATGAACGGTGTCAGCCTCCAGACTGTTTTCCTCAAGGACCTCCTGGACAAACTGGGGGTGAACGTCCAGCTCATCCGCCACGGCAAATTCAAGAGCGCCGGCGAAATGTTTACACGCAACGCCTCCAGCGAAGAGAACACCCTGCAGTATCAGACCATGGTGAATTCCTTCTGGGGCGTCATCCGCAAGGACATCGCCGAGGCCCGCGGCCTCACCGAAGAGGCGGTGGATGCAGTCATCGACAACCTGGAACTATGCAGCCCCGAGGATTTCCTCACCACCCATATGGCAGATGACATCCTTACCCGCCAGGAGCTCAAGGAGAAGATCTGCGCGATAGCCGTCAAGGAGAACTTCGAAGACGTGGGCTTCATGCGCATGGCAGACTATGCCGCCGTAAAGGTGACCCCCAACTTCAAAGCCAAAAACAAGATAGCCGTCATCTACGCCGCAGGTGACATAGTCGACGGAAACGGCTTCCAGGGCATATCCGGGGACCGTTTTGCAGGCATAATCGACAAGGTCCGCAAAGATGACAATGTAAAGGCGGTGGTCCTCCGCGTGAATTCCGGAGGCGGCAGCGTGCTCGCCAGTGAAAAAATCAAGCACGAACTCGACCTGCTCGCGGAAGAGAAGCCCCTCGTCGCGTCCTTCGGCGACTATGCGGCTTCGGGAGGTTACTGGATCAGCAACAACTGCAACATGATTTATTCCGACGCGACCACCCTCACCGGTTCAATAGGCGTTTTCGCCATGGTTCCGGAGTTCAGCAAGACCACCCGTAAAGTACTCGGCGTAAACGTGCAGAGCGTCTCCAGCAACAAACACGGCGACATGTTCGGACTCATGCGTCCGTTCGACCAGAGCGAGTACAATTATATGCTCAAATCCATCGAGGCCGTCTACGAAAAGTTCATCACTACGGTTTCAGAAGGCCGCGAAATCGACAAGGACAAGGTTGACGACATGGGACAGGGGCGCGTCTGGACCGGATCCGACGCCATCGGCCTGGGCCTGGTGGACGAGATCGGCACTCTTTCCGACGCGATTGACTATGCCGCCGTATCGACAGGCTTCGACCTTGCCGAGCTCCAGATAGCGGAGTATCCCGCTCCCCTTACCACCTTCCAGCAGATGATGATGATGCTTAACGGCACCCCGGACGAAGGCGAATTCGTGAAGGCGCAGGTGCTCAAGATGAGCCGGCCGCAGGTAATCGCCCGCATGCCGTATGAGATAACGGTTTTAAATTAGGAGCATTACCGCAAAGGTGTACAGCAGGAAGGCCTGCAGCCGCACCTTGCCTTTCCCGCTGCTCTTCATGAAGTACTCGACAGGATCGGAAGAAAGGATTCTGTCGAGTTCTTCGTTTGAGGGAAGCGCCCTGGCCGACCATTTGGATGTGATCTGGCCGCCGGAGATGTAAACGGCCCCTCCGTTCGAACGGTTGAGAGTCTGAAGGGTCTTGTAGTCGGCGAAGAAACTGTTCGAAATGAGCGTGGGATCGGAGGTGATTTCCGAGATGGATTCCGGCGTGCCTGCCGACAGGAACAGTACCGTGAAGCCTTTCTCCGCCGCTGCGGAAAGGACGCGGGAAATCCCCGCCAGCCTCTCTTCGGAAAGCTTCAGCGGATCGTATGCCGACATCGCCAGAACGTGTTTCCCGAGAGCCAGACTATCGGCGTATTCGCCCGTTGCGGAATAGAAGGAAAGGATTTCCTGGGGGGTATCATCGCCGAGAATGGTGTTGGAATAGCTTTCGGT
The DNA here is from genome assembly GCA_024699055.1 of Bacteroidales bacterium. Lineage (GTDB taxonomy): Bacteria > Bacteroidota > Bacteroidia > Bacteroidales > UBA932 > Cryptobacteroides. Next base: position 8,872 of record JAILQG010000070.1, read on the forward strand.
GCGCACGAAATGCCAGCTGGAATCGGGCGGGCAGTCTCTGGTGAAGGCGCCCTCACGCCCGTCCTTCTCGTACACGTAGGCGGTCACGTCCTCAAAGGCGCTTTCGACCGAGCCGTACAGTTCGGTACCGGGCTTCAGGGACGTAAAGTCCACGAGCGGGAGCGAGAGCTGGGAGTAAAGGGTGAAAAGCCCTATGGAGACTACGGCGATGCCGAAACTGGCGTATTTGACCTTCTGCGGTTCCTCGAGTTTTCCGAACGGAATGAACGCTATCGCCCAGAGAATCAGAAGCGCAATGTTCTTGAGGAAGCTCTGAAGATGCGTCAGATGAAGGGCCTCGCCGAAGCAGCCGCAGTCCATAGCAGGATTGAAGACCATGAGGATGGCCGTGAGGATTGTGAAAAAAGCTGTGACGACAAGGCAGAAAAGGGCCGTGAACCTGCGGAACACACCGGTGATGAGGGCTGCGCCCATAATGCTTTCCATCAGGGAGAGGGCGGTTCCGGTAAAGTTTGATGCGAAGCGCAGGAACCCCAGGTGGAAGAACTTGAAGTACTCTTCCACGATAAGGGAGGTGCCCACGGGATCCATGAGCTTCAGGACTCCGGATACGAAGAACACGGTACCCAGAAGGACCGCGCAGATACGCTTAAAACCTTTCATCGACCAATGCCTTTATCTTTTCAAAAATTGCTTCCGGGGGCAGCATCGCGCCGCTTTCGTCGCCGCATTCCACGACGGTGAGAGTCTTGTCCACCGCAGCCTGACGGAGATACATCGCGCGGACTTTCCGCTGGAAGTCCATGTTGGCTTCGTGGATGTCCGCCTTGCCTTCGAGGTAATCGCGGTCGGCCCCCTTCCTGCTGCGGTGCAGGCTCTCTTCCACGAAACTGATGGGCACGTCCAGGAAGATGTTGATATCGGGCCGGGGCTCCGCGAAATCGCCGAATTCGGTGTTGATTATCCATTCCCTCAGCAGCTCCGCCGATTCGGCATCGGGCATCTTGGCGCACTGGTATGCCAGGTTGCTGTAGACGTAGCGGTCCAGCAGCACCGTTCCGCCGTCCCTGAGGCCTTCCGTTATTTCCGGCACGGCGCCGTGGCGGTCTTCCGCATACAGCAGCGCCACCAGTTTGGGATGCACTTCGTCTATCTTCCCGAAACCGCCGCGGAGGAACTCCCCGATGAGGGAGCCGTACACCGGCGAGTCGTAACGCGGGAAGTGTATGTAAGTGAGCCGGGAGGATTTCTCTTCGAGATATTCCCTCAGCATTCTGACCTGAGTCGATTTTCCGGCCCCGTCCAGGCCTTCAAGAACTATGAGCATAGATTACAAAGATATTCAAAAAATCTCTACTTTTGTCCTCGATGTACTGTCAGATGGAAAATAAGCCCGTTCTAATGGGCATCGTGAACCTGACTCCGGACTCTTTTTACGCCCCCAGCCGCGCCCAAAGCACCGGGGAACTCTCTTCGCGCATCTCCGATCTGCTTTCAAGGGGCTGCAGCATGATAGACTTCGGAGCTGTCAGCACCCGCCCCGGAGCTGAGGATGTCCCCCCGGAAGAAGAATGGAGGCGCCTGCAGGCGGCGCTGCAGCTGTTTTCCGGCCAAGACGATCCCGGTTTCACCATTTCGGTGGACACCTTCAGGAGCGGAATCGTGCGGAAGATATCCGGACTCATCGGCCGCCCGTTCATCGTGAATGACATTTCCGCCGGAGAGGACGATCCAGACATGCTTGGAACCGTGGCGGAACTGCATCTGCCGTACATCGCCATGCACAAAAGGGGCAACCCGAGGAACATGGACAGCCTGACCGTCTACCAGGGTGGCGTCACCTGTGCGGTAATCGAGTATTTCGAGGAATTTGCCGCAAAAGCCGCGGAGCACGGTATCGAAGACTGGATTCTCGACCCCGGTTTCGGCTTTGCCAAGACCGTGTCGCAGAACTGGGAACTTCTTTCCAACCTGAGTTCATTCAAGCGCTTCGGCAAGCCAGTCCTCGCCGGAGTGGCCGACAAACGGTTCACAAAGGATCCCCAGTTCAACGGCGGCGATTTTTCCCTGGCCGAGCGGCTCGCCGTTGTTGGTGGCGCAGACATCCTGCGGATACATTGACCGGCAGATTTGTTTTTTTAAAAAATATCACTACCTTTGCAGTCCCAAACATCGCGGGGTAGAGCAGTTGGTAGCTCGTCGGGCTCATAACCCGGAGGTCGGTGGTTCAAGTCCGCCCCCCGCTACGCGAAAAAAACGGCTGCCAAAAGGCAACCGTTTTTTTCGTTGTCCGGCGGGGGCGGACGCAGAACCACCTGGTTCAAACCGACGCAGCAGCTGAGAGCAATGGGAGCTCGCTCACATTGCCGAGGCGCCAGGAGGAAAAGACACGCGTAGCGCGGATTAGTCCGCCCCCCGCGGCTTCGCTCAGACCGGGACCGGCGGTTCGCCTGAAGACTCATGCTGGAGATTATTCGCTCCTTCGGTCGGCATATCGACGCAAATATCTATATTTGTCTTCGATAAATCGTTGGTTAGTATGAACGGCAAGACCCTGTTTACCTTTTTCGTCTCGTTGATGACCGGCTTCAGCGCCTGTCATCCCCACATGGAATCCTGTACCGTCAAAGGCACCGTCCAAGGTGTCAAGGACGGGGCTGAACTCGTTTTGCAAGACGAGTGGAACAAATGGAAGACCATTTCTTCTACTACGGTCGAGAATGGGACCTTCGAATTTCATCCCCGGATCGCGGCTCCGACCCACGTCTATCTGTATGCCAAGAATCCCGACGATGTATTTGCCAATCTGTATGACGGGGGCCAGCTGAAAGATTTCTTCCTGGAGGCCGGCACCATCATCGTCGATGTCCATGCCGAAGATGAGCGTGACATGGGCACGGGCGCGACAGGAACGGCCCTGAACGATGCTTACCATAAGATTCTAGCGGCGGATCCTGACGCCCAGGAGGCTCTTTGGGAAGAGGCGATCGGTGATGAACGAACGAATCTCCTGGCTTTGGTACATGCTGACGATTACCCGGACGATCTGTCCCGGGCATCGGAAACCATTGACCGTTTGTCCCCGGACCGGGCCAAGACCTATAAGCGGTATATCTCGACCTTGAAAAAAAACCTAATCCGCAGAGCGGAAGCGGCAGAACGCAGGAATAAGGCCCTCGAGGAGGAGGTCAATCTCGTTGGTCAGCGTTACATAGATATGGAGTATCCGAATGTGGACGACGACCCTGTCCGCCTGAGCGCTGTCGTCAACAATCCGGCAAACCGCTATGTCGTCCTGGACTTTTGGGCCACCTGGTGTCTTAATTGCGTGAAATCCATCCCCATGCTGAAGGAGGTCTATGCCAAGTATCATGACAAGGGGCTGGAGATTTACAGCATATCCCAGGATTCCAAGGCCAAGGAGTGGAAATCTTTTGTGGAAGAGAATGGGATGAACTGGATCAACGTGTTGGCCAGCAGCGGCAGCAAAGTTTATAAGGATTATGGCATCGAGTTTATCCCGAGGGTTTTTCTGATCGACTGCCAGACCGGGGAAATCCTGGTCCACGAATCCCAGCCTGACCTCGACTCCATTCTGTCAGACCTCCTTCCATAAATGTGTCGCGTAATTCATAATTAACTGAGAATTCCTGGTTCAAACCGAGGCGCCAGGAGGAAAAGACGCGCGCAGCGCGGATTAGTCCGCTCCCCCGGTTGCGATTACGATCCCTTCTTTTGCCTCAGGGTTTCATAATAAGCGTGACGCTTCGGGTTCTCCGGGAACCAGCCCCTGAGCACCCGCTTCTCTTGCTGATGCATTTCCAGGATGCCCCAGAAACAGGAGAAGGTCTTCTTTCCCAGGTAGTACTCCATCTTGATGACGGCAGGATGGCAGATACCGATGCAGAAAAAGACGGCTGCACCGACAAGGATACCGCTATAATTCATCTCTACAACAGCGTTTCTATCTCCGACTCCAACTGCTCCGGAGTCACGACAGGCTCGAAACGGGCCATGACGCGGCCTTTCCGGTCAATGAGGAACTTGGTGAAGTTCCACTTGATGTCCGGGTTGGAGGCGTAGTCCGGGTCCTGTCGGGAGAGCATTCCGTCCATGAACTTGCCAGTGTCAGAGTCGCCAAAACCGGCGAAAGGCTTCTCGGCGTACAGCCACTTGAAGATCTCATTGGCATTCTCCCCATTGACATCGGACTTGGCCATCAGCGGGAAGGTGACGCCGTGATTCAGTCGGCAGAATTCCTCAATTTCCTCATTCGTTCCGGGCTCCTGGTGGCCGAATTGGTCACAAGGGAAGCCGACGACCACGAAGCCCTGGTCTCTGTACTTCTGATAGAGGGCTTCCAATCCGTCATACTGCGGGGTGAAACCGCACTTGGAGGCTGTGTTGACAATCAGGAGAACTTTGCCCTTGTATTGGGAAAAGTTCATTTCTTCGCCTTTGTTCGTCTCGGCCGAAAAGTCGTAAATGGTGGTTTTATTGCCTGTGCAGGCAATGGCGCAAATCGCAGCCAGAATGGTAAGTATCTTCTTCATAGATGCGAAGTTACAACTATTCCGGGATTCTACAAAACAATATGACGCCGATGATGATGCAGAGGTCGTAATTGCGTGCGTCATAGCGGCTTACTCCAGCAAAACGCTGGATGTAGTTTTCGCGCGCCTCGTCGATTCCCTCGATGACGGCCTGTGCACCTTCCTCGGAAAGATTCTGCTTGCGCATCACCCTCTCAATCCTATGAGGCATGGATGCGGAAATGAACACATCGAGCTTGTTGGGACAGTCCTTCAGGACAAAGAAACCCGAGCGGCCGGCAACTACGCACGAGCCGAGCTGGGCGAGACCCTTCAGGATCTCGCTCTCCGCCTTGAAAATATCTTCGGTTGTAACGTCGATACGGAATTCCTGGGAATACTTTGGGTCGAGCTCCAGTGCTGAAGCCGAAGGCATCGGAGACACCTTTTTAATGAAGTCAGCAAGCCAGTTCTTCTTTTCGCCTTTAAGCTTTTCGATTCCGTGGGCGCTCAGGCCAAACTGCTTCTCGAGTGACTCAAGGAGCTGCTTGTCGCAGTAACGGACATTGAGTTTTTCGGCAAGGATGCGCCCGACGGTATGTCCTCCCGAACCTACCTCACGGCTGATAGTAATTACCGCGAATCGATTCAGACAGAGATACGTATTTTTTCTTTAATATTTGCCCGTTATGATTATGGCTGTCTTTTGAGATGATCGATGACATCGTCCAGCATTCCAAACAACCCAGGAACGGTTTCCGGCGTAACTTTTTCGCAGATGACGGCGTTGCCAACGGTCTCGGGGACATCAGTGAGCTTCTTCTGAAAGTCGCGTCCCTTCTTTGTGAGTTTGACGATGGTTTGGCGCGCATCCTTCTTGCCCTGGCTGCGGATTACGATACCCTCTGCCTCCATCCTCTTCAGAAGTGGCGTGACGGTATTGGTCTCCAGCAGCAGGCGCTTGGCGATGTCATTCACCGGCTGTTCGTCTTTTTCCCACAATACCAGCAGCACCAGGTACTGCGGATATGTAAGGCCGTACTCACCCAGCAGCGGATGATACGCCTGAGTGAGCAACCGGGAAGCCGTATACAGCCTGAAACAGAGCTGGTTTTCCAGTTTGAACTTTTCTCCGATCATAACATTTCTTCAATGTCCTTCTCGAAAGAAGCAGGCTCCGCCACGGGCGCGAAACGCTTGACAACCGTACCGTCGCGGTTGATCAGGAACTTGGTGAAGTTCCAGAGGATATCGCTGTCCTTCTCCACACTCTTGCTGAGTCCTTTCAGCAGTTTATGCGTTGCTTTTGCCTTGAGCCCCTTGTACTCCTCGGTTGGAGCGGCCGATTTCAGATAGGTATATACCGGATTCTCGTCGGGGCCATTCACATCTATCTTCTTCATCAGCGGGAAGGTGACTCCGTGGTTGATGCGGCAGAATTCGGCAATCTCCTCATCACTGCCGGGCTCCTGATGGGCGAACTGGTCACAGGGGAAGCCGACGATGGCCAGTCCCTTGTCCTTATACTTCTGGTACAGGGCCTCCAGGCCGTCGTACTGCGGGGTGAAACCGCACTTGGATGCGGTGTTGACAATCAGCAGAACCCTGCCCTCGAACTGTGAGAAGTCAAATTCACGGCCTTTGTTGTCAAGAGCCTTGAAATCGTAAATCTTTGCCATATTACATCTGCTTTACGAGCCAGTTCTGATAGCCGATTTTCTCGATGAGGTCCAGCTGCTCCTCGTCCCAGTACAGGTCCTCTTCCTCGTCCAGCAGATAGGCCTTGGTGAGGTCGTAGGTGGTGGGGTCGCCGGCGAGGGCGGGCATGGCTTTGTAGAGTGTCTCAACGCCTTCCTTCTGGAGCTTGTAGTCCGCCTCGATGTAGGCCTTGGGGTCTTCAATCAGTTTGGCCTCACTGCAAACTTTCACTTCGGGAACGACGCCAAGGTCCAGCAGGCGGTCGGTGTATTTCTCCACCCATGCCATCTCCTCTGTAAAATGGCCGATGTACTTCTCACCAAGTTTGGTGAAGCCCTGACTCTTGAACAGTTGTCCCTGCATCTTGTGTACGAAAGCGCTGCCGGAAAGCTCGTCGATGATCATCTGAGAGATCTTGATAGTAGTTGTGAAATCCATAATTCTTGAATATTTAGTTGTTGTTTATATCGTTCACGATGCAAATATACAACTTTATTTTTATATCGCAAGCGATATTCTAAAAAATAATTCGACATAATCGGTAAGATGCCCTGGATATATCTGTCATATCGACCTCTAAGTTATTGCTATTCTGGCAGAATGATTATCTTTGCCTTATATGATTAAAATTATGTCACTTCTTTCCCTTTTGGGGCTTTTCTCCCAGACAGACCTGTCGGGACTCCCGGAACTTCTCTCCGGAACCGGCATCGACGTGCGGCTGAGGGATATGCAGTAATCAGCGATAGTATGACAGTCATGAAGAAAATATCGGCATTTTTATTTGTTTTTGCGGCACTGCACTTCAGCGCTGCAGCGCAGGAGTCCGACAGCATGCTCCCGATCCGGGGCTTTGCCATCGAGGCCCCCGCCCGGACCGGGGTGGAAGAGTTTATCCGATTCATCGACGATGACCTCGCTCCCGCCGGAATCAATCTCCTCATCCTCCGAGTGGACTGGAACTATGATTACCGGAAGCATCCGGAACTGCGGGACGAGAACCCGCTTACAAAGGCCGATGCTGAAAAACTGGCAGCCGCCTGCCGCCGCCACGGCATCCGCCTGGTGCCGCAGGTGAACCTGCTGGGCCATCAGTCCTGGGCCAAGGAAACCCACGCCCTCCTGAGGGAATACCCCCAGTTCGACGAGAACCCTTCCGTCAAGACCGAATATTATACCGGATGGCCCAATCCTTACGGCCTGTACTGCAAGAGCTACTGCCCTCTTCATCCAGACGTGCACAAGGTGGTATTCGACGTGGTGGACGAAATCTGCGACGCTTTTCAGGCCGATGCCTTCCATGCCGGAATGGATGAGGTGTTTTACATAGGAGAGGACGAATGTCCGCGCTGCCATGGGAAGGACAGATCGGAACTCTTTGCCGGCGAAGTCACGGCCATCCATGACCATCTGGCCTCGAAGGGACGGCAGATGATGATATGGGGAGACCGCCTCCTGGACGGCCGCACCACCGGCTTGGGAGAGTGGGAAGCCAGCTACAACGACACCTGGCGGGCCATCGACATGATTCCCAAGGATATCCTCATCTGTGACTGGCATTACGAACGGGCCGACCTCAGCGCCGTGTATTTTGCCATGAAGGGCCTTCCCGTCGTGAGCTGCGGCCACAGGGACGCGGATATTTCCGTGCAGCAGATCAAGGACATGATCAAGTTCCGCGGACAGGCGCCTGAGGAGACTGCCGGGAACCTTCAGGGGTATATCCATACCATCTGGAGCAGCGCCGGCCAGTTCCTCCGCAGCTACTACGGCGAAGAATCCGCCTACCCCCTCAGGAACGGCAGTGTCGAGGCCGCCAAAGCGGTCCTGCAATGCTTCCGCGAACTGTAACTGGAATTCACCTGAGTGACAGCTCCGCCCTCTCAAGGGCCTCGGGGCTGCCTATGTCTATCAGATTAAAGTTTTCCATCTCGACGCCGTGGATTGTATGGGCGGCGGAGGATTCGATGTAGAAATCGGTTATTGAAAAGCGGTCGGGCCACGATTCGAGCATGGGAAAGACCTGCGGCGAGACCAGATGGATTCCGCAGAAGGACATGCGGCGGTGGTCCGGACCGGGATTTCCACGGACCGCGCCGGTGCGGATGTTGGTCCAGCCGGAAAGGCGCATCTGCCTGTCGAAGAGGAAGAAGCGGTCGTCGGCATCCCTCGGAGCGGTGACCAGAAGGTTGGCAAGGGCCCCGGGATTGGCCTGGGCCACGAAAGCGCGCAGGTCGACATCGGAAAGGATATCCACGTTGTAAGCCAGGAAAGGCTCCCCGTCTTCGAGGAGGGCGCGGGCGTACCTGATGCCTCCGCCGGTTTCGAACGGCTCCGGCCCCGGCTCGCGCGAGATTTTGATGTCCATGCCGAAATTGCCGTTGTCGGAGAGGAACTTCTCCACCTTGTCGGCAAAATAGCAGGTGTTTACGACCATTTCGGTGAAACCGGCTTCCCTGAACTTGAGGATTACCCTTTCCAGCATGGGCACTCCCCCGACCGGCACGAGCGCCTTGGGAATGGTGTCGGTGAGTGGTTTGAGCCTGGTTCCGAGGCCAGCGGCAAAGACGAGAGCTTTCATACTTACGCAAAAATAGGTTTTTCCACGGGAAAATAGTATATTTGTGTCTCGGAAAATCTAAAACAAACCAATATGAAACCGACACTTCTCGTACTTGCAGCAGGCATGGGCAGCCGTTACGGCGGGCTCAAGCAGATGGACGGCCTCGGCCCCAACGGAGAAACCATCATCGACTATTCCATTCACGATGCCGTGGAAGCCGGATTCGGCAAAGTCGTGTACATCGTCCGTGAATTCTTCAAGGAAGGCATGATGGAACACGTCAAGCAAAAATACGCCGGCGTCAAGTGCCCGGACGGAGAGCCGCTGAAGTTTGACTTCGTGTGCCAGGAACTGAACAAGATCCCCGCCCCCTTCACCGTACCGGAAAACCGCGAGAAGCCCTGGGGTACCGCCCACGCCGTACTCATGGCCAAAGACGTCATCCATGAACCGTTCGCGGTAATCAACGGCGACGACTACTACGGCCGCGATTCCTTCAAGGTGCTTGCCGACTGGTGCCGCGCACATGAAAAGACGGAGGGTGAGTACTGCATCGTGGGCTTCGAGCTGGAGAACACCCTCAGCGAGAACGGCAGCGTGTCCCGCGGCATCTGCTTCTACGACGACAAGAACATACTCACCGGCATTGCAGAGCACCTGAACATTGTAAAGGAGGCCGACGGCAATGTATACGGAGACAACTCGGTGAGCGGCGAGAATCACGTAAAGCTCGCAGCCAAGGCACTCTGCTCTATGAACATGTGGGGCTTCACCCCGGATTACTTCACAAAGAGCGAGGCTTCATTCGTAACCTTCCTCACGGAGCACCGCACGGAGCCCAAGAAGGAATACTACATCCCTTACGCAGTAGACGTGCTGGTCAAGGGCGGCGAGGCCCGTTGCGAGGTCCTTTCCTCTCCGTCCCGCTGGTTCGGGGTCACCTACAAGGAAGACCGTCCCGGCGTGGTGGCAAAGTTCGCCGAACTCGTAAAGGAAGGAATCTACCCCAGCCCGCTCTATTGATATGGCCAATCCGTTCAAACGCGGGAACTTCAGGGTTCTCGAGAACCACGCCTGGTACGTGCCGGGCGTGGCTGATATATTCATCCTGATTGCACTGCTCATTGCCGGTACCCTGCTCGGCATCCTCGTCACCTCGGTATTCACCCTCGCCATGGGGCAGGAGGCCGGAACAGAGTATGCAATGCTGATCGCCTATCCCCTCCAGTTCATCCCGGCCATGATGTACGCCGCATTCAAAAGCCGCGGCAACTCATACGAGAAGCAGGGATTCAAGCTCGACAGCAACAACTTCGCGCCCCTCGGCGCCCTGCTGTGCGCCATCCTCGTCACCTTCGGGACCATAGCGGCCAGTTTCTCTTCCGATGCGATTGGATCCCTGCTGCCCCCCATGCCGGAATGGCTCGAGAGCGTGATGCAGAGTCTCACCGGAGGCGAACTGTGGGTGGATTTCCTGTGCGTGAGCATAATGGCCCCGTTCTTCGAGGAATGGCTCTGCCGGGGCATGATACTCCGCGGCCTGCTGAACTCCCGCAAGACCAAGCCCGTCTGGGCGATAGTCATTTCGGCGGCGTTCTTCGCCCTCATCCACCTGAACCCGTGGCAGGCCATTCCGGCCTTCATCCTGGGCTGCCTGTTCGGATACGTCTACTACAAGACCGGCTCGCTCAAGCTCACCATGCTGATGCATTTCGCGAACAACACCGTGGCGCTCATCATCGGGCAGATACCGGAATTCGCCGAGGCCAACAACTGGAAAGACATCCTCGGGAAGAGCTACTGGGGCTGGTTCGCGCTGGCGATCGTAGTGCTCGTTTTCGTGATACTGGCGTTCAGGAAGATAAAGCCGCAGTCGCCACAGGGCAACTGCGACCCGGTGGAACCGCTGTTCCCGGCCGCCTGATTATTTTTCGAGGATGTAGACGTCGTCCCCGGGTTTGGCAAAATGGAACTGCTCCCGGGCGTATGTTTCCATCGAATCGCGATTGGTTGAAAGGCCTTCTATCTGGAGGTCCAGCTTCTGGATTTCGCGACGGTAATACTCCATCTCCCTTCTCTGGCGTCCGAGCTCCACACCGCTCCGGGCCCAGTTGATTATGGAGTCTTTCTTTACCAGAAGGATAAGCACGAAGATGGCGGTGGCGATTATGACGAAGCGCAGGAAACCGCGTCTGTCTCCCTTGCTGCCGTCCTTGCTCTTATCCCAGAGATTGTCGAAGAAAGATTTTGCCATAACGCCGACAAAGTTACAGAATATTCCTGCAAATTCCGCCCTCGTCGGCAGCCACCCTGCGGAGCACGTCAGTGAGGTGCGGATAGCGCGGGAACGGCTCGGCAACCAGCTCTCCAAGAACCTTCTGCGCGGGCGGGATGCAGTCGATGAAAAGCTGCTTACGCTCTATGAGGCCGCGGAAACCGTAGGCCCCGAACTCCTGCAGGAGCCGCACGAGCGTTATCAGGCGGTACTGCTCCATGAACTGCTCGCGCGAGACGGGCATGAATTCCTTCAGGGCGTCAATGTAAACATCTTCGAGCGTGGCGCGGAGTTCTTTGGAAAAATGGGTTCCGGCATTGAAGAGGAAGGAGGCAAGGTCGTACTGGACAGGGCCCCTGCGTCCTCCCTGGAAGTCGATGAACCAGGGCTGCCCGTCGCGCATCATGATATTGCGGGCCTGGAAGTCGCGGTACATGAAGGTCTGCCCGAAAGGCGCCAGGGCGTCGGCGCAAAGCGTGTCGATGTCGTCCTGCAGGGCGATTTCATCGAAATCGACCCCGCTTTCCTTGAGGTAGCAGTATTTGAAGTAGTTGATGTCGAAATTGACCATCCGCGCGTTGAATTCGCGGTCGGGAAAGCACACCCCCCAGTCGAGATCGCGCCCGGTGCCGAACTGCACGAGCGGAAGGGCGGCCATGACGGACTTGAGCCAGCCTTCCTCTTCGGGAGAGAAGCGGCCTGCGGCGATGGAAGGCTTGAGCAACTCGAACAGCTGGCCTCCCCCGAGGTCTTCCTGAAGATAGGCGTAGCCGTCGTCGCTGACGGAATACACCTCGGGAGCGTTCACCCCCGCCGCCCTCATGGAGGCGTCTATGGCCAGAAAGGCACGGTTTTCCTTGAGATTGGTGCCCAGGCAGCCTATTACGGGCTCACCGAGTCCGCTCATCCTGTAATACTTGCGGGCGCTGCCGCTGAGGGGAAGGAGGGACACTTCCTCCGGCTCCCGGCCGAAGCGTTCCCTGTAAAGTTTGACCAAGCGTTCCATATAGCGCAAAGATAATCAAAAAAAATAGGTATTTTTGCAGACTGTGAGTGTATTGAGAAACATATTGTTCCCCGCGGCGGTAATGAGTGCGGCCCTGGCTGCCAGCATTTCCACGTCGAGGCCGGTGCACAAGACCTTCGACCTGGCAGTTCCCGTGCAGGACACCGTCATATACCAGAAGGACGCCTACAAGCTCAACCGCAAGGGCGACCTGGGCGAAGTGGCCCTCAGCGACAGCATCCTGGCTGCCATGAAAGGCAACTACGGAGCTTCCGGCGACACCCTCCTCACTGCCCGCGACACCCTCCACGCCCCCGACTCCCTGCGTCTCATCGACCCGTTCCGCTACAAATACTACGTAGCCCTCATGGACTCCCTCACCCACGTGGAGGTGTCCGACTCCCTGCGCCAGTCCGAAAAGCTCCACTGGGAGGCCAAGGACACGCTTGCGGCAAGGCAGGACTCCACCGACCTGGTGAAACTCGACTCGCTGTACATCGTGGTCCAGGACGAACTGGCAAGAGCCGCCTTTGAAAAATGGTACAACAGCCTGACGCCTGAACAAAGGAAGAAATACGACCAGGAACAGCTCATCAAGAGGCAGCGCGCCATCGCCGACTCCCTGAAGGAAATAAAGGAGGAGCAGGACGCCATACGCGACAGCATCAGAAAAGCCACTCCGCGCGTACTCCAGGCCTTCGCCATCCCCGACACGATGCAGTACAAACGCATCATCGCATGGCAGACCGACCCCGATTTCCAGAAGGTGGAAGCCTACGTTCCCGACACCAGTTTCAACTACTACTTCGAAGATTACGCCTTCAAACGTCAGGACGTGGGTGCATCGTGGCTCGGAGTGGCGGGCTCCCCGGTGCAGAGCTTCAACTATTTCCGGCGGAAGAGCGACAGCGGGGTCGACTTCTACACCCCCACCGAGGCCTGGACCTTCAGCCACGAGACCCTTCCCAACTACAACACCAAGACCCCGTACACCGAACTGGCATACTGGGGCACCATCCTCGCCAAGACCGCTAAGGAAAGCGACAACATCCACATACTCACCACCCAGAACGTCACGCCCGAATTCAACTTCCAGATCCTCTACGACCGCTGGGGGGGCGGAGGCATGCTGCTGGAGGAAGACACGGCCAACAAGACCTTCGCGGCATCGGCCAACTATCTGGGCAAAAAGTACATGGCCACCGCCGGATACATCTCCAACTCCGTCTCCCGGAAGGAGAACGGAGGCATAGTGGACAACTCGTGGATCAGGGACACCACCGTGGACTCCCGCGAAATCGCGGTCCAGCTGACCGGCGCATCCTCGAACATCAAGCGGCGCACCGTCTTCCTGGACCAGCAGGTCCGCATCCCCATGTCTTTCGTGCAGGACCTCTTCAGCGGCAAAAAAGTCCTTGCCGACACCCTTGCCGCCGGTGACACCACTGCCGTAAAGGACAGCCTGGCCGCCCCCGATTCCATCGCCGTGGCCGCCAAGCCCGACTCGCTCGACCGCAACGTCACCACATTCTTCATAGGCCACAGCAGCGAATGGAGCCGTTATACGCGGGACTATTCCGACAACTTATCCTCCGGCTCCACCGCAGCCGTTTCGCTGTACAACGACGTGTTCAACTACGGGATGGCCAGCCTCGACACCTTCAAGGTCATGAACCTCGACAACAAGGTGTTCGTGCGGCTGCAGCCGTGGAGCGACGACGCCTTCATATCCAAGCTCAACGTGGGCATAGGCGACAAGCTGCGGACCTACAGCGAAGCCTGGCAGGACACCACCAAGACCGACAAGATCCACAGGGAGAACTCCCTCTACGCCTATGCCGGCGTGGAGGGCAACATACACGACTTCTTCAACTGGAACGCCAAGGGAAGGTTCACCTTCGCCGGAGCCGAAATCGGCGATTTCTCGGTCGAGGCGAACGCCGGCATGAAGTTCTATCCGTTCAGGAAAGCCCGCCGGAGCCCGCTCACGGTTTCCGCCGGCTTCGAAACCTCCCTGCAGGAGCCCCAGTGGTACCAGAAGCACATCTACACCAACCACTACATCTGGGACAACGACTTCGGCAAGACGTCTACGACCAAGATTCAGGGCCGGGTGGATGCGCCTTATCTGAGAGCCTCCGCGGAGGTCGGTTATGCCCTGCTTGCAGGCAACATGTTCTACGACACCCTGGGCGTGATAAGGCAGAATTCCACGGCCATGAGCGTATTCTCCGCCTCGGCGCGGAAGGACTTCTGCATAGCGGATTTCCTGCATCTCGACAACCGGGTGCTCTTCCAGCTGAGTTCCAGGCCCGAAGTGATGCCGCTGCCGAAACTTGCCGTCAACCTCAAATGGTACATCGAGTTCGTGGCGCAGCGCAGCGAGGAACACCACTCCAACGTGCTGGTAATGCAGGTAGGCCTCAACGGATGGTACAACACTGCATGGAACGCTCCGGCATGGAACCCCAACCTGGGCGTGTTCCAGAACCAGACGAAAGAACTCTACAACAGCGGCCCCGTGGTGGATGCATTCATAAACATGCAGTGGAAACAGGCCTGCATCTTCCTCAAGCTTGAAAACGCCAACATGGGCTGGCCATTCAAGAAGACCGACTATTTCTCGACACACGGATTCATAGGCACCCAGAGGGCCTTCAAGGTGGGCATTTTCTGGCCGTTCTACGTATACCCGGCAAAGGACACGAGGGCTTCCAGAGCGAGTTCCGGCTCAAGTTCCTCTTCCTCCTCCTCTTCCTCCGACAGTTCACTTTCTGCTCCCGCATCCCGCCAGGGCAACGCCTCGAGGAGCGGCATATCGACCAGCAGAAATGAAAGATAGCGCAGCGTCATGCCTCGCCGCCCTCGGTGCAGCAGTGCTGCTCGTCGCCGGCGCAGTGTTCTGCCGTAATTACAAGGTGGAAGAGCCCGTCATTGAAGAAGTGGAGGTATACATCCCCCTGGAAGACCGCTACAAGACCGCCGACTACAGGATCAGCCCCTACGACTCGCTCATAAAGTCGTGGTCCGACTCCGCCTCACTCGACTGGCGTTTCGTTTCTGCCATCATCTACCACGAATCCAATTTCAGGCACGACGCGCTCAGCAGAAGGGGCGCCGCAGGGCTCATGCAGATGATGCCGTCCACTGCGAAGGCCTTCGGAGCCGACAGCCTGCTGGATGCGGCGCAGAGCGTGATGGCCGGAACCAGATACCTGCAGAGTCTCTCCAGGAACTACGGCTCGGTCGCCGCCAACGAAACCGAGAGGCAGAAGCTTACCCTGGCCGCCTACAACGCAGGCGCCGGACGTGTCCGCGACCTGATAAACCTTGCCAGGCACAGGGGCGTCGACCCCGGCTACTGGGACAATCTGGTAGATCTCATTCCTGAAATGCGCACCGATTCCATCCTCACGGTAGACACCGTGAAGCTCGGCAAATTCCATGGACAGGAAACGATAAACTTCGTGGATGCGGTGATGGCCCGCTACGAGAAATACAGGCAGATAGCGCCTTAAGACCTTACTTCACCCTCACAGTGTCCGCCGGATCGACCCTGGCTATGAACAGGGAAGGCAGGAGCATGAGCAGCATGATGGCCAGATAGGCCACGGCGTCCGCGAGCAGGATTTTCGGGACGTTCACCCACACGGGTACATAGCTTACGAAATAGTTTTCGGGATTGAGCCGGAGAAGGTGCGTCGTGCCCTGGACAAGGCAGAACAGCAGGGCCAGCGTATTCCCTATGGCCATGCCTATGAGCACCACCCGGGAAGCCACCCGCAGGAACACTCCGGCAATCCCCCTGTTATCCATTCCCACGGCCTTGAGGGTGCCGATGGTACCGGTGTGGCGGAACAGCATGATGAGCAGCCCCGAAATCATATTGAAACCGGCTACCAGAATCATCAGGAGCAGGATGGCCAGAACATTGAAATCCAACAGGTTGAGCCAATCGAACAGACGGCCGAAGCGGGTGTATGCGGTCTGTGCGGAGAGCCCGGTCAGGATGGCCGCCTCGGTCGATTTACGGTTTTCGCCGTCGTACGAACGCCAGCGGTCTTCCAGAAGCACTTCCAGCGCCGAGTATTCACCCTCCTCCCAGCCGTTCACCCGCTGGAGATCAGGAATCGAGGCATACACCACGATATTGTCGTCGGTGCGCAGGAGGTCGCGGTAGATGCTTTGCACCGTGAACTTGCGCACCTTGACGTTCTCTCCCACGAAATAGGTAAGCAGCGGATCGCCCTCCTTAAGGTCTAGCCTGTCTGCAAGGGTTGCGGGGATGGATACCCCAAGGACGGCGCTGTCAGCCGAAGGCACAGCCTTGAAGAGCACCCCGCGGATGTCCGTTCCGTTCCTGACTATGCCGGTGCGGTAAATCGCAGGCACCACGTCTTTCACGCCGTTCAATTCCCTGAGGTCTTCGATGGAGAAGCCGCTTTCACTCACCGGCTCCCCTTCTCCGAAATAGTTGGTGCCGGGCGTAGTAAGCTGTACATCCCCCATGACTTCGCTTACGCCATCGCGGATTTCCATACGGAATCCGTCCACTACGGCTACGGCGATAATGATAACGAGGAAGGATACGGCCGTGGCTGCGACCGTTATCCTTCCCCGGAAATCGAGGCGTTCCGATATGAAGCGGGACGCTTTCAAGAGTTTACCAGATATGCACGCGCTCTTCCTCAGGCCTGTACATGGCGTCGCCTTCCTTGATTCCGAAGGCGTCGAAGAAGGTCTGGAAGTTGCGGACGGCGACATTCACACGGTTGCAGCCAAGCGAATGCACGTCAAGATTGTTCAGGCGGGCTATTTCTTCGTCAGTGATGTTCTGTGCCCAGACGGTGGCATAGCCGAGGTAGAAGCGCTGGTCAGGGGTGAATCCGTCGATGGGCTTCACATCCTTGCCGGCGATGGCGTTGTGCAAGGCGGTGTAGGCGATGCTGAGTCCGCCGTGGTCGGCGATGTTCTCGCCGAGGGTGTTGGCGCCGTTGGCGTGCACGCCGGGAAGGATTTCCACCTCGGAGTACTGAGCCACGAGCTTTTCAGACTTTGCCTTGAAGGTTTCCGCATCTTCGGCGGTCCACCAGTCGTTCATGTTGCCGTCCTTGTCGAAGAGACGTCCCTGATCGTCGAAACCATGGGTCATCTCATGTCCGATGACTACGCCGATGGCGCCGTAGTTGACTGCGTCGTCAGCATCGGGATTGAAGAAGGGAGGCTGAAGGATAGCCGCGGGGAAGCAGATCTCGTTGGTGGTGGGATTGTAATAGGCGTTCACCATTTGTGGAGGCATGCCCCATTCGGTCTTGTCCGTGGGCTTGCCGAGCTTGCTCAGGTTGTCAGCGACATACCACTTGCTGGCTGCGAGCAGGTTCTCGAAATAGCTCTTTTCGGGATCGACGGTGAGGGTGCTGTAGTCCTTCCACTTGTCGGGATAGCCGATCTTCACGGTGAAGTTGGCGAGTTTCTCCTGGGCCCTGGCCTTCGTGGCGTCGCTCATCCAGTCGAGTTCGGCGATATGCTCGCCAAGGGCGGTCTGAAGGTTCCCCACGAGTTCGAGCATCTGCTTCTTGCTGCTTTCGGGGAAGTACTTTTCGACATACATCTTGCCGACAGCTTCGCTGAGGATGCCGTTGGGAACTGCCATTGCACGCTTCCAGCGGGGCTTCTGCTCCTTGACGCCGGCCATCTGCTTGCTGTAGAAGTCGAAGGAGGCGGTATAGAAATCATCGCTGAGGGCGCTGGTGGAATTGCTGACTACGTGGGCGAGGACGTAATCCTTGAGCACCTTGAGGTCGGCGGTGGCGAAGTAGGCTGCGAAAGCCTTGAAGAAGGACGGTTCGGCCACGACAAGCTTCTCCTGCTCGGGAATTCCGCGGGCCGCGAGATAGGCGGCGAAGGGGAAGCCCGGGAAAGCCTTTTCAAGATCAGCGGTGCTGTAGGGGTTGTACTGCGCGAGAATATCCCTTTCCTGCTCGCGGGTCCAGGAATTCCTGGCGAGGATTTCCTCCACGAACACGGCGTCGTCAGCCACGTCCTTGGGATCCTCAACGCCGGCGAGGGTGAGCACTTTGGTAAGGAAAGTGCGGTAGCCTTCCTTGATGGCGGCGTTCTGTTCGAGGAGATAGTAGTCGCGGTCGCCGATTCCGAGGCCGCCCTGGCCCAGATAGAGGATCTGGGTGTCACTGTTGGTGAGATCGGCTTCGACATAGCCTCCGAAGAAGCTGCCCACGCTGGTATTGTGCAGTTCGGCGATCAGGTTTACCAGTTCTTCCTTCGAAGAGACTGCCTCGACCATGGCCACATAGGGCTTGAGGGGCTCTGCACCTTCCTTGTTCAGGCGAACGGAATCGAGGCCCTGTTTGTAGATGTCCACTATTTTCTGCTCCACGCTGCCGGGAGTGGTTTTCATGGTGGTCATGGACGCGAAGAGGTCGTTCAGGCGGATGACGTTGTTTTCGTTGAGCTGGTCGAAGCTGCCGAAACGGGAGAACTCCGGCTTGAGCGGGTTGTTAACCTGCCAGCCGTGGGTGGCGTACTTGTAGAAGTCGGCGCCGGGAGCCACGGTAGTGTCAAGGTTACTGAGATCCAGGGCAGGAATCTTCTCTGCCTTGGGCTGGCATGCCGCCAGCGTCAAAATGGGAATCATCAGAAAAAATACCTTTTTCATTTCTTTGTGATTTTACTTATTATTCTGAGGTTTGTAATTGCGGGATAATCTTCCGGATTAATCTTGAGGGCCTTCTTGTAGAACTTGGTAGCCTTCTTGTAATCTTTCTTGTAAATCTGCCAGTAAGCGCCTATGTTGTCGATGAAACCGGTGTCCTTGGGCTCATGCCTGAGCATGGTTTCGGAAATGCGCTTGAAATTCTCGTAACCCGACGGAGTGCCCAGCTGGAAGAACATGTAGCAGTACTCCATTATTCCCAGACGGAAATCCTCCTGGGAAAGGCTCCCTCCATTGGCGTTCCAGGACGGTTTTGCGGAGTAGTTGTACTCTATGGTCTCAATCAGCGCTGCCGCGGCCATGTCGGGGCTCTCCCTTTCATAATCCAGGAGGGCTGCTACCTCGTCGAAACGGTAGCCCAGATTGTCGGGAGCCAGTTTGATAGCCCTTGTGATGCACTCCTGGCTGCGGGCGAAAAGGGTTTCGTCGTAGACGGGAATCTCGTAGAAAAAGATATCCGTATCCGTAGTGTCCTTGAAAGTGAACGCGGGAGCCTTGCCGAGATACTTCTTTCCGGAACGGGGTTCTATCACTACCTCGCGCCCTTTTGAAAGGAAATAGGCGAAACAGCACTCCAGCATGGTGGTGTCGTCCGGCCAGGCAGCATTCCATTCTTCAAGTATGCCCTTGACTCCCAGGCCGGAGGTGCCTACCGCGGCCACCTGCCTGTCGTAGGCTGCCTTGAATTCCCCGGGGGTCTTCTGCGCCATGGCACATACGGCTGAAAGCAGCGCAGCAATGACAGTTAAATGTCTTTTCATACGTCCATCAGTATTCGGCGGTTCCTGGGCAGTAGATTGTTGCAGCGGGAACCGATATTTTTCATGAATCCCAGCGGATGGGAAAGATACGAGGCGATAAGCAGTCCCTTCGGTTCGTCGGGAAAGCAAAGGGTGTCGCGGTGCAGGTATTTCCTGGCATCGGACAGGGAAAGCTCCACTACGGGGCATTCAGGCACATATCCGATGGCTAGGGCCCTGTCGGTTTCTTCGGCCGGAAGCACCCCCGGGATGACGGGTTTGCGGGATGACGAGGCCGGGGAGCTTTTCCTGAGCGCGCCGACCCACTGCCCCTCACCGGGTACTTCACCGGCCCTGAGCAGGTTACCCCGCCGCGTGAGCCTCACTCCGTGCTCTTCGAATTCTGCCTCCGGGGAGATGATCTCCCCTCCGAGCTCGGAGGCCGCCCATTCCAGATTGTCGTCGTTTTCCTTCTCTTCGTAGGTGCAGGTGGAGTAGACCAGCAGGCCGCCCTGCCTGAGGGCAGGCCATACATCGGCCAGGATGCGCTTTTGCCTCGCGGCGCAAAGGTCCACGACCGCGGGGCTCCATTCTTCCTCCGCCCTCGGGTCCTTGCGGAACATGCCCTCGCCGCTGCAGGGCACATCAGCCACAATCACGTCGAACCAGCCTTTGAGCTCGCGTCCTATGACCGCGGGGTCGACGCTGGTCACCACCACGTTACGGTCGCCCCAGATGCCCACGTTGTCGCGGAGCACAGAGGCCCTCGACTTGATTACCTCGTTGGCCACCAGCGTGAAACCGTCTCCGCACCTTTCGCGAAGTCTTGCGGCCAGGTCGGTGGTCTTCCCTCCCGGTGCGGCGCACAGGTCGAGCACCCTGAGGCTCTTCCCTTCCGCGTGCTTGCCGAAGACGTGCCCCACATACATAGCGGAGCTGTCCTGCACATAATAGCAGCCGGCGTGATAGAGAGGGTCGAGAGTAAAATTGGGGCGCTCGGACAGGATACGGCCACAGGGGCTCCAGGGAACGGGAGTGCCTTCCGGCCCAGCCATGCCCTTGAACGGATTCAGACGTATCGCTGTCGAAGGAGCCGTCATGCTACATGTTTTTCATTATGTCCGCATATTCCTGCGGCACCCCTTCGGGGACTTTGCCGTTGGATACGTCCACAAGGCCGTCCACGATTCTGTCCAGGGCATCATTCACCCTGTTCCCCAGCATCATCTTCACCATGAAGTTGACGTTGGCTTCGGCGGTGATGCAGAAATCGGTCTTGCCGGGCTCCCCGGGGACGGGATCGAAATGAAGGCCGGCGGTAAATTCCACAGGCGCTCCGTCGTCGTGAAGTTCGATATAGGAATAGGGTTCACGGCGGGTAACCTTCACGCCTATCCGCATTCCCTGATACTCTGCCGAGAGGGTGTCGAAATCGGCGGTGACGCCGGCCTTCCTGTCTTCGGGAAGGAAGTTCAGGAAGTTGCGCAGATCCGTGAAAATCATGTAGATGTCGGTCTGCGGCCGGGAAACGATGCCGTGTTTACTGTTATATTGCGTGTTCATCTCGCGAAAAATTCATAATTTTGCAAAGATAGCAATAATTATGCACAGAATATATTTCGAAAAACGCTGCATCATAATCTGCGAGCCTGACGATCAGGCGCTTGCAGATCCCAATGCAGTGGAGTTCCACGTGGGAGAACACATCGATATCCACACCCTCGTCCTCATGTTCGAGGCATCGCAGGAACTCGCCCGCATCTACATCCCCACCTCGGGCCCCGACAAGATGTACCGACGGCTGTGCGCTGAGTTCCGCGAGGTGAACGCCGCGGGCGGCCTGGTGTGCAACCGCCGGGGAGACTATCTGCTCATCCACAGGGGCGAGATGTGGGACCTCCCGAAGGGGCACCAGGAAAGCGGGGAGGACATCCGCACCACCGCCATCCGCGAGGTGCAGGAAGAGACCGGGGTGGACAAGCTCGAACTCGGGCCGCTCATCTGCGTCACCGACCACTGCTATCTGCGCGACGGGGTATGGCACCTCAAGCATACCTGGTGGTATGAAATGCTTTACACCGACCCGGTAAACCTCACCCCGCAGCGCGAGGAAGACATAAACAAGGCCGCCTGGGTGGCCAAATCTTCCCTTCCCCCGTACTTGCGCGAGAGCTTCCCCTCCATCCAGGAAGTGTTCCGCGAAGCCAGGGTCTGAAACTTTCCGGTCATGTTTGCCGTATAATTGAAGTTACTACCCACATCGCAAACATGAAACTATCTCAATTCAGTTTTGACCTTCCCGCGGACAGGATTGCACAGGAGCCCACCAGGTGGAGGGACGAGTGCAAACTCATGGTTCTCCACAAGGCAAGCGGTGAAATCGAACACCGCCAGTTCAAGGATATAATAGATTATTTCGGCAAGGGCGACCTGTTCGTGCTCAACGACACCAAGGTCTTTCCCGCCAGGCTTTTCGGCAAGAAAGAAAAGACCGGAGCCGAGATCATGGTATTCCTGCTCCGCGAGCTCAACAGGGAGCAGAAGCTCTGGGACGTCATAGTGGAGCCGGCCCGCAAGATCCGAATCGGCAACAAGCTGTATTTCGGTGAGGACGAGAGCATGGTGACCGAGGTCATCGACAACACCACCTCGCGCGGCAGGACCCTGCGTTTCCTGTACGACGGTCCCTACGACGAGTTCAAGCAGGCCCTCTTCGCCCTTGGCGAAACTCCGGTTCCGGAATGGGTGAAAGCCAAGCCCTCGCCCGAGGACGTCGAGAATTTCCAGACCATCTTTGCGGACAAGGAGGGTGCAGTAAGCGCTCCCGCAGCGGGTCTGCATTTCAGCCGCGAACTCTTCAACCGCATGATTCTGAAAGACATCGACAAGACTTTCATAACCGTGCACATGGGCATTGGGCATTTCCGTCAGGTGGACGTCGAGGACCTCTCGAAGCACCGCATGGACGGCGAGCGCATGATCATCACCCCCGAGGCGGCTGCACGCATCAACGAAGCCAAGCACGCGCATCACAAGGTGCTGGCGGTGGGCGTCACCGTTATCCGCGCCCTGGAGACCTACACCACCACGACCAACGAGGTGAAGCCCAGCGACATGTGGACCAACAAGTTCATATTCCCGCCCTACCAGTTCAACATCGCCGACGCGTTCGTGAGCAATTTCCACATGCCCGGAAGCACCATGCTCATGTGCGAGGCGGCTTTCGGCGGCTACCAGAACGTGATGAAGGCCTATCAGACCGCTCTCGACGAGGGCTACCGCTTCGGCCCTTACGGCGATGCGCTGCTGATCGTGTAGACAAAAAATCTTTTCGGTTTTTAAAAAACACAAAAAGATGCAGAGGTTTTTTTTACCCCTGCATTTTTTTGCTTCCAGCGGCCTTATCTTCGGGCCATGATAGAACGTGAAACAGCCTGTGCATGTGCTCTGAACAGGATTTTCGGATATGAACCCAGGGCGGCTCTCGCGCTGGTAAACAGGTATGGATCGGCCGCTGCAGTGTTCGAAAGGCCTGCGGGAGAGATAGACGCTCTCCTCGGCCCTTACAGCAAATATACGGGGATGGTGGACAAGTCCGCCCCGGAAAAGGAGGAAAAGGAGCTCGATCGGCTGGAAGGGCTCGGATGCCGCTTTCTGCCCTACACCCATCCCGACTTTCCCAAGCTCCTGAAAGAATGCGAGGACCCGCCGGCAGGGCTCTATTACAAGAGCGCATCCCCTCCTGCGGAAATCTTCGGCGCCCCCGCGTACATAGCCGTGGTAGGCACCAGGGACGCCTCTCCGTACGGGAGGGAATGGTGCGAAAGGATAGTGAAGGCGCTCGCCCAGGCCCCGATCAGGCCCACCATAGTGAGCGGACTCGCCTTCGGGATAGACATCACGGCGCACCGGGCGGCGCTCGAAAACGGTCTTCCCACGATAGCTGTGCTTCCGAACGGAATCGACGATATCTATCCACGGGCGCATCAGGCCATTGCCGGAAACATCGCCCTCACTCCCGGATGCGCCCTAGTTACCGACTACCCTCCCGGCACGGGTCCCGTGGCCTTCACCTTCCTGAGGCGCAACCGCATCATCGCGGCGCTCTCGGGCGCCACCGTACTGGTCGAGAGCAAAGCCCATGGAGGAGGCCTCATAACCTGCGGACTGGCAAGCGGTTACGGGCGGGAGGTGTATGCCCTTCCGGGCCGCATAGACGACTTCCGCTCCGCCGGATGCAACGCCCTCATCGCGGAAAAGACGGCCGAAGCGATAGTGAATCTTGCAGGACTCGGGGCGCAGCTCGGGCTGGGGCGATACAACCTGCGGAAGGGCAGCGACCTGGCCGAAAGCGTCAGAAAACGCTATTCCGCGCTTCCGGAAGAGGAGAGGTCGGCTCTACTGAAGCTGGCCATGGCCGTCAGGAGCAACCGCGGAGCGTCGCTGGACGAACTGTGCCGCCTGCTCGGAATGCCGTACTCGGAGGTCGCCGGCCTGGCCGGGGTGCTCGAAGGGGACGGAATCATCTGCACGGACCTGATGCGGCGCTGCACCATAAATGCCAAATTTGACTAACTTTGTATTCTGATGTTCGTGGACACACATACCCACATCTCCGACGACGCGTTCCGAGGGGAGGAAGAGGCGGTCATAGCAAGGGCGCAGGCCAAAGGAGTGGGCATCATGCTGCAGGCGGACATCTGCCGGGCGGAGAGGAGCGCCATGTACGAGCTCTGCGCACGGCACCAGGGGGTGCTCTACCCTATGATAGGGCTGCATGCCGAAGAGGTCCGCGAAGACTGGCGGGACGAAATCGACAGCCTTCAGGACTGGCTGCCGCAACACCCCGTCGCCGTAGGCGAAATAGGTCTCGACTATCACTGGGACGTCACGTTCAAGGAGCAGCAGAAGGAAGTGCTGAGAATCCAGTTCGAACTCGCCGACAAGTGGGACCTTCCCGTGAACATCCATCTGCGCGACGCCACCGAAGACTTCGTCAGGATAGTGAAAGACTGCGCCCATCTGCACCTCAGGGGCAACCTGCACGCCTATTCCGGCAGCGCCGAAACCTTCAGGGAGCTGTGCCGCTACGGAGAATGGAGCATTGGGGTAGGCGGAGTGGTCACCTTCAAGAACGCGCATCTGCCCGAAACTGTGAAAGCCGTTCCGCTCGACCGTATCCTGCTCGAAACCGACGCCCCCTACATGGCCCCAACACCCCTCAGGGGCACCCGCAACGAATCCGCCAACATTCCCATAATCGCCGCGAAAATCGCCGAAATAAAGGGAGTGCCGCTCGAAAAAGTAGAAGAGACAACCACAGACAACGCAATAAAACTGTTCAACCTATGCGAAACCCGTTCGACAAGTCAAAAATCCTCCTGATCTATACCGGAGGCACGATAGGCATGAAGATGGACCCGAAGACGCAGGCCCTCTGCCCCTTCGACTTCAGCCAGATCCTGCAGGAGGTTCCGGAACTGCGGAAATTCTCCACCAGGATAGACTCCTACACCTTCGACCCCCTGATAGACTCCTCGGACGTCGAACCCGCAATGTGGGTGGAACTGGCGGAACTCATAAAGTCGAGGTATTCCGAGTACGACGGCTTCATAGTGCTCCACGGCACCGACACCATGGCCTACAGCGCATCGGTGCTCAGTTTCATGCTGGACCATCTGCACAAGCCGGTCATCTTCACCGGGAGCCAGCTTCCCATCGGCTCCCCCCGCACCGACGGCAAGGAAAACCTGGTATCGGCCGTGGAGATAGCCGCCGCCAAGGACATGCACGGCAACGCCATGGTGCCCGAAGTAAGCATTTTCTTCAACTCGCAGCTGCTCAGGGGCAACCGTTCCACTAAAGTGAACTCCAGCGCATTCGACGCCTTCCGCTCCCCCAACTTCCCGCCGCTCGCGGACGCCGGCATCAGCATCCACTACCGCGACATGATGATCCACCATCCTTCGCATCTGGAAAGGTCGTTCCAGATCCACACGAAGCTCGACACCAGGGTGGCCATCCTCAAGATCCATCCCGGAATCACGGCCCAGGTGGCCAGGGACGTGCTGCTGGGCGAAGACATCAGGGCCGTCATCATCGAAACCTACGGTTCCGGGAACGCCATCAGCAAGCCCTGGTTCACCGACATAGTCAGGGAAGCGGCCGATTCGGGGAAGATACTGCTGAACGTGACGCAGTGCCTCGCCGGCGAAGTGAACATGGACATTTACGCCACCGGAAAGGCACTGAAAGACGCCGGTGTGATATCCGGGTACGACATGACCACCGAGGCCGCCCTCGGCAAATTGTTTTTTCTGCTGGGCGAATACTCAGACAATGAGAAAGTTAAAACGCTTCTGGAGCGAAACCTCAAGGGCGAAATATCAAAATAATGCTTGCCGAATGAAATATTTTTGCTAAATTGCAACGATTTTAGACACACTGGCAAAAGCAACAAAATCGAACTAACAATAATTTAACTAATCAATTCACCAAAAAAACAGTTATGAAAAAGTTTTTCATGATTCTCGCAGCAATCGCCACCATGGCCTTTACTGCTAGCATTGCATCCGCTCAGGAAGCTGCTCCTGCTGAGGAAGCAACAGAACAAGTGGCGGAAGCTCCCGCAACCGACGTGGCTATCGCTCAGGATGCCCCCGAGGAAGTTCCCATCACCCAGGCTATAAAGTCGAAGTTCATCGAAGGCGGCGCAGCCTTCATGTCCCTCATCGTCCTCTGCCTTATCTTCGGTCTTGCTTTCTCCATCGAGAGGATCCTCTATCTCTCCTTCTCCAAGACCAACACCAAGGCTCTCCTCCAGAAAGTCGAGAACGCTCTTGAGAACGGCGGCATCGAAGCTGCCAAGGACATCTGCCGCAACACCCGCGGTCCCGTCGCCAGCATCTTCTATCAGGGCCTCATGCACTACGACCAGGGCCTCGACACCGTCGAAAGGACCATCGTTTCTTCCGGCTCCGTCCAGTCAAGCCTCATGGAAAACAACCTCAGCTGGATCGCCCTCTTCATCTCCCTGGCCCCGTCTCTGGGATTCCTCGGAACCGTTATCGGTATGGTGAAGGCCTTCGACGATATCCAGAAGGCAGGTGACATCTCCCCCAACGTCGTTGCAGGCGGTATGAAGGTCGCTCTTATCACCACCATCGCCGGTCTTATCGTAGCCTCCATCCTTCAGGTGTTCTACAACTACGTTCTTTCCAGGATCGACACCCTTACCATCGACATGGAGAACAGCTCCATCTCGATGCTCGACATCCTTTACAAGTACAACAAAAAGCAGGGAAAGTAAACCTTTAAAAAAGGTCCTACAATGAAAAACAACAAATTCTTCACCTGGTTAATGATTCTGCTGCTCGTCATCGGCGCAGGCATTGTGGTGTGGGGCTTCATTACAGGCTTCGCATCCAACAACGGCCTTGCATCGAGCGTGCTGCTCAACTATGGATACATCATGGTGGCCCTCGCTCTGCTTTCAATCGTGCTTGGGTTCATCGTGGGCGCCAGGGGAGATGCCAAGAGCTTCATCAGGCTCGGCATCAGCATCCTCATCATCGCCGCATTCGTATTCATAGTGTATCTCATTGCTCCGGGCAAGGAGGCCATAGGCCTCGTATCGGTTGAGCAGCCGTCAAAGGGCATGCTCAAGCTCACAGACACTATACTCTATATGGCATATATCCTCGTTGCAGTGGCAGTCGTTGCCATCATCGTAGGAGAAATCCGTATGTCTTTAACCAACAAAAAAGGCTAGTATCCCATGGCAAGAAGACAAAGGCTGCAGACTTACGACTCGTCGGCCGACATAGCATTCCTGCTTCTGTGCTACTTCCTCATGACTACAACCATGGGGTCACAGACAGGTCTGAGCCGTCGACTTCCTCCTATTCCAGATGAGAATCAGAAGGCTCAGGACCAGAAAGTCAATCGTCGCAACATCATCGTTGTGAGGATCAACGCACAGGACCGTCTGCTCGCCGGCAACGAACCCATGGATGTAAGTCAGCTCAAAGACAAGATCAAGATCTTCCTGACCAATCCCACCAACGATCCCAACCTTCCCGAGAAGGTTCCCACCGAGATCGAGGGGCTGGGCACCCGCATGGTTTCGAAGGGCGTCATTTCCCTCCAGAATGACCGCGGTACCAGCTACCAGGCCTACATAGCAGTTCAGAACGAACTGGTAAAGGCCGTTAACGAGCTCCGTGACGAGGCCTCGATGGCGGAATTCGGCAAAACCTTCATGGCTTTGTCGGAAGATCAGCAGCGCATCATTAAAGATGTAGTTCCACAACAGATTTCCGAGGCTGAGCCCAAGGATACCGGTAAAAAGAGATAGGAGACAGAATTATGTCAATGTTCAAGAAAGGCGGTAAAAAGAGTACGCCCAACATCGGAACAAGCTCCGATATAGTTTTCATGCTCCTGTTCTTCTTCATGGTAACCACTCAGATGCGTGAAACCGAGAACAAGGTCGTAGTCAAGCTTCCTACAGCTTCCGAGAGCGTCAAGCTCGAGCGCAAAGACCTTTCCTCGTACATCAACGTTGGAACGCCTATCACCAGCCTCCAGGCTCAGTACGGTAACGAAACCCGTATCCAGCTCAACGACTCCTTCAAGACCACCAAGGACATCCGTGACTTCGTGGCCGCCGAGCGCGAGAGCATGAGCGAGGCCGACAGGGCTTTCATGACAGTCTGCATCAGAGCTGATGAGAACACCCGCATGGGTATTGTCACCGACATCAAGCAGGAGTTGCGGCGCTGTTCCGCACTCAAGATAATGTATTCCGCAAGAAAAGCCGACTAAACGTCCGGCTTACCCTATAGAGCAGCCCCCTTAATGAGGGCTGCTTTTTAAAAAACGGCAGTTCAATGATCAGAAGCAAAGTCAAAACCCTGCTGGGCATGGAGCCCGGCCGGGAGGTCCTGGCGAAAGGCTGGGTCCGCACTAAAAGAGGAAATAAAGAGATAGCGTTCATCGCTCTCAACGACGGCTCGACTATCCAAAACATACAGGTCGTGGTGGACAAGACCGCCATCGACGGCGACCTTCTCGCAAAGATCACCACCGGCGCCTGCATCGCCGTCACCGGCATGCTGGTCGAGTCGCCCGGCAGCGGCCAGGCGGTGGAAATCCACGCCTCGTCCATCGAACTCTACGGCGAATGCGATCCGGTGCGCTACCCTCTCCAGAAGAAGGACACCTCGTTTGAATACCTGCGCACGGTCGCGCACCTGCGCCCGCGCACGAACACTTTCGGAGCGGTGCTCAGGCTCCGCAGCCAGATGGCGTTCGCAATCCACGAGTTCTTCCACTCGAAGGGTTTCGTCTACCTCAACACTCCGCTCATCACTGCCGCAGATGCGGAAGGTGCCGGCAACATGTTCCAGGTCACCACGCTTCCGCTCGACAACGTCCCCAAGGACAAGAAGGGGCTTCCCGACTACAGCAAGGACTTCTTCGGCCGCCGCACCTCCCTCACGGTGAGCGGACAGCTCGAAGGCGAACTGGGAGCCACCGCCCTCGGTGAGATCTACACCTTCGGTCCCACTTTCAGGGCCGAGAATTCCAACACGCCCAGGCACCTCGCCGAATTCTGGATGATAGAGCCGGAAATGGCCTTCTACGATATCAAGGACAACATGGACCTCGCGGAAGAATTCATCAAGAGCCTGGTAAAATACGCTCTCGACAACTGCTTCGACGACGTCAAGTTCCTGAACGACAAATACGACGAAGGCCTCATCGAAAGGCTCCGCAGCGTAATAGCCACCGATTTCGTGCGCCTCACCTACACCGAGGGCATCAACATCCTGAAGGAAGCCGAGGCCGCCGGCCACAAGTTCGAAGAGCACGTCGAGTGGGGCATGGACCTCCAGAGCGAGCACGAACGCTTCCTCGTGGAGCGCCACTTCCGCAAACCCGTCATCCTCACCGACTATCCCAAGGACATCAAGGCCTTCTACATGAAGCAGAACGACGACGGCAAGACGGTCCGCGCCATGGACGTCCTCTTCCCCAACATCGGTGAAATCATCGGCGGCAGCGAGCGCGAAGCCTCCCTCGAAAAGCTCAATGCCCGCATCGACGAGCTCCACATGAGCCACCGCACCCTGGAATGGTACCTCGACACCAGGCGCTTCGGAACCTGTCCGCACAGCGGTTTCGGCCTCGGATTCGAAAGGCTCCTGCTCTTCGTCACGGGCATGCAGAACATACGCGACGTCATCCCCTTCCCGCGTACCCCTAAAAATGCCGAATTCTAGAATATGCTAGTCATTGGAATTGCCGGCGGTTCCGGCTCAGGAAAAACCACTGTCGTAAAGGCCATTACCGACCATCTCAAGAAAAAGGTGGTCGTCATCCCGCAGGATGCCTACTACAAAGACTCCAGCAACCTCTCCGACGAAGAAAAGCGCAACCAGAACTTCGACCACCCCGACGCCATCGACTGGCCCCTGCTCTCCGAGCAGCTGGCAGACCTCAAAAAGGGCAAGACGGTGCAGCAGCCGGTGTATTCGTACATCTCCTGCAGCCGTTCCAAGACCGAGACCGTCACGGTAACTCCGGCCGATGTCATAATCATCGAAGGCATCCTCATCTTCACGAACAAGAAGCTCCGCGACCAGATGGACATCAAGATCTTCGTGGATGCCGACGATGACGACCGCCTCATGCGCGTCATGGCCCGCGACATCCGCGAGCGCGGCAAGAACGTGGAATGGGTGATAGAGCGCTATTCCCGCACGGTAAAGCCGATGTATCTCCAGTTCATCGAGCCGAGCAAGCGTTTCGCCGACATCATCATCCCCCAGGGCGGCCATAACACCGTGGGTATCAGCGTCATAATCAATACGGTAGAGAAGGCTCTCGCCGAAAGTAATAAATGAAACGCCTCCCCAGGGAAGACCGCGCAGGACTGTACACCACCATAATAATCCACCTGGTGGTGATAATAATCCTGCTGGCGAGCCGGCTTGGGGCGGAACTTTCGCGAGAAAACAGTTTCGTGCTCGACTTCACCAA
>JAILQG010000077.1 GCA_024699055.1 Bacteroidales bacterium
ATGATGAAGCGCTGGGACAAGCTGGCCAGGCTGCTGATAGTCAAGCACAACGACCAGATAATGCGCCCCAGCAAGGACGGCCGCGTGGTTCCCGGAAGACATACCTCGCCGGCATACTCCCCGGCCTTCATAGAGGCCGTCAAGGAGCAGACCGGAGACAGGTATGTGAGACCGTAGGGGCTATGCCCGCGACTCCCTGAAGCGGCGCAGGCCGAACAGGGCTATCACCACGAAACAGACAAATGGAACGACGAATGACACGTTCACGGCAGGCATGCCGAAGACCGTGCCGGCGTCGATGATGCGCGCCTGCAGCGGAGGCAGCACCGAGCCGCCCAGGATGGCCATGATAAGCCCGGCGGCGCCGAACTTGGCGTCGTCTCCCATGCCCTCGAGCGAAATGCCGTAGATGGTGGGGAACATGAGCGACATGCAGGCGGAAACGCCCACGAGGCAGTACAGCCCGGCCGTCCCTTGGATGAAGATCACCCCGCAGCACAGCGCCATTGCGACGGCTGCCAGTATGCCCAGCAGCTTGCCAGGATTCACGTACTTTAGGAAGTAGGTGCAGATGAAGCGGCTGGAGCAGAAAATGACCATGGCGGCGATGTTGTACTTCTGCGAAAGCACCTCTGCCGCCTGCTCGGCCATGCCCTGGCTCATGAACAGACGTGTGCCGTACTGGATGATGAAGGTCCAGCACATGATCTGTGCTCCCACGTAGAAGAACTGCGCTATTACCCCTTCGCGGTAGCGCGCCTTGCCGAAAATGCGCTTCAAGGTGGGCCCGAAGTCCATGCTGTGGTTCTGGTCGGCGTTGTGCGGCATGCGCACCACGGCAATCAGGATGAACATAACTATGATCACCAGGCCTATGGCCAGATAAGGCGATATGAGTATGCCCAGGTCGGACTGCTTCACCGCCTCGAACTCGGCGTCGGAGAGCTGGGCCCTCGCGGCCGTGTCGAGCGGGTTCAGCCTATTCTGGATGAAGTTCATGGCCACGTACATGCCCGCCAGCGAGCCTATGGGATTGAAGCACTGCGCGAAATTGAGTCGGCGCGTGGCCGTCTCTTCCGGACCCATTGACAGGATGTATGGGTTGCAGCTGGTCTCGAGGAACGAAAGCCCGCAGGTGAGGATGAAGTAGGATATCAGGAAAGGATAGAACTGCCCCGTCATCCTGGACGGGAAGAACAGCAGCGCTCCTACCGCGTAAAGTCCAAGGCCCATGAGCACGCCTGCCTTGTAGGAGAACTTGCGGATGAACATGGCGGCGGGGAAGGCCATCGCGAAGTAGCCTCCGTAGAAGGCCACCTGCACGAGAGTGCCGTCGGTGACACTCATCCGGAATATCTTCGAGAACGCCTTCACCATGGGGTTGGTGATGTCGTTGGCGAAGCCCCAGAGCGCGAAACAGACCGTTATGAGCGCAAACGGGATGACGTAGGATACGCCTTTCTTACTTGTAGATTGGTCCATAGCTGGTGCAGGCCCTGAAGTCGGCGCCTTCCTTGTCCATTCCGAACGCGTTCCATGCGGCGGGACGGAAAATCTTGTCTTCGGGAACGTTGTGCATGCACACGGGTATGCGCAGCATGGAAGCGAGGGTGATGAGGTCGGCCCCTATGTGGCCGTAGGCGATGGCGCCGTGGTTGGCCCCCCAGTTGTTCATGACGCTGTAAACATCCTTGAAGGCGTCCTTCGAGGCATCGGTGCGCGGCACGAACCAGGTTGTGGGCCAGGTCGGGTCGGTGCGCTTGTCGAGTATGTCGTGCTGCTCCCTGGGGAGTTCGGCGGTCCAGCCTTCGGCTATCTGAAGCACCGGGCCGAGCCCGTGCACCATGTTGAGGCGCAGCATGGTCATGGGCATGCCGCCGCGGGTGACGAAGTGCGCCGAATAGCCGCCTCCGCGGAAATAGTCGCGGTCCGCCGGCATCCAGTTGGTGGCCTTGAGGCAGGCTTCCACGTCCTTGGTGTCCATGTTCCAGGGCTCCTTGAGGGTGGGTTCGCCGTCTTTGCCGCACATGGCGCCGGTGGCGTCGAGAGTAGTGGCTCCGGAGTTGATGAGGTGGATGAATCCGCCTGCGGCTATACCTTCGGGGGCCTTGCCTGTGACCCGTTTGACGGCCTCGGGGCTCCAGTAGGTGCGCACGTCGCTGAACATCACGCCGCGGTTTGTGAGCAGGTGCCCGAACATCATGGAGATGCCGTTGAGCGAGTCGTTCTCCGTGGCGAGCACGTCGGCCTCGCGTATGCCGTTCCAGTCGAACGAAGAGCACATCAGCGATTCGGGGAAGTCGAAGTTGGGCTTGTAGTCGGTCCACTGGCGTTGGCCCTGCACGCCGGCGAGGATGGCGTTGTGTCCGAGGGCCTCTTCCTTGTAGCCCATCTCGAGCAGCCTGGGATTGCCGTGCATGAGGTCGCGTATGATCATCATGTTCTTGACGGTGAACTCCCAGTCGGCGTCTTTCTCGGCGCGGTTCTTACCCTTGCCCTTGCCGTTGAACGAAGTCATGGGCGTGCCGGGGAAGAGGGGACGGTCTTCGTTGTAGTCGTGGCCCTCCTGCGGCTTGCAGTATTTGTCCACCCATTCCATGGCTCGCTTGAACTCTTCGTGGTCGTAGATGCCGAAGTCGGTGCGGCGGAGGATCTCCACCAGCTCGACGTATTCGGTGCGCATGCCGAGGTAGTTCTGCAGGAAATCGGCGTCCACTATGGAGCCGGCTATGCCCATGCAGGTATTGCCGAGGCTCAGGTAGGACTTGCCCCTCATGGTAGCTACGGCCTGTGCGGCTCGGGCCCAGCGGAGTATCTTTTCGGCTACGTCGGCGGGGATGCTGTTGTCTGCCAGGTCCTGCACGTCGTGCCCGTAGATGCCGAATGCGGGAAGGCCCTTCTGCGCGTGGGCTGCGAGCACCGCGGCCAGATATACTGCTCCGGGACGCTCGGTGCCGTTGAAGCCCCATACCGCCTTTGGCCAGTGGGGATGCATGTCCATGGTTTCGGAGCCGTAGCACCAGCAGGAAGTTACGGAAATGGTGGATCCTACGCCCTCGCGCTCAAACTTGGCCTGGCATGCCGCTGATTCGGCTACGCGGCCTATGGTGGTGTCGGCTATGACGCATTCCACGGGGGAACCGTCACCGTTGCGGAGATTGCTTTCAATAAGGGTCTTTACCGCCTGTGCGAGGCACATGGTCTTTTCTTCAAGGCTCTCGCGCACCCCTCCCTGGCGGCCGTCTATCGTTGGACGGATTCCGATTTTGGGATATTTGTTCATATTTCGGTTATTGTTTACTGTTCAGTGCCGTGCGGCATGCCGCGAATGAACAAATATAGTGAAAAACGGAAAATGATGCAGAAATAATTGGAATTTTGGAAGATTTATCCTAATATTGCGGTCCCGTTTGAATAATCGGGTGTTCAGGGGCGTAGCCCAGTTGGTTCAGAGCGCTTGAGTCACATTCAAGAGGTCATCGGTTCGACCCCGATCGTCCCTACAAAAAAAGGCAGACTGAAAAGTCCGCCTTTTTTTATTTTCATGAGTCCGATTTATTTGCAGAAGTCCGACCAGTGGTAGTAGGGCCAGAGGGAGTCCGGGAGCGGAAGGTGCGCCGCCTCGCCGTTGAGGAGCACTTTGAACAGGATGTCGTCGCTGCCGTCCTTGCGGTAGAGGACGAAATACATGTTCGCTCCCATCGGAACCCTGTACGACTGGCAGATCTCCTCGATTTGCTCGGGACTGGAAGCCTCCCTGCCATATCCGTCCACGTTCAGGCACATGATCAGGGCGAGGAAGGTGTAGTCGTGCGCGAAGCGGAGGTCGGCTCCGTATCCGCCGGCCGCGATGCATTCGTTAGCCTTTGCCTTGATGTCGTCCACCACGGGCTTGTAGCCCATGTGCTCGGGCCAGGCCCCGGTGTAAAAGTCGAAGTTGTCGATGCGCCAGACGGCGAGTTTCTCATCGAAGGTGAACAGGTCCATGAAATCGAGGTCGGTGTCGATGCTGTTCATGCCGGAAGCGAAGAAGTACAGGTAGGAGGCGAGCTCATATTCGCCGGAGCGTTTTACCACTCCAGCGGGATCCTTGAACAGGCGGCACAGCACCTTGTGCGAATCGAGGGTGCGGGCAGCGTACTGATCCCTGGTCTCCTTGAACGGGAGCGGGGTGCGCTGATAGCTGTCGTCGGGGAAGGGATTGCGGCCGTCAAGCGGCAGGATTGCCGGGAGGTTAACGTCTGCGACGCTTTCGGTGACAATAAGTGCTGGGTTCTGCCGCTGGATGCCCAGGCAGTATGAAGACATGGTCATGGTGCTCCGCAGCGAGGGGGAGGAGACGGCCCGGACGCGCGCGCCGTCGGGGAATACCTCGGGATATGTGGCATAGGTGAGCGCGGAGAGGTCCTGTTGCTGCTGCCATCCTACCCTCGAAAGGTCTCCGGCCCTGTGCTCCACCTGGGGATACAGGCGGTCAAAGCGGTCCTTGAAGTCTTTGCCGAACTCGGTGAGATTGTCTTCCTTTTCGGCCTTCTTGAGGGCGTCGCCTATCATGTCGTAGTTGACAGCCTGATAGGCGTAACGGGCGCCGTGGCGGCCGTAGTGGCTGATGTAGAAGGGTTTGTATCCTGCCGGAGCGGGGGTGGCGTCCAGCTTGTCCATCGGGCACACGTAGTCGGTGCCGGTGAGCAGTTCGGGATGAGCCCTGAGGGTTTCAAGCGTATTCTGCGCGGATGCGGCGAAGATGACGGCGAACAGGCCGAGCGCAACTGATAAAAGCTTTTTCATATTATTCCTTGATGACTTCCAGTAAAAGGCTGCCGTCGACCGTGGCGTCGAGGACGGTCTTGTCGCCGGCCGTGACGGTGCCCAGATCCCTGTGGTTGTAATAGTCGGTGACGCGGTAGCTGCAGCCCTTCTCGAGCCCGCGGAGCTCCACGCCCTGGACGGGCTCTCCGGTGGCGTAGAATGCGTAGTAGAGGCTGCCGTTCCTGGAAATCACATGTGTCTCGGGATAGTCGAAGCCTATGTCATAGAGGCCGGGGACGTATTCGCCGAGGGCGAGGCCCTTCTCTTCGTAGATCGCGAGCGCGTTCCTGAGGAGCGCTTCCTTCCGGGGCGTGAGCAGGTACGACTGCGATGCGTGCGGATTGTCCTTCGGCCAGGTGAACTTGGTGCCTATGACGGCACCTATGCCGAGCTGGGTGGGGAAGTCGTCGCCTCCGTCGGAAAGCTCGATGTGGTCGCCGTAGTAGGCCAGCTTCGGCGCGAGCGCGCGGAGCACGTAGCCCTTGGTGCGTATCTGGTAACTGCTTGTCGGATCGGAAGATACGGCTTTGTCGATATAGGGGAGATTGTAGACCGAGAAGCAGTCTCCGCAGGGGCAGTACTGCAGCACGGCATGCGGTTTCACCGCCCGCGCCGTCTCGTGTATCAGTTCGTAGAAATGGGGAAGCTCCCTTGAAGATTTCTCCGGGTCTTCCGGATGATGGGCGGGGCTGTAGTCGGGGGCCACTGCATTCATGTGCTGGCCGTCAAGCTTGAGCCCGTCGAAGCCGTAGTCGGCGATGAATTTGTGCACCAGGGCCGACTGCTCGCGGAGTACGTCCGCGTCGACAGGGGAGAGGGTCCAGCTGAACCACCAGTCTATCAGCTGGGGCTTTCCGTCCTTGCCGAGGATTATGGAATTGGGGTATTTGTTGAGGAATTCGGTGCCTGGATCTGCGGCGAGCGGAGCCCACCAGAGTTCGGCCTTGAGGCCGTATTTATGGAACTCGTCCACCAGGTATTTCATGTCGGCGTCGCCGTTGGGAAAACGCTCTCTGGTGAGGTCCCAATCGCCTTCGGCTATCTGGTAGCCGTCGTCGAGGGTTGCCCATTTGAAACCCAGTTCCTTCACTTTCGGGAGGGTGCCCACTATTTCGTCGATGGTGAACTGCCTCTCGTATCCCCATGCGCACCAGGCGGTTTCATAGGCCTCGGGTACGCTCTCGGGCATCTTCACGCCGACTTTATCGAGCAGGCCGGCATAATTGCGGAGCGGGAGGAAGCAGTCACCCTCATACACATGGATGAAGCCGGTATAGGTGTCGATATCGGCATCGGGGGCGAGGGCCATGGGCTCGTCGAACTCCTTCACGAGCGAGATGTCGGCGTAATCTTTCCGGGCTTCCTTCACTACCGGGAGGCTGACGATTTCGGGGGTGGGCTCGAGATGCCCCGTCATTACGCCGGCGTCCCTCCGCCACAGGCAGACTGCCGGAATGCCGCCGCCGTAGTCGGGATTGTTCATTCCCATGAAGTTGCGCTGCGAGAATTCTTCGCCTATGGGCTTGAGCCAGTCTTCGCGGTAGGTGGTGGACTGGCCCTGGAAAGACCAGAAGTACGGACCGGCTTCAGCCGCTTTCACTTCCATGGGGCAGAGCGTCCATCCGTCCGCAAGGAGGGTCTCGCCGGAGGCGTTCCGGAAAGTGGCCTTTATGAGTGCGGTGGCGGGGAAATCGTCGTACACGCGTACGGAGAGTTCGCGCTTTACGGCGGGGCCTTCGACGGACTCACCCTTGAAAACGTAGCAGGTGCCGCGGCCGAAGCTGTCGCTGATGCGTTTCTTGCTGCTTGCGGTGTTCCTGAAGGCCAAGTCCCGGCCTCCGATACGGATTGTGGCCAGCTGCGACGCGTCTTCGAAGAGGGGTGTTCCGGCCTTTTCGAAGGTGGTCTGGAACCCGTTTTCTGCGGGAGTGATGACAAGGTCGCCGGAGCGTACGGATGAGACGGTGCAGGCCTGGGCGAGAAGGGCCAGTCCGAGGATGGACAGTGCCAGGAAGTGGAAATGTTTCATATTTACAAAATTAAAGAAATAAAGTATCTTTGCAAAACAATCCCCTCCAGTTATGAAACAATTCGCCCTGCTTGCATCCGTCCTGCTTGTCCTTTCCTGCAACTGTACCGGAAATATTCCTGACGAAGAAGGCGTTCCGAAGGAATATGCCCATATGAAAAGAGTTCCGCTGAAAAGCGAAATCACCGCAGTCCAGCCTATGACCGGAATCGTGCTGTGGACCACCAATTCCCGCAACAAGACCGCCGACATCCAGCTGGAATTCTCGTACATGCTGTACAACGACGTGTGCAAGGAGAAGGACGTGTTCGACTGGACCCCCATGGACAGGCTGCTTGAAGAGGTGGCTTCGCGCGGGCATCAGGCGGTGGTTCGTTTCAGGTATACCTACGTGGGCCAGGAGTGCGCCGTTCCCGACTACATCAAGGCCCTTCCCGACTATGAGGAAACGGTGGGCAAGAGCGAAGGGGCGCGCACCTGCTTCCCCGACTGGAGATGCGCCGAGCTGAAGCGCTTCCACATGGAGTTCCACCGCCGTTTTGCCGAGCGCTACGACAGCGACCCCAGGCTGGCTTTCGTCGAGACCGGCTACGGCCTCTGGGCGGAATACCACATCTACGACGGCCCGTTTATCATGGGCAGGACTTTCCCGGACAAGGATTTCCAGGCCGAGTTCATGCGTGCGATGGAGGGCTGGTTCAAGGAAACCACCTACAGCATCTCCATCGACGCTGCCGATTCGAAATACGGTCCCTTCCGCAAGGACAAGACTCTGCTCGACCTGCGTTTCGGCAATTTCGACGATTCCTTCATGTGCGAAGACCACGACGGGTACAACTATGAGTCCTGGAGATTCTTCGGCGAAGAGCGCTACAAGAGGGCCCCGATGGGCGGGGAATTCAGCTACTACACTAAGTACGACCAGAGGCACTGCCTCGATGCCGAAGGGATGCACGGCCGCGTGTTCGAAGACGAAGCGGCTAAGTACCACATGACCTTCATAATCGGGGACGGCCAGCCCATGTACCAGTCCTGGGACAGGATACGGGAAGCCTCTCTCTCAATGGGTTACAAGTTCAGTATCAAGGACTTCCGCGTGGGCAAGAAGGGTGCCGCCGTGCTGGTGGAGAACGTGGGCGTGGCGCCGATCTATCGCGATGCCTACATATCGGTGGACGGTATCCGCTCCGAATTCAGCCTTGCGCAGCTCATGCCCGGCGAAAACCAGTGGGTGGCTTTCGAGGGCAAGGGATTCACAGCGGACAGCAAGGTGGCCATAGAGTGCGACCACCTCGTGCCCGGTCAGAGCATCGGCTTCGAGGCCGACGTGAAGTAAGGTCTTATTCCCGGCTGAAAATAAGCACGCAGGCAATCGCCGCGACCATGCCCACTATCTGGGTAGGGGATGGGATGTGCGAGTACAGCACCAGCGAGATGATGATGGTTATCACCGGGGCGCATGCGTCGCCCAGTGGGGCTACTACCATGGCCTTGCCGTATCTGTTGGCATATACCAGCGTGAGGGCGCCGATGGCGTTGAGTATCTGCACGAAGAAGGTGAGGTAAGGACCGTTGAATGAGCGGTTTATGGGCTGCGAGAAGTCGGTCATCAAGAGGGCCACGGGAATGAGCACAACGGCGGCTATGGCCATGTAGGCGAAAACGCTCTCGGCGTCGGGGGCGTAGTTGTTGGCGAGCTTCATAACAAAGGCCTGAATGCCCCAGAATATGAAGACCAGCGAAGCCAGCAGTATCCACAGGTTGCCCTTCACCGCCTCGTCGGTTTTTCCGGACAGCGAGAAGCAGATGATGGCGACGAAGGCGAGGACTATTCCGAGCGCGCCCAGTTTGCTCACGCGCTCTTTCAGTACGAGCGTCGAGAGGATAACCGTCACGATGGGAGCTACGGATATCATCGGGAATATGATGTAGGCGGGGCCGTATTTCAGGGCTTCGAACAGGATAAGCTGCCCGGCTGCGCCGAGAAGTCCCACTCCCATGCCCAGGAATACGGATTTGCGCCGGACGTCGAGCTTGAAGCGGATGTTTGCCAGGGCCACCAGGGCGCACGGAATCATGCTTATGGCCCACACCACGTAGGTGAGTGTCGCCGGGTAGTCGGGATAGTCGGAGAATGCGCCCCAGATACCCCATGTCACCATGGTTATCAGCGCGTACAACAACCAGTTGCGTTTCTTTTCCATACAGCTATGAGTCAATTATGTGATGTGACAGGTCTATCGTAAGCACAAATTTAACTAATGATAGACAAAAAGCAAATTATACTTTGGTAAATGAGTTTTATAAGTTATTTTTGTAGTATGAATAGCGATACACCAAAACTCAGAAGACTTCTGAACCGTATCGGGGAACTTACGGCCGAAGGACACAAGCCCATGACGCTCCTGGCTGTCTGTCCGAATTCCCCTTCAGTAATCAAGGCCGCTTTCAGGGCGGCGAAACGCAATAACGCTCCCATCCTCTTTGCAGCCACGCTCAACCAGGTCGACAATGACGGCGGATACACCGGCATGACCCAGGTCGATTTCGTCCGCACCATGAAGAGGGAGGCCCGGCGTAACAATTACACCGGCGATTTCCTTGCCTGCATCGACCACGGCGGTCCCTGGCTGAAGGATATCCAGACCCTCGAAATGTGGCCGCTTGATAAGGCCATGGAAGCTGTAAAGCGTTCATATGAAGCGGCTTTGCTCGCAGGCTACGAGCTTATTCACGTGGATCCCACCGTCGACCGCTTCCTTCCCAAGGGGAAAATCATCGACATCGACGTGGTCGCAGCCCGCACCATCGAGCTCATCACCCATATAGAGAATTTCCGCAAGGAGCGCGGCCTGCCCCGCATTGCCTATGAGGTCGGAACCGAAGAAGTTCACGGCGGCCTTGCCGACGAGAGCGTGTTCCTCCGCTTCCTCGAGCTCCTGAAGGAAGGTCTCGCGAAGAACGGTTGTTCCGACGCATGGCCCTGTTTCGTGGTGGGCAAGGTCGGAACCGACCTGCATACCACCTTCTTCGATCCCGAGGTGGCCCGCAAGCTCACCGGCATCGTGGCCGGCTACGGCAGCTTCATAAAGGGACATTACACCGACGACGTCGAGAATCCGCAGGATTATCCGCTCACCCACATGGGTGCCGCCAATGTCGGTCCGGAATTCACCGTGAGCGAATACAATGCTCTGGAAGAGCTCGAGAAAGTGGAGAACGAGCTTTACGATAAGGGCTGCGTGGCCATGCATTCCGGCATGACAGCAGTGCTTGAGAGGCTTGTAATCGAGTCCGGGCGCTGGAAGAAGTGGGTGCACGGCAACGAATCGCCCGATGATTTCGATTCCATCACCCCCGAACGCAAGCGCTGGCTCATCCAGACGGGTGCCCGTTACATCTGGCAGAAACCTGAGGCCGTGGCCGCCCGCCAGACCCTCTACGATAACCTGACCATGAACGGCATCGACGCCGAAGGCATAGTTCTGTCCACCATCGAAAGGGCCATAGACAAATATTATGTCGCATTCAACCTGGTGAACCTCAACGATCTGCTGTAATGAAAGAATTTGATATCCTTGCCCTGGGCGAACTCAACGTCGACCTCCTGCTGAACCGCATCGCGGGCTTCCCCGAAGTCGGCAAAGAGATCTTCGCGGAAGACATGACCCTTACACTGGGCTCTTCCACGGCTATCTTCGCTGCAAACGCATCTTCCCTGGGCGCCAGGGTCACTTTCCTCGGCATGATAGGCCGTGACCAGTTCGGTCAGCTGGTGCGCGATTCGCTCTCCGCCAGGGGAGTCGACGTCTCCAACCTGATAGAGACCGACTCCGCCGCCACCGGCCTCACCGCCATCCTCAATTACGACAACGACCGGGCGAACGTCACCTATCCGGGCGCGATGAGCCTGATGGGCTGCAAGGATATCGATCCAGCCGTGATCGCCAGGGCCGGACACGTCCACATCTCGTCCGTGTTCCTCCAGCAGACGCTGCACGACCAGCTCTTCGAAATCGTGTCGCTGGTAAAGGCCCAGGGCGTCACCCTTTCCATGGATGTCCAGTTCGACCCCTCCGAAAAATGGGAGTTCGACTACCGCAGGATACTTCCGCTAGTCGACATCTTCATGCCCAATGAGCAGGAACTCATGTGCATAACCGGCAAGCCTTCGGTAGACGAGGCGCTCGCCGAAATCCGTCCCTATCTGAGGAATATGGCGGTTATAAAGATGGGCACCAAGGGATCGCTTCTGGTCACTCCCGAAGGCGACAGGCGCGTTCCCGCCATCCTGAATCCTTCCGTCGTGGATGCGATCGGGGCCGGGGACAGTTTCGACGCGGGCTTCATCACCGCCTTCGTACGCGGAAAGTCTCCTGCGGCATGCCAGGACATGGGTAACCTGACTGGGGCCGTGAACACCACTGCAGCAGGTGGTACCGGAGCCTTCGCCTCGCTGGAAGCGTTCCGCGCCGCGGCCGTAAAGCATTTCGGCTGCACTCCGGAGCTGTAGGAGTTTATGAAATAGGATGGATGAAGTTGGCCGGAACCCCGCGTTCCGGCCAATTTCTTTTTGCCCGGACCAGGGGCGCGAGGCGACAGGAGCGTTGCGGTTTTCGGGGACAATCCTGCTGCAAAAGCGACTTTTACCCGGAATAGGGTCGCGAAGCGACAGGAGCGTTGCAGCAGGATATTCCAAGAAAAAAAATATCTTTGTAAAAAAGACGCATTCCGGGTATTAGTGCGTTTATAATGCAGAAGCGTCTACTGACTGGTCGATGAAAGCAGACATTGCAGGAATATCACGCCATAGGATCGGCATCGACGGCGAGGGTGTCACCACCCTGGTCGCATTCATGCTGTGTCCGTTGCGCTGCAAGTACTGCCTTAATCCCCAGACTCTGGATATGTCTTATTCCTCAAAGAGTTACACGCCGGAAGAACTGTATGCCGAACTCAAAATCGACTCCCTCTACTTCCTTGCGACCGGAGGGGGCGTCACCTTCGGCGGCGGCGAACCTCTGTTGAGGGCGGCCTTCATTGAGGAGTTCCGCCGTATTTGCGGGAAAGAGTGGAAGATCAATCTCGAGACCTGCCTGAACGTCAGCAGGGATTTGCTCGAGACGGCCGCACCCTGCGCGGACAGCTTCATGATAGACATCAAGGACATGAATCCCGAAACCTATTCGGCCTACACCGGCGGCGACAATTCCCGTGTCCTGGACAACCTCCGGTACCTAGTGAGCGCCGGCCGCGCGGATTCGTGCGTCATCA
>JAILQG010000013.1 GCA_024699055.1 Bacteroidales bacterium
GTGCACCTCTAGGGACTCGAACCCTAGACCCGCTGATTAAGAGTCAGCTGCTCTACCAGCTGAGCTAGAGGTGCAGTATGTCAATTTCACACGTTTCAGTTGTGACCCGTTCGGGGCTCGAACCCGAGACCCCATCCTTAAAAGGGATGTGCTCTACCTACTGAGCTAACGGGTCCCCGAATTGGGATTGCAAAGGTATTTCAAATGCAGTTAATTTCCAAATATTTTTTACATTTTTTTCAATTCTTCGCGCCAAAACTCCGCACTGACGTCCGAAGGCATGCGCCAGTCGCCTCTGGGAGAGAGGGATACGCTTCCGACCTTGGGACCGTCGGGCAGGCAGGAACGCTTGAACTGCTGGCTGAAGAAGCGCTTGTAGAACACGTCCAGCCACTTCTTGATGGTGGCTTCGTCGTAGACGCCGCTCGCGCAGAACGCCTTGCGGGCGAGGAAGAGGACCTTGGCGGGACTGAAGCCCCAGCGCATGACCTGGTAGAGGAAGAAGTCGTGCAGCTCGTAGGGGCCGACTATGTCTTCGGTGACCTGGGCGATCTCGCCCTTGTCGCC
Organism: Bacteroidales bacterium; assembly: GCA_024699055.1. Taxonomy (GTDB): domain Bacteria; phylum Bacteroidota; class Bacteroidia; order Bacteroidales; family UBA932; genus Cryptobacteroides. The sequence continues at coordinate 568 of JAILQG010000013.1, forward strand.
TGTGGGCAGGAGCTCCGGTGAGATGGGGGTGTCCACTATGTCGCGGAGCACGTCGGCCGCGTCGGCGAAGTGCTCGGAGGCGGCCCAGCTTACGAGCGTGCGCACCAGAGTCTTTGGTACTGAGGCGTTTACGCCGTACATGCTCATGTGGTCGCCGTTATAGGTGCACCAGCCGAGGGCGAGTTCGGAGAGATCTCCGGTGCCCACCACGATGCCGCCTTCCTGCCCGGCGATGTCCATGAGGATCTGGGTGCGTTCGCGGGCCTGGGCGTTCTCGTAGGTGGCGTCGGTGACGTCGAGCGGATGGCCTATGTCGTTGAGGTGCATGGTCACCGAGGGCACTATGGAAACCTCGCGGCGGGTCACGCCGAGTTTTTCCATGAGGATGTCGGCGTTGCTGCGGGTGCGGCCGCTGGTGCCGAAGCCGGGCATGGTCACCCCTATGATGCGGGAACGATCCCAGCCGAGCTTGTCGAAGGCGATGGCGGTGACAAGCAGGGCGAGGGTGGAGTCGAGCCCACCGGAGATGCCGAGTACGGCCGTCTTGCAGCCTATGTGCTCCAGCCTGTTGCAGAGCCCAAGCGTTTGGATATCAAGGATTTCGCGGCAGCGGGCCGTGAGTTCGGCCGGGTTGCCGGAAGGCACGAACGGGTGCGGATCCACCGCGCGGAGGAATTCTTTCTCGAAGTCGGTGGCGAGAGGCTCGCCGGCATCGACGAAGCTGAATTCCTGCCGGGTGTAGACGTCGCGGAAGTTGACATTGCGTGCGCGCACGCTCTCGAGCTTGGCAAGGTCGAGGTCGGCGTAGATCGCGGAGTTTCCGCGGAGGAAACGCTTGTTCTCGGCCTGCAGCACGTTGTTCTCGAAGATGACCGAGGAACCGCCCCAGACAAGGTCCTGGGTGCTCTCGCCGTAGCCGCAGCTGCAGTAGATGTAGGCGGCGTTCAGGCGGGCTGAAGTGCTCTGTACCAGCATCTTGCGGTAGTCCTGCTTGCACAGCGCCTCGTTCGAGGCGGAAAGGTTCAGGATGACGTTCGCTCCGGCGATGGCGGCGAAGGTGCAGGGGGGAAGCGGCACCCAGAGGTCCTGGCAGATCTCCACTCCCACCACGGCCCTGCCGAGCCGGAACAGCTGCCTGATGCCTATGGCAGTCTGCTGGCCCGCGTAGGTGATCGGCTGCGGCTCGGTGAGCTTATCTCCGCTCTGGAACCAGCGCATCTCGTAGAATTCGGCGGCGTTGGGGAGATAGGTCTTGGGAACGATGCCGAGGATGCGGCCGGCCTTGATGAGGATGGCGCAGTTGTAGAGCCGGCCCCTGAAGGGGACTGGCGCGCCGATGGCGATGAGCGGAGCCGCTCCGCCCGGGGCTGCTGAGGCCTGTACGGCCGTCTCGGCCAGTATTTGGGCCACGGTGTCCTCGGCGCCTTTCAGGAGATGCTCCTGCGCGAAGAGGTCGGCGCAGGTGTATCCCGTGACGCAGAGCTCGGGGAACACCACGATGGACGCCTCCCTGGCAAGGGCTTCGGCGGCCATGGCTATGATTTCCTTACCGTTCTTTGCGGGATTGGCGGGCCATACCCTCGGCATGGCGGCCGCTACCCTCATGAAACCAAAACTGTTGTCTGTCATAGACTTAGAATCAATGATTTATTCCTCGATGATGCGAAGGCGCCTGTCGCCGTCGGGCCTGATGCTTTCCTGATGCTCGAGGTAGTCCTTGAGAAGGTCGCTCGAAGTGCAGCCGAGCATGCTGCCCTGGTCATGGCGCGGAGAGGCGAGTATGGAGGTCACGTAGCTGTTGGTGACGACTTTGTATTTCTTTGATTTGCAGAGCTTTTTGCCGTTGGTGTCGAAGACTTCCACCTTGTGGACGTCGAGGTAGTCGTCTTTGTTCAGATAAACGTCGGCGCGGAAGCCGCTGATAACCGGCAGGCCGTAGCTCGGGTCGCCGGCGTTGATGTCGATTACCATCTGCGCGAGCTCCTTGGCCGTGACTTCGATGACCACCGCCTCGTTGGCGAAGGGATCGGTACGGAAGACGTCGGCAAGGGTGACGGGGCCTGCGGCGTGTTCGTCGGTGCGGATACCGCCCATGTTGGAGATGGCGAAGTCGACGCCGGCCGAAGTCCTCCATGCGTCGGTGACCAGGTTGCCCATTTCCACCACGGTGGTGATGGGCTCCTCAAGGGTGGTGAGGGTGACCTTTAGCTCAGGATTGTCGCTGAAATAGTCCACCATGTGCTGGACGTATGCGTCTTTGGCGGGGAAGGCCCTGACGTTGATGAGCTCGGCCTCCTTCCTGACCACCTTGCCGTCTTCGAGGTAATAGCGGATGAAGGACGCGTAGCGGAGCTTGTTCTGGGTCTGGGTTATCATCACGCCGTTCTGCATCTTGCAGGGAACCATGGTGTGGCTGTGACCGCCTATGATGCCGTCGAACTGCGGGAAAGCATCGGCCATCTTAAGGTCTTCTTCATATCCGATGTGCGAGAGCAGGATGCACACGTCGCTCTTTTCCCGCACTTCGGGGAGATAGCGGCGGATCGCGTCTTCGGGGTTCATGAATGTGACGCCCCTGACTTTGTCGATGTGGCAGTCGGGGATGCCGCGTTCATTCACCTGAAGGACTCCCAGGACACCCACACGGACGCCGCACACGTCGAAGATCTCGTATGGACGGAGGTGCAGGCCGGCCTCGCCGGACGGGTCGACATTTGAGCAGAGATAATGGAAGTGACTGCGGTTTATGACGTTCCTGAGCGCATCCAGGCCTCCGTCGAAGGCGTGGTTGCCGAGGGTGCTGGCATTGAAGCCCACCGCGTTCATGAGCGCGGTCATGGGGTAGCATGGTTCGGGATACAGGTCGCTGATGGGGTTGCCGGTGCGGTTGTCGCCCGCCGAGAAGACGAGGAGCTGAGGGTAGACCGCCCTGAGGCTGTCGGCGATTGCGGCCAGCCTGGGGAAATATTCGATCGCGGAGTGCATGTCGTTGACCGACAGGATGGCTATGGTCTGTTTGTTCTGGGCGGATGCCGTGGCCATGACAAGGGCCAGCAGCGAAATCAGTATCGATTTTTTCATACCCAAAGATAACATCTTTCCGGAATATTTGCAAAATTCGTATATTCGCGTTCGGTATGACAACCCATGTAGTTATAATGGCAGGAGGGCAGGGGACCCGACTGTTCCCGCTGAGCACTCCCGAAAAGCCCAAGCAGTTCCTTGACCTTGCGGACAAGGGGCGCAGCCTCATCCAGCTTACCTACGACCGTTTCCTGCAGGTCGATCCCGACGCCCGATTCTGGGTGGTGACGGGCGAAAACTATGTTCCCATCGTTCGGGAGCAGCTTCCCGATATCCCGGAAGAGCAGATCCTGGCAGAACCGGTGCCGCGCAATACCGCGCCCTGCATCGCACTGGCCTGCTGGAAGATAAAAAGCCGTTTTAAGGATGCTAACATAATTGTTACGCCTTCTGACGCTTTTGTTTCACGCGGTGATTTATATGCAATTACATTGAAAGAAGCGCTTAGTTTTACGGCTCGCCGTAAAGCCATCGTAACAGTGGGTATAGAGCCCTCCGAACCCCATACCGGATACGGTTATATCCGCCGCGGAGCCCTCGAAAAGGGCGGAATCTACAAGGTTCAGGCGTTCAAGGAGAAGCCCAGCAGGGAAGTAGCGGAACAGTATCTGGCCGAAGGCGGTTATTACTGGAACGCCGGCATTTTCGTCTGGAATGTGAAGACCATCGAGAGCGAACTCCGCGCCTATGCGCCGCAGACTGCCGCCGTCATGGACGAGATCGCCCCGTCGTTCTACACCCCCTCGGAAAAGGAGACACTCGAGCGGTTTTTCCCCACCTGCGAGAAGATTTCCATCGACTACGCCGTCATGGAGAAATCCGAACACGTCTACGTGATCGGCGCGGACTGGCCGTGGTCTGATCTTGGCAGTTTCGCTGCCATAGAGGCCGTTACGGGCAAGACCATCCCCCAGGAGATAAAGGATGCCCAGGACGCCTATCAGGCGGCCAAAAAGAAGGGTGAGTAACCGCTATTGGTTGGCCAGGCGGTAGATATCCAGCATCATGCCGCGGTCCAGCACCATGAAATTCCCGACCGTGAAGGTGCCCCCGCGCGAACAGCGCTCCACCATCACGGCAATCTCTTCCTCTGTAGCCTTTCTGCCTATGAGCTCCGGTATGCTCGTGGGCATGCCTATGCGCCTGTAGAAGTTGCGCATGGCCTCTATGCCGAGCAGGCCGAGATATTTTTCGGGAAGCCTCTTTCCGCCGGCGTCCAGCGGGCATATGTCCATCACTTTTTCCGCAAAGCGGGCGAAACGGGCGGGGCTTACTTCCAGCACGTATTTCGCCCAGTGGCACCAGAGTGCCGCCAGGCCGGCTCCGTGGGCTACGCCGTACATGGTACTGAGCTCGTGTTCCAGGCGATGGGTGCCGAAGTCGACCCTGGCGCCGCAGCCCGTGAGGCCGTTGTGGGCGAGGCTGCCGCTCCACATGATGGAGGCCCTGAGGTCGTAGTTATCAGGGTGTTTCAGCACCGCCTCACCGTCTATGCGTACGGTGCGCATCAAGCCTTCGGCTACCGCGTCCGTAATGGACATGGACCTGTCGGGCGAGAAATAGCGCTCCATGGTGTGCATCATGATGTCGGTGACGCCGCAGGCGGTCTGGACGGCGGGCAGGGTGAAGCTGCGTTCGGGATTCATGATGGCGAATTTCGGCCTGCAGAAATCGCTGTTGCAGCCGCGTTTCTGGCCCCTTTCGGTGTTGGTGATCACGCTGCTGTCGGACATCTCGCTGCCCGAGGCGGGAATGGTGAGCACCACTCCGACCGGGAAGGATGCCTTAGGGGCGGCCTTGGCGTCGTAGAAATCCCAGACGTCGCCCTCATAGGCGAGGCCGTAGGCGATGGCCTTGGCAGAGTCGATGACGGAGCCTCCGCCGACCGCGAGGATGAAGTCGACGCTCTCTTTCCGGCACAGCTCGATTCCCTCGTAGACTAGGCTCAAATGGGGATTCGGAACCACTCCGCCCAATTTTATGAACGGGATGCCGGCTTCGGTGAGGGCTGCTTTTATGGTGGGGATGAGGCCGCTTCTGACCGCGCTTCCGCCGCCGTAATGAATGAGCACTTTATGGGCGCCGTACTTTTTCAGGAGCCCCGGCAGGGCTGCTTCGGATTCGCGGCCGAAGACCACTTCGGTCGGGGTGAAATATTTGAAATCTCTCATGGTCTGTGTATCGTTACTGCCGATGGATTTACGCCTGGGGCGGCCTCAAGCACTCTGAATGAGGTGACATGGCCGTCTTTCCAGGAAAAGGCGAGGGTGAGTCCCGCCCTGGTGCGTACTCCGCTAAGGCTTCCTTCCTTCCATGCGGGGGGACAGGCCGGCAGGAGGCGGATCTCGTCGGGCGAGGACTGTACCAGCATCTCCAGCACCCCGGCGCAGCCGCCGAAGTTGCCGTCAATCTGGAACGGGCTGTGAGCGTCGAGCAAATTGGGATAGGTGCCGCCGCCATGCCTTGCCCCCGGGCCGTGGTAGCCGTCGGGGCTCACATAGCGGAGCAGGCGGCGGAAGAGCCTGTAGGCCCCGTCGGCGTCGTGCAGGCGGGCGTATAGGTTCACCCTCCAGCCGCAGCTCCATCCCGTTGTTTCGTCGCCCCTGATTTTCAATGTGTTGCGGCATGCATCCGCAAGTTCTCCTTCAGGCTGTATCTGATGTCCCGGATAGAGCCCTATAAGATGCGACTGGTGCCTGTGGCTGGGTTCGGCGTCTGCCCAGTCGTGATACCATTCCGCAAGCTTGCCGGCACTGTCGGTGCGGTAGGGCAGCAGCTTCGCGAGGGCCCTGCGCGCTTCCTGCGCAAAGCAGTCGTCCACCCCGAGTTCAGCCGCGGCCAGGGCGGCGTCGGAAAGGCATTCGCGAATGATGGCGATGTCCGCCGTGCCGCCGTAAAGGGTGGCTCCGGTGAAGCCGGAGGGCAGGCGGTACAGGTTTTCAGGCGAGGTGGAGGGGGAGGTGAGCAGGAATCCGTCCTTGGGAACCAGCCAGTCCAGGCAGAACTCGGCGGCGCCCTTCAGGACCGGCCAGTATTCGGCCAGGAAGGCCTTGTCCCTGCCGAAGAGGTAATGCTCCCAGATGTGGGTGGAAAGCCAGGCGCCAGACATATTCCAGTTTGCCCAGCAGGGATCGCCGCTTCCGAGGCCCACGGGAGTGGCCATCGCCCAGATGTCGCTGTTGTGTCCGGCGGCCCATCCCCTGGACACGGCGTAAAAATCGCCGGCAACGGCCTTTCCGTTGGCGCTGAGCGCCTTGAGGAAGGAAAACAGGACATTATGCATCTCGGGCATTGCAGCGCTCTCTGCGGCCCAATAATTCTCTTCGAGGTTGATGTTGGTGGTGTAGTTGCAGCTCCACGGCGGGTCGACGCTCTCGTTCCAGAGGCCCTGCAGGTTCGCAGGCACCCCGGGAGTGCGGGACGAGCAGATGAGAAGATATCTGCCGTACTGGAAATACAGGACCTCCAGGCCGGGGTTGGGCTTGCCGGAGTCGGCGTATTCCAGGAGCTGGACGTCGGTGGGCCTGTCGTTCGGATAATCCCCGAGACTCAGGGACACCCGGTCGAAAAGGCGCCTGTAATCGTTTACTGCACGGGTTTTCACCGCCTGGTAGGGCTGACCCATGACTTCGGCGGACTGCCTCATGGCGGCGTTCCGGTATTCCTTTACGGGCAGCCGGGAACTGCCCGCAAAACTGGTGGCGTTGGTAATGTAAACCGTTGCTGCACAGGGGCTTTCGTAGACTGTCCGGACAACGGTGCGGAAGTGGATGCCGCGCTCCGGGTCGTAGAGGAACTTCTCGTCCGCTCCGGCGTAGTAGCCGGGGAGGGCGTGCCAGGCGGCGTAGCCGTCCACCATGAAGCCGTCGGCGAAGCGGGTGATTTCGTGCGGAAGGGGACAATCGTAGTCGAGGGTGAAGTTCACCCCGGCCGGGTCTTCAACCCTGATGACTATCGCCGAGTCGGGGGAGGATGCGAAATAGCTCACCGTCCTGGAACCCGACACTGCCGTGGCCACGGCAGTGTTGAGGTCGAGGCTGCGCCTGAAGCCGTCCCCGGAGGAGCTGCCGTAGCGGATGGAGAGCATGCCCAGAGGCTGGTAGCTCTCGCTGAAATGCCCCTGGAGGGCATGCTGGGCCTTTTCGGCCGAGGGGTAATCCTCCATCTCAAGGAGCCTTCGCACCTCCTGCAGTGGGGCGGCGCCCTTTTCTCGCGCCAGCCGCTTCATGTCGGGGTGGGCGTCACCGGCGTCGGGCTCTCCTGTCCAGAGGGTTATGTCGTTGAGGGAGAGGCGGTCGGCGTCGACGCCTGAGTAGACGGCCGCGCCGAGTTTGCCGTTGCCTATCACGAGCGTCTCCTCGAAATATTCCGCCGGCCTGTCGTACCAGAGGGTAAGAGGCCCCTGGGGCGGGGCGGCGAGGGTTGTGGCAAGTGCCAGGATGGATAATGTTGTCATGCTGCGGCCTGGATTATTTCTTCTTTTGCGAGGCTTGTTGTGAGGCGAAGAAGGAAAGGCTCGCCCCGATTATCTTCTGCATGACGGCGGGATCTTCCACGGTTTCGAGCGGGAAACCGAAGCTGGCCGTGCAGTAGTCTTCGCCGGTGTAGAAGACTCCGGCGCCTAGGTTACTGCTGCGGTATTTGAGCACCGTCCTGCCGTTCTTGTCGGCGGGTCTGATGCCGTCGGGATTCTCGACAGCGTAGACGAAGGGGTTCTTCTCGGTGCGGAAGGAGAAGCGCGAAACGGGGATGGATGAGCCTTTGGGAAGTACTACACCGTCGCGTGAGCCTCTGCTGCTTATCCATTTGAAACCCAGTGTATTGAGTATAAAATTCTGAGCTGCGGCTTGATATGAAGTGAAGTCGGGATCTGTGATGTGATACACTTCGTCCCAGCAGTCGGTGGCGATGTCGGCGCCCGAGATGAGGACGTTCACTCCGCCGGCGGTGAGGCTCTCTATCGCCTTGCGCAGGTTCTCCGGGAAGACGCTGAATCTGCGGCCTTTCATGCCCGTGCCCACGGTGGTGGACACCTGCTTGCCGCAGATGATGTCAAGGGCGAAGTATTCGCCGTCCAGGACGTCTGCAAGGCTGTGGAGGGAGGAGGAGCTGCATGAGGCGAACGAATAGCCCAGGTCGAGAAGCGCCTTGCCGTGAACGTATGGGTAGTCCAGGCTGTTGCCGGCATAGCTTCGTCCGGCGTGGCCGTAGTCGGATCCGCCGAAGCCGGGGGAGTCGTTGGTCACATACTCCTTGTTCCGGCGGAATTCGTTCATCTCCCCGATGAAGGAAATCTCCTTCTTGTAGGGCACTCCGCCGTCAAGCGCGTCGTCGAATCCGGCATAGTCGGGAGAGTCGAAGGAAGAAGGTGCGCTGACACGGGTGAAGTTGTTTACTATCAGTACGTTGCGGGTAGAGTTGGGAGCCTTTCCGACACTCAGTATCTCGGAGGGGAAGCTGTAGCCTCCGTCGTTGAAGGCGACTACCTTGTAGGAGTAGACGTGCCCGGGTGCGATGGGCAGTTCCACGTGGTTCACGCTTACCGTCTTGCCGTCGTCCCAGCCCTTTCCGTCAACCCTGGTGTAGACCACATAGCCCGTCGGAGTGGCGGTGGGTTCCTTGGGGTCCCTTATGCCGGCCCATGAAAGCGCCACTTTGTCGTCGCCAGCAAGCAGCGCCGAGAAGTTCCACACGGGCAGGGGCTGCACTACGTAAGACGTTCCGTAATAGCTGCTCAGGAACTTGAGCATGCCCTTGTAGACGGCCCGGCTCGCGTCGAAGCGGAACTGCGGGTCGAGTCCGTAGCGCATGTCGGCGAAGTTCTGGTGGCTGAGAAGCTCCAGGATGATGCCGGGGACGTCGGTTGTACGGCACTCCGAGTAGGAGCGGTCCCAGAGCTGACGGCGGCGCCAGAGCGTGTCGTAGTCGGCCCTGAGGTCATTCACCAGCTGGGTCTGGATGCAGTCTCCGAGGAACCTGCAGGCCATCCTGTCGTGGTTGTTCTTGAAGGTTCGGGAGTTGTCCTCGCTGAGCGTATAGATGGCCAGGGTGCCCACGATGCTGTCGTTCGGGGTTACTCCGGCGTCGCTGTGGAAGGCGAGGGAGAGGTCTACCGGGATTCCTTTCTCTCCTTTCATCCACTGCACCCACGCGCCGCGGCCGGCGTAGTCGCGGGTGTAGTCGCCGTCCCATTTCTCCCACAGCGACTCCGGCGCTCCGGCCCACTGCATCCAGTAGAGCGCGCCTTCGGTGTGGGATGGCATTCCGGAAGATACGGGCTCCGACCCGCAGGCCACCTTGCCTATGCCGCCGCCGAAGCGGACTGCATCGGCCGTGACAATCCTGCCGCCTTCGTATCCCTTCGGGGTGCTGTTGTCGAGGGTGACGCTGCCTGAGGAGCCTGCGTCGAACTCGAAGGTGCCGAGATAGATCCAGGTCCCGTCGCCCTTGGTCTGGTCCACCCTGAAATGGGTGTCGCCGCCGAGGTGGTGGACGGTGTAATGCGCCGAACGGGTGCTGCCGGGCACGGTCTTGTAGGAAACGTAGACGGCGTATTCGCCGCGCTCCTTGAACACCGGCGTCCAGCGGGCCACGGCGCTGCCGTTGCCGCAGGGCGTCTGCCTGGCTGTGCCTTCCGTGAAGGGATTGTCGCCCTGCAGATAGATCTGTTTGGTGTCGGCGAAGCCCTCTCCGGCACTGGTCCAGCTGCCCTTTTCGGAGTAATTGCCGTGGGTGCGGGCGGGCAGGGGTTCATCGAAGGCGTCGGCCCAGATGCTTTTGCCATAGGAACTTGCACGCTGGTAGTGGGGGTCGTTGTCGCACACCACTTCGAGCGTCTGGGTATCCCTCTCGCGCGGGCAGATGATGTAGGCTCCGGCATTTTCCAGCATGGGCATGAGGAAGGGCAGCACGAAACTCTGGGTGAACACGTCTTCGTAGGTGCGGAAGATGGGCGTCCGCTGCCAGCTCCAGAGTCCCGGACCGCGGTCGTAATAGAGGCCGTGGCTGTGCCAGAGGGCGATGTTGCGCCCGTTCATGCCTTTGCGGAACTTTCTGGCGTCGAGGTTCTCCACAAAGGGTTTCGGGGTAATATGGTCAGTGAAGGAGAACTGGTATTCGAGCGGCTGGCCGTCGCCCTTTCCGGGACCGGGGGTGATGAGATCCTCGACGGGTACGCTCCTGCAGTAGACGTCGCCGCAGCTGTAGTCCTTGGCATCGCGGGGCCAGTACTTGCGGATGCTCTGCATGAGCCAGTTGTAGTCGTCGCGGCGCCAGGGGAAGTCGGCGAAGTTGCGGTCAAAGTAGATGTCGACCTGTTTGTCGCGCTTCATCGCCCGCCAGACCGACATGTCGGACTTGACGTTGAAGCGTTCGCGGGCCCGGACGGTGAGGGAGTCCCCGAAATCCTTGAAGACCCTGGTCATTTCTCCCTGGGCAAGGGCGGAAGGGGCTGCAAGCAGCAGGATGGCAAGTATCTGGAGTAATCTTTTCATGCCTGGGTCAGTTCCTGCTCTTGGTGTGGAAGATGTCGATTAAGAATACGAGCAGCGTGCTGGCGCCTATGGCCAGAAGGTCGACCTGGAAGTCGGCCAGGTCGCGGCTGCGGTAGGGGAGAAGCCCCTGGATATATTCGGTGAGGAGCGCTACGGCGGCGCCGCACAGGAAGTTCACGACGGCGAACAGCACACATCTCCACGGCTTGTCGGTGACGTGGTCGTAGGCCAGGAAAGCCAGGATGGGGAAGGGCAGGAACATCAGGAAATGCGCCACTTTGTCCGCCGGAATGCCCAGGATGAGACGTTGTATTTGAGGCAGTTTGTCCACCTTCATGAAACACAGGAAGGCGATGGCCGCCAGATAAAGGAAGAAAAGGATTCTTGCTAGTATTGTCTTTGTGCTTGTCATAGGACTTGCATTTCGTAAAGTTTACTGTATTGTCCGCCGAGGGCGAGGAGTTCTTCATGCGTGCCCCTCTCGACGATGGTACCGTTTTCGACCACCACTATCTCGTCGGCATCTTTGACGGTGCTGAGCCGGTGGGCTATGACTATGGTGGTGCGCTGCGACATAATCCTGTCCAGCGCGTCCTGGACCAGCCGTTCGCTGCGGGTGTCGAGGGCTGCGGTGGCTTCGTCCAGGATGAGTATGGGAGGATTGCCCAGGATGGCCCTGGCTATGCCCAGACGCTGCCTCTGGCCGCCCGAGAGCTTGACGCCGCGGTCGCCGATATTGGTGAGGTAGCCGTCTTCCTTTTCCATGATGAACTCGTGGGCGTTGGCCGTTTTGGCCGCGGCTACCACTTCCTCCATGGTGGCGTCTTCCTTCCCGAAGGCGATGTTGCCGAATACGGTGTCGTTGAAAAGCACAGGGTCCTGCCCGACGATGCCCATCAGGGAGCGGAGGGAACGGACGGTGAGCTTGCGTATGTCGGTGCCGTCGATGAGGATGGAACCCTTGCTCACGTCGTAGAAGCGGGGAAGAAGGTCGGCGATGGTGGATTTGCCGCCTCCGGAAGTGCCCACGATGGCGATCTTGCGCCCTTTGCCTATGCGCAGGTTGATGTCGTGGAGGATTTCGCGGCCCTCTTCGTATGCGAATGAGACGTCGCGGTATTCTATTTCATGGGCGAAGTCTTTGATTTCCACGGCGTCGGGAGCCTCCTGAAGTGTGTTGGTGGCATTCAGGATGCGGTCGATGCGCTCCATGCTGGCCATGCCCTTCGGGATGTTGTAGGCGGCCTTGGAGAGGTCTTTGATGGGCTGTATGACGCTGTAAAGGATGACCATGTAGAAGATGAAGGTGGGGGCGTCTATGAACGAACGGCCCGAAATGACGAGCGCCCCGCCGAAGCAGAGGACTATGCAGATCATCACGGTGCCGAGCAGTTCGCTCACAGGGTGGGCCGAGGCCTGGCGGGTGAGCACCCGGGAGTTCTTGCGGCGCATGTCGCCGGTTATGCCCGCAAAGCGTGCGCTCATCTTCTTTTCGGCGAGGAAAGCCTTGATTACGCGCAGGCCGCCGAGCGTCTCGTCCACCTGGCTCATGGTGTCGCTCCACAGGCTCTGCGCTTCGGACGACTGTTTCTTGAGGTTGCGGCCTATCACCCCCATTAGCCACATCATAATGGGCGCGAAAATGAGGACGAAGAGCGTGAGCTGCCACGAGATGAAGAAGAGCGTGCCGACGTAGAAGATAATGAGCACCGGGTTCTTTACAAGCATGTCGATGCTGCCGGTGACCGAGTTCTCCACTTCCTGCACGTCCCCGCTCATGCGGGCGATGATGTCTCCCTTGCGCTCGCGGGTGAAGAACCCCAGCGGGAGGCGCAGTATCTTGTCGTAGATGTCCCTGCGGAGGTCCCTGGCCAGCCCTGTGCGGATGGGAACCATCACGGCCGAAGCGCCGAAATAGCAGGCCGTCTTGAGTATGGTCATGCCTATCATGAACAGCGCCAGCAGGATGAGCACCGTCACCGCGCCGTGTTCACCGATGAGGCCGTTCACGTACCAGTAGGCGTTGTTGACCGCTTTTTCACGCAGGCTGACCGATGCGGTATCCCAGGGAATGAAGCTGTAGACCTTGTCGCTGAGGCCGAAAAGGATGTTCAGGATGGGGATGATGAGGCTGAAGGAGAAGATGTTGAATACGGCCGAGAGGATGTTCAGGGCCAGTGAACCCGCAATATATCCGTTGTATGGGCGCACGTAGCGCCTGAGCAGGTTCAAAAACTCCTTCATAATTCACAAATATAATAAATATCGTTGAAATGAAGAAGCGCTAGAGCTCATAGAAAACGCTTGTGGTGGTGCGGGGGAGGGCCGCCAGGCGGACGCCGGTTCCGGCAAGCGCCGCGCCTACCGCCTCGAGGGCTGCTTCGGGGGTGTTGTTCTGGGCGGAAAGGTGGCAGAGGAACACGTTCCTGAGGCCTTCGTGCATGAAGGCCTTCACCGCGGCGGCGCACTCGTCGTTGGACAGGTGCCCGTGGCCACCGCAGATGCGGTCCTGGAGCTGTTTCGGGTAGGAGCCGTGGCGCAGCATGTAAAGGTCGTAATTGGCCTCTATGACCACCGTGTCGGCCTGGCGTGCGTAGTCCATGGCCTCATCGGTCACGGCGCCGGTATCGGTCATGATGACGAACCTGCAGCCTTTGATTTCGATGTTGAAGCCCACGGTCTGGGTGGCGTCGTGCGGCACCACGAAGGGCGTGGCGCTGAGCAGGCCGGGAATGATTTCGGCCGGGCCTTCGTCGGGAAAAAGCCGGACTACCGGAGCGAGATGCTCGCCTGTCATCCAGCCCACCGCAGGGGCGTTCCGGAGTTCTTTGGTCATCCAGACGGGCTTGCCCAGCTTCTTGCAGTACGAGCCGAGGCAGCGGATGTGGTCGAAATGGTCGTGGGTAACGAGTACGGCCGCGATGTCGTCGAAGGAGAGACCCAGCCTGGTCAGGTTCGCCTTGAGGGTCCTGACGCCCACTCCGGCGTCGATGAGTATGCCCCCGCGGGCTGTGCCCAGGTAATAGCAGTTTCCCGAACTGCCGCTGCAGAACGACTGGAACCAAACTCCGCTATTGCTGGACATCCTCTTCGCAGTATTTTGAGATTACGCTGTATGCGTCGGCAACGCCGAGCTCGCCGGCACGGGAGAGGTCTATGCAGCCTTTCTCCTTGTCTTTCAGGTAGATGAGCACCAGGCCGCGGTTGTAGTAGGCGTCTCCCATGTAGGGGTAGATGCGGATGGCGCTGTCGTAGTTTTCGATGGCCTCGACCATCTGGCCGGACAGGCAGTTGAGGTTGCCGAGGTTGAAATACAGGTAGGGGATGTCGGGGAGGATCGCCCTCGCCTCCTGCATGTCGGCTATGGCCTCGGAGTAATCGTAACTGCGGTCCACCCGGTCGCTGACCCTTGCCCTGGTGGCGCCCTGGTCGTCCATGGTGAGCGTCTGGACGTTGCTTTCGATGCTGGCGATGAAGTCTATCATCTCGGCCCTGAGGACACCTCTGTTCATGAGGTAGAAGGCCTTGTAGAAGCGCTCGTAGCCGGCTCTTGCGCCTTCGTCGGATGCCTGCTTCACGGCATCGTCGAACTTTTGCAGGGCGCTGCTGTACTGCTTGTTCTGCACGTCGTAGACACCCTTGAGGAAGGAAAGCTGCGACGGGGTGAGGCCGGTCCTGCCCGCTCCGGAGGAGCTGTCGCCGGCAAGGATGCTGCCGAGGCTCCTGCTGGTGAGCAGGAGGTTTTTCAGGGTGTCGGAATTGGATATCACGACGGGGACGGGAACTGCCCCGCTGAAGCGGTCGATGAGCGGATTGTCGAACCTGCGGCTGAGGGCCGTGCTGGCGTTCTCCTGCTCCTGTGCGAGGCGGAACTTGTACAGGGGCCTGAGGCGGATGTCGACGTCCCTGTGCTGGAGCAGTTCGTTGTCGAAGTCCTTGCGGGCGAAATCGGCGTCGAGGGCCAGCAGGGAGGAGTATTTCCGGGTGGTGTCGGCGAACGATGCCTCGCCGCTGGCATTCTTGATGCGGTACTCAGCCACCTTTTTCCGGGCGGTTTCATAGTCGGCCTTCGAGGCGCGGGTAAGCCCCAGCATGTTCTCCACATAGGCCCTGTTCATGTAGGCCTTGGCGAAGTCGGGATAGAGCTCTATGGCCTTGTTGTAGTCGGCCAGGGCGTCCTGCCATCGGTTCATCTCTATGAAATAGGAGGCCCGGTTGAAATAGGCCAGGACGTTGCCGGGATTGATGTTGATGACGCGGTCCATGTCGTACAGCGCCGATTCGTAGTCTCCGACCTGGGCGCTGATGAGGCTCCGGTTGTACAGGGTGAGGGCGTTCCCCGGCTCGTCCCTGAGCACCCGGTTGAGGTCGGCCATGGCGGCGTTGTAGTCTTTCGTGTCGTAGTAGAGAAGGGCCCGGTTGAAGAAGGCCAGGGTGTTGGTGCTGTCCAG
>JAILQG010000046.1 GCA_024699055.1 Bacteroidales bacterium
ATCAACTTCACCCTCAACCGCGTCATCAAGGGCTGGGGCGAAGGCCTGAAGCTCATCGGTGAAGGCGGCAAGGTGAAGCTCGTCATCCCCGGCGACCTCGCTTACGGCGAGTACGGCACCCGCGGCATCGCTCCGAACTCCACGCTCGTCTTCGACGTGACCCTGAATAAGGTCGGCAACTTCGTCGCCCCGGTCGAAGAACCCGTCAAGAAGTAAGCGCCATGGCACTCGAAATCGAAGGAACCCTCGCCCAGAAGCTTCCCGTCCAGTCCGGGAGCTCCGCGCGCGGCCCGTGGGCCAAGCAGGAGTTCATCCTGGAGTATCCCGACGGCAACTTCACCGCCAAGGCCTGTTTCACGGCCTGGGGGCAGGAAAAGGTCCAGGACCTGGACAAATACCAGGTCGGTGACAAGGTCAAGGTGTCCTTCAACCTCAAGAGCCGCGAGTACAACGGCCGCTGGTACAACGATCTCCAGATCTGGAAGATCGCGCCCGCCGGCGCCCAGCCCGCCGCCCCGGCCCAGCCTGCTCCGCAGGCCCGGCCCGCCGCGCAGGCCCCTGCCTATCCGCAGGCTCCGGCTCCCACCCTCGAGGACATGCCCGCCGATTCCGACGGGGCGGAAGACCTTCCGTTCTAGGAATACGGTTCCCGCAGACACAGGAGCCGGCCCATTTCGGGCCGGCTCCTTTTTTTGCGAAAAACGAACAGTAAATCGATGGTAATTTGAAAACTATTACCTATATTAGCAAATTGAAAACACTTTGCTTAGACTATAACCAAATTACAACAATAATTTACAATTAACACACTTAAATTGGAGGAACCCTATGGATAAAATCAGGAATCTTGCGGACCTCCGCAAGATGAAAGAGGGTATGCAGTCGAGGATGTCGATGCGCGAGAACAGCGACTCTTCCGATGCTATCATTCAAATCAAGGTCGGAATGGCTACCAGCGGCATCGCCTCGGGTGCGAAAGAGACCATGAGCTACCTCATCTCCGAGCTGGACAAGCGCCAGATCAAGGCGCTGGTCATGCAGGTCGGCGACATGGGCTACAGCTACGCGGAACCCACCGTCGAGGTCACCATCCCCGGCAAGGATCCGGTCGTCTTCGGCGACGTGAAGATCCCCCGCGCCCAGGAAATCATCGAGAAGTACATCATCGGTGGCGAGCTCATCGAGGGCATCCTGCCCGCCAATTACAGATCCATCTAACCTTAATCACCCCCAAGCGCGATTATGGCAGTAAAAATGCATATCCTGGTTTGCGGTGGAACAGGTTGCTCCGCATCCCAAAGCCATGAGATCGTTGAGGAACTCAACAAGGAACTCGTGGCCCACGACCTGACCGATTTCGCCAAGGTGGTCGTCACCGGCTGCTTCGGCTTCTGCGAAAGAGGTCCCATCGTGAAAATCATCCCCGACAACACCTTCTACACCCGGGTCAAGCCGTCCGATGCGAAGGAGATCATCGAGGAACACATTATCAAGGGCCGCAAGGTCCAGCGCCTCCTGTATGTGGCGCCGGACACCAAGCAGAGCGTGCCGGACTCCAAGCACATGGAGTTCTACAAGAAGCAGCTCCGCATCGCCCTGCGCAACTGCGGTTTCATCGATCCCGAGAACATCGAGGAATCCATTGCGCGCGACGGCTATGCCGCCCTGGGCAAGTGCCTCACCGAGATGACCCCGGAGCAGGTGGTCGCCGAAATCAAGAAGTCCGGCCTCCGCGGCCGTGGCGGCGCCGGTTTCCCCACGGGCCTGAAGTGGGAGATCGCCGCGAAGAGCCGTCCCGGCGAGCAGAAGTACGTCGTCTGCAACGCGGACGAAGGTGACCCGGGCGCGTTCATGGACCGTTCCCTCCTGGAGGGCGACCCGCACTCCATCCTCGAGGCCATGGCCATCTGCGGCTATTGCATCGGCGCGGACAAGGGTCTCATCTATATCCGCGCGGAATATCCCCTCGCCATCCACCGTCTCCAGGTCGCCATCCAGCAGGCCACGGAGTACGGCCTCCTGGGCAAGGATATCCTCGGCACCGGTTTCAATTTCGAGATCGAGCTCCGCTACGGCGCCGGTGCATTCGTCTGCGGTGAGGAAACGGCGCTCATCCACTCCATGGAAGGCAAGCGCGGTGAGCCTACCTTCAAACCCCCGTTCCCTGCTCAGTCCGGTTACCTCGGCAAGCCGACCAACGTGAACAACGTCGAGACCTATGCGAACATCCCCGTCATCATCAATAAGGGTGCGGACTGGTTCGCGAGCATCGGTACCGAGAAGTCCAAGGGTACCAAGGTCTTCGCCCTCGCCGGCAAGATCAACAACGTCGGCCTCATCGAAGTCCCGATGGGCATCACCCTCAGGGAGATCATCTATGAGATCGGCGGTGGCATTAAGGGTGGCAAGAAGTTCAAGGCCGTCCAGACCGGCGGTCCCTCCGGCGGCTGCCTCACCGAAAAGCATCTCGACACTCCCATCGACTACGACAGCCTCGTGGCTGCCGGCTCCATGATGGGTTCCGGCGGTATGATTGTCATGGACGAGGACGACTGCATGGTCGCCATCGCCAAGTTCTACCTCGGATTCACCGTGGACGAGTCCTGCGGCAAGTGCACTCCGTGCCGTGTCGGCAACAGGCGCCTCCTCGAAATCCTCACCAAGATCACCGACGGCAAGGGCACCATGGAAGACCTTGAGACTCTCAAGAACCTTTCCGCGGTTATCAAGGACACCGCTCTCTGCGGCCTTGGCCAGACCTCCCCGAATCCGGTTCTGTCTACCATCAACAACTTCTGGGACGAGTACGTGGAGCACGTCGTCGACAAGAAATGCCGTGCCGGCCAGTGCAAGGCCCTGAAGAAGTATGTCATCGATCCCGACAAGTGCAAGGGCTGTACGGCCTGCGCGAGGGCCTGCCCCGTCGGTGCCATCACCGGCGTGGTCAAGAACCCCCACGTCATCAACCAGCTCGACTGTATCAAGTGCGGTACTTGCATCGAGAAGTGCAAATTCGGCGCTATCAGCATTAAATAAGGGAGGAAATGAATATGGATACTATCAAATTGACTATAGACAACCGGGCAGTGGAAGTACCAAAGGGTACTACCGTTTTGAAGGCTGCCGAGCAGATGGGCATCAAGATCCCCACCCTCTGCAATTTCGAACTGGACGGCCTTGCCCTCAAAAACCACCCCGGCGGATGCCGCGTGTGCGTGGTCGAGATCGCCGGCCGCCGCAACCTGGCCCCCGCCTGTATCACCGAGTGTATGCCGGACATGGTCGTCAAGACCAACTCGTTCCGTGCGCTCAACGCCCGCAGGACCGTCCTTGAGCTGATGCTCAGCGACCATCCCAACGACTGCCTCCAGTGCCCCAAGAGCGGCAAGTGCGAGCTCCAGGCCCTGGCCGCCGATATGGGCATCCGCGAGATCCCCTTCAAGGGCAAGCAGTCCCAGTACCCGATCGAGCTTTCCCCGTCGATCGTCCGGGACGCCAACAAGTGCATCATGTGCCGCCGCTGCGAAAGCGTCTGCCATGAGTACCAGAGCGTAGGAGCCATCGGCGCAGTTGACAGAGGCTTCCCGGCCGTCGTCAACACCGCTTTCGACAAGCTCCTCGTCGATACCAACTGCGTATTCTGCGGCCAGTGCGTCGCGGTGTGCCCCACCGGCGCCCTCGCGGAGGTGGACAACACCGGCAGGATCCTGCGCGACATCGCCAATCCCGAGGTCAAGACCTGCGTCCAGGTGGCTCCCGCCGTGCGCGTGGCCCTGGGCGAAGAGTTCGGCATGCCCGCCGGCAGCATCGTCACCGGCAAGATCGCAGCCGCCCTCAAGGCCATCGGCTTCGACTACGTCTTCGACACCGACTGGTCCGCCGACCTCACCATCATGGAAGAAGGCACCGAGGCCATCGGCCGCTTCAAGGCCTTCCTCTCCGGCGACAAGAACGTCAAGATTCCTATCATGACTTCCTGCTGCCCGGCATGGGTCAACTTCTACGAGAAGTTCTATCCCGAGCTCCGCGAGTATCCTTCCACCGCCAAGTCCCCTCAGGGCATGTTCGGCGCAACCGTGAAGACCTACTTCGCAGACAAGATCGGCATCCCGCGCGAGAAACTCATCTCCGTTTCCGTGATGCCTTGCGTGGCAAAGAAATACGAGTGCGAACGTGAAGAACTCGGCGTGAACGGCGATCCCGATGTGAACTATTCCATCACCACCCGTGAGCTCGCCCGCCTCATCAAGATCTGCAACATCGACTTCGCAAGTCTTCCGGAGGCCGAGTTCGACTCTCCTCTCGGAGCTTCGACCGGTGCTGCAGTCATCTTCGGCGCAACCGGCGGCGTTATGGAGGCTGCCCTCCGTACTGCCGTTGAAATCCTCACCGGCAAGACCCTCCCGAGGATCGACTTCGAGGAGGTCCGTGGTCTGGAAGGCATCCGCGAGGCTACCATTCCCATCCCCGGCGTGATAGACCTCAAGGTCGCCGTCGTCTACGGCCTCAAGAACGCCCGCGTGATCATGGAACAGATCAAGGCCGGCAACTGCCCCTATCACTTCGTGGAAGTCATGGCCTGCCCCGGCGGCTGCATCGACGGCGCCGGACAGCCCTACCATCACGGCGACGCTTCCATAGTGAAGGCACGTCATGCCGCCATCTACGAAGCCGACAGGCAGATGCCCATCCGCAAGTCCCACGAGAATCCCGAGATCATCTCGATCTACAAGGAATTCTACGGCGAGCCTTGCTCCGAGAAGTCGCATCACCTGCTTCACACGCACTACTTTGACAAGAAAATCAAGTTTGACATCGAAAAATAATCTCAGCCATGTGTGGACCCAAAGTACATATTTCTGAAGCCAATTACCTTAAGATCAAGGAAATCTGCGCTTCCTTCGACAACAACCCCGGAGAGCTGATCAACGTTCTCCACAAGACGCAGGGCCACTTCGGCTATCTTCCCGAAGAAGTCCAGCAGGTTGTGGCTGATTGCCTTGGCATTCCCGTCGGCAGGGTTTACGGTGTCGTTTCCTTCTACAGCTTCTTCACCATGAAGCCGAAGGGCAAATACGCCATCTCCGTATGTCTTGGTACGGCGTGCTATGTCAAAGGTGCCGAGAAGGTTCTTGACGCCCTCAAGAGCGAACTCAAGATTTCCGAAGGCGAAGTTACCCCTGACGGCAAGTTCTCGCTCGACGTCCTCCGCTGCGTGGGCGCCTGCGGCCTTGCTCCGGTTATGACCATCAACGGCAAGACCTATGGCCGTCTGGTCCCCGAGCACGTCAAGGATATCCTTGCCGAGTACGCAGATTAAGACTGTTTCTGTTTTCAACCATTCGGGCCGCCTCCCCGCGGAGACGGCCCGAATATAATTCAATAACGATGACTATCAGGGAAATAGCCTCCCTTGTGGACGGCGAGATTGTGGGAGCCCCCGTCGATGAAAGCTACGATGTGAAGAAAGCCTTCGCATCCGACTTGATGAGCGACGTGCTGCGTTTCCACATGGACGATACCGTCCTTATTACCGGACTCTGCAACAACCAGACGATGCGCACCAGCGATATGGCCGACCTGCGCGTGGTCCTGATCGGCCGGGACAAGCAGCCTGACGAAGACATGCTCGAGCTGGCCGAGGACAGCGGCATCACCATTATCAAGTGCAAGTACAGCATCTTCAAGATCAGCGGCATCCTTTACGCCGCCGGAATACAGCCCCTCTATTAGCCATGCATTACACCTTCAACATCGAACGCGGCAACTTCACCGATGCGGGCCAGGCGTCCAGCAGCGTAAAACGCACGCTCAAGCAGCTGGGAGTGAATCCTGCTGACATAAAGCGAACCGTGGTGGCTTTGTTCGAGGCGGAGATAAATGCCGTTGCACACGCCTATGGCGGTACGATCGACGTGGACATCGACGGGCAGAAGATAGTGATGGTGGTCGCCGACCAGGGTCCGGGCATCCCCGACCTCGACCTGGCCATGCAGGAGGGCTGGTCAACCGCTTCTCCCCAGGTGAGGGAGATGGGCTATGGCGCCGGCATGGGCCTGCCAAACATCAAGAAGAATACGGACGATCTGAAGATCGATACCAAGGTGGGCGTAGGCACCACCGTTACCATGACAGTTTACCTTGCATGACTTTATGGCCCAGGAAATCTATTTCAGACATTCTCTCAGGGTAAACGACTACCTGTGCAAGGGCTGCACCACCTGTATGCGCACCTGCCCGACGGCAGCCATCCGCATCCGTGACGGCAAGGCTGTCATCAGCGACAACAAGTGCGTGGATTGCGGCGAGTGCATCAAGGCCTGTCCCCACAAGGCCATATACATCAAGCAGGACGACTTCGGCCGCCTGTTCAATTACAGATACCGGGTATGCCTGGTCCCCACCGCCTTCATAGGCCAGTTCGACACCAAGTACAAGACAAAGGCCATCTATTCCTGCCTCCTGAAGCTGGGATTTACCCACATATATGAGGTGGAACACGAGGTGGCCAGGATGATGGAGCTGTACAACCGTTACATGGACGACCATCCGGAAATAACGACCTTCATCTCCCCTTACTGCCCGGCCGTCACCCGCCTCATACAGGTCCGCTTCCCCTCTCTGGTAGACAACATAATCCACGTGAGGGCTCCCCTGGAGCTGGCCTCACGCATGATCACGAAGAAACTTGTGGACGAGGGCGCCAGGCGTGAGTCCATCGGTGTCTTCTATGTGACTCCGTGCGCCGCGAAGATTGCCGCCGTGAAGTATCCCGTAAGTGGAAAAGACACCTATGTATCAGGGGTTATCAATATGGATTTCCTCTACAACAAGGTGATGCTGATGCTCCATGACTCGGACAAGAACGCCCAGCCCATCAACCATAAGCTCAATTCCCGCGACGTGCAGTGGTCCCTTGCAGGCGGAGAGGCGCCCCATTTCAGGGGTTATCACTATGCCGTGGACGGCCTCTCCAACGTGCT
>JAILQG010000099.1 GCA_024699055.1 Bacteroidales bacterium
TGCAGGCTCTTCCTTCTTCATCTTGTTCATAGCCTTGATCATGCAGAAGATACAGAAGGCGATGATGATGAAGTCTATGATGTTCTGACAGAACATACCGTACTTTAATTCAGCAGCTCCTTCGCCCTCTCCAATCTTCAATACCAGTTTCGTGAGGTCAATGTTGCCGGTAATCATACCGATGATAGGCATGAGAACGTCGTCAACCAGGCTGCTTACGATTTTACCGAATGCTCCGCCGATGATAACACCGACAGCCATGTCCATTACGTTGCCCTTCATGGCAAACTCTTTGAATTCCTTAATAAATCCCATAGTCGTAATTGTTTAAAAGGTTTGTAATGTGAATTGTAATTATTGAATAATTTTGCTATCTACGTTTTACAATCGCCGCTCAGCGCTTCGTTTTTGACTTGATTTATGACAATTTCGCACCTCTGGCAGTCGATTTACATTTTTTTAATTAGAAATCTGTGGCAAATTTACAAATTATTTTGTAACTTTGCACACGAAACAAGAAAAATTTTCATTTTAAGGCAAAAAAAAGTGATATTTTCGTATAAACCCAATTAAAAAACAACCAAAAAATGACAAAAGTAGGTATTAACGGCTTTGGCCGTATCGGTCGTCTCGCATTCCGTCAGATGTTCGAGGCAGATGGTTACGAAGTGGTTGCCATCAATGACCTTACCAGTCCCAAAATGCTTGCCCATCTTCTCAAGTACGACACCGCCCAGGGTGGCTTCGCCGGAAAGTTCGGAGAAGGAAGGCATACCGTATCCTGCAAGGACGCCGTCCTTGGAGAAGACGGAAAGACCGTTGTAACCCCCGGTTCCATCACCGTCGACGGAAAGGAGATTACAATCTACGCAAAGCCCAATGCAGCAGAGCTTCCCTGGAAGGAACTCAAGGTAGACGTCGTTCTCGAGTGCACCGGATTCTACACCTCCAAGGCTAAGTCCGAGGCCCACATCCAGGCCGGCGCAAGGAAGGTCGTCATTTCCGCCCCCGCTGGCAATGACCTTCCCACCATCGTCTTCAACACCAACCACAAGATCCTCACCCCGGCCGACAACATCATCTCTGCCGCTTCCTGCACCACCAACTGCCTCGCCCCCATGGCTGATGCGCTCAACAAGTACGCTCCCATCTGCAGCGGTATCATGAGCACCATCCACGCCTACACCGGCGACCAGATGATTCTTGACGGCCCGCAGCGCAAGGGTGACCTCCGCCGCAGCCGTGCAGGTGCCTGCAACATCGTTCCCAACTCCACCGGTGCCGCCAAGGCCATCGGTCTTGTAATCCCGGAACTCAACGGCAAGCTCATCGGCAGCGCACAGCGCGTTCCCACTCCCACCGGCTCCACCACCATCCTCATCGCAGTGGTGAAGGGCAAGGACATCACCAAGGAGGGCATCAACGCCGCCATGAAGGCCGCTTCCAACGAGTCGTTCGGCTATACCGAGGATCAGATCGTGAGCTCCGACATCATCGGCATGAAGTACGGTTCGCTCTTCGACGCCACCCAGACCATGGTGTCCAAGATCGACGACGACACCTGGCAGGTTCAGGTCGTTTCGTGGTACGACAACGAGAACTCCTATACTTCGCAGATGGTCCGCACCATCAAGTACATGGCAGAACTCAAGTAAGACGTTCCGGATTCAATTGAAAGAGGCCGACCTTTTGAGTCGACCTCTTTTTTTTACAGTCTCGGCCTCGCCTCGGCGGAGCATCCGCTCGTCTTACATTGATGAGAGGGCAGATGAAATGACGTTCAGTCTTTCGGAATAGATGGTGCGGAGACGGTCGACAGCGGCCGAATAAGACATGTTTTCGTCGCCGTTGATGATCTGCCAGCCGTTCATGTTGGCGTCCTCCGCCGGGTTCCACATCGCGAAATTGAGTTTCGCAGATTTTTCCAGGAGCTTTTTCTGTTCGTTTATGTAAGGTACGATGGTGCGCAGCGAAGGCAGCACCTGTTCCCAGCGCGCCTTGACTTTCGCGCGGAAAGCAGGGTCGTCGAATAGCCTGTCATACCAGATGGCGTGGCGGTCAATTAGCCCCGTGCGGGCACCGGGGGAGGTGTTGTAGGAGAGTACTCCCCAGTCGAAATCCCATAGCGGCCCGGCCGTGAGCAGCCCGTCTTTGTCGCGATGCATGTACACGCTTCCGGGGTTCTGGAGTTCGTGGTTGCCCATTACCTCGAAGGCTATCCAGTAATCCACGAAGGAATCCACGTCGATGTAGGCGGGATAATTCTCCTCGAATCCGTCGGAGTAAAGCGCTTCCGCCACCTCGGAGATATAATCCTTGATCTTCTGTACGTATGGAGCAGAGATGGTGTCGGTATCGGGATGTTTGATGGAGAAGGGGATTGCGTCCGACCAGTTGTTGCAACGGCCATGAGGGTCAAGCCACTGTATTTCGTTGTCGTAGTGGAAGTCGCACTCCAGCATGAAGCCTTTTTTCTCGTCGATGTTCACCCTGTTTTTGTCGACCCTCACCTGTTCTATGAGCAGATAGGTGCCACGATGTGTTCCGTTCATTACCAGTTCGACGCACTGGCATCGGGGAGTCCAGGCGAGATTGTCGAGCATGGAGCCGACTTTCATCGATACCAGATTGCGCATGAGGGTGCGGTCCATGAAATTGGCCAGCAGTACCCAGCGCTTGTGTGCAGGCATGCCGAAGACTGACGTTTTCTTTTCAAGTTTGATCGTATAGGGCTTCTTCGGCCATGACCAGGTGGTGTTGCCGCGGCCTTTCACCTGGCATGACATCTGGTCCAGCCCGGCCAATTCCTCGGTTCCGTCGATGCTGATCGTGCCGCTGACCCAGGTATCTTTCGAGTTGACGTGTCCGGCTGTCCGGAGATATACGACAGGAAGCCCTGTCATTGTGTATTCGGGGATCACCTCCGGATCGGTGCGGACTACGGTGAACGGCAGGGAATTGACGGAAACGCCGTCTTTGCTGTAGACGACCACTGCCGGCAGGGCGTATGAGCCTTCGGCGCCGTTGTCCTTGAGGAAGGCTTCGTATTGCCCGGTGCCGGTGCGGACGACATCTTCCAGATAGAATCTGCCGACGCTGCCACCTAGCGAAATGCAGCAGCCTGCTGCACCCACGTGGTAGTTGAACTGAAAGTCCGGCGGCGATACGGTGAACGGTACCTTTGCGCTTCCGCCCTTTTCGATGCTAACGCTGTCTGCGAGCACCGTTATGGAGTCGGGGGAGACCGGAACAACTGGCTCCGGCTCCCCGTTTCCACATGCTGCGAGAAGTAATACTCCCGCAATCAGGATAATAAGCTTACTTTTGGAATACCCGTACATAGTCTATCTTCATCGTAGCAGGAAGTGCGCTTTCGTCTATTCCCTTGTAACCGCCCCAGTCTCCGCCCCAGGCGAGATTGAGGGTGATGTAGAAAGTCTTGTTGAAAGGCCAGGTGCTGACATTGTTTTTGCCATCGTTTGTGAAATATAGCAATTCTTTTCCGTCTACGAATGATTTTATGTAGGTATCGGTCCATTCCAGGGCATACACGTGGAATTCGCCTTCTGCGTTGGACGTGTATGTCTCCTTGGTCTTCTGCGTGTTCTTGACATGGTTGTACGACTCGCAGTGGATGGACGAGGAGGTGTAGTTGGCGTTGGCCCCGACTTCTTCCATGATGTCGATTTCACCGCATTTGGGCCAGCCGTCGCTCTGGTCGTTGGGCATCATCCAGTATGCCGGCCAGGTGCCCTTGCCCTTTGGAAGCCAGATCCTGGCCTCGGTGTAGCAGTAGAGCCACGACTTCAGTGTGTTCATGCGGGCGGAGATGACCTCTCCGTTGTATTTCATGGCGGTGATGTTCAACACGCCGCTTTCGACCGAAGCGGTCTTGTGCCCGTCGAGTTCGCCTCCGGCGACGTAGCGCTGGAGCTCGTGGTTCACCCTGCCGGGGGGCCAGTTCTCGAACTTCCAGTTGGCCGTAAGGCTGCTTTCGTCGTCGAATTCGTCGTGCCAGACGAGCTTGTAACCCTCCAGCGGGGGCGTGATGCCGGCTTCGGAAGACGCCGAAGGCTGGGTGATCTTCACGTTGTGCCTTACACTGCCGCATTTGATCACCACGGCGCCTTCGCGGCCGGAAGCGGTGAGGTTTTCCTGAACGGTGAAGCTGACGGTGCCTTTCGGACTGCTGCTCCACGAGGGGGAGACATCCACAATCCAGGAATCGTTGCTGTAGGCCTGCCAGGAATCGGGAGCCGACACTTCGATGGAGTAGTCCGCCTTCCCCGCAGAGACATTGAGTTCCGCGGGGTCGGTGACCACTTTGTCTTCAGTTATTTCCTGTCCGCCCCCTCTCTCCGTGCATGAGCATGCACAGAGGATGAGGGAAGCCAGGACAGGCGATAAAAGAGCTAATCTCATTTTAGTGCTTGATGAGGGAGATTCCGCTTACGGTTATGGGAGTTCCGGCGGGGATGCGGCCGAAGTCGAAGACTATCATTATGGTAGGTTCGGCATCGTCTGCAACGTCCATGGACACACCGGTCTTACTGAATGAAACATCTTCATAAGCGGCGAGGGAAACGCCGTTGTCATAGAAGAATTCGCGTCCGCCTGGATCGGAATTGTCGGTCATCTTCACGGTGCAGGGGCCGTCAGCCTCGGAATTGATAACGCATGCGAAATCGTAGGTTGCCGAGGGGTCTGCGGGGATTGCCGTGTGAAGTTTGACCTGTCCCATCCACTCGCTGCCGCCGATGCCCTCGGGGGTGGTGAGGGTGAGGGTGCTGCCGTCGAAGGAGGCGTTCGGATCAAGTCCGCCGCTCCAGCTGGCGGGGCTGAACCAGGTCTCAAGCGTACCTCCGTTCCAGTCCCATACCTGGGTGCCGGCCGAAGCGCCGCCACCGGAAACTACCTCGCAGAAGACGATGTCGCTCACGCTAATCTCGGCACCTGCCGGGATGCGGCCGAAGTCGAAGACGAGCATGACGGTGGGATTGGCATCCGCAGCGTCAATTTCCATGGAAATGGGCTCCTTGGAATAGGCGAGGTCTTCGTATGCCTCCAGGACAACTCCGTTGTCGTAGAAGAACTCACGTCCGCCTGGATCGTCGTTGGAGGTGCCCTTGATGGTGATGGTGCCGCCGATGCTGGAATTTACCTTGCAGGAGAATGCATACTGCTTGGCGGGATCGATGGCGATACCGGAGTGGAGCTTGACCTGTCCCATCCATTCGCTGCCGCCGATGCCCTCGGGGGTGGTGAGGGTGAGCACGTCGCCGGTATAGCTGGCCTGCGGGTCGAGTCCTCCGCTCCAGTCACCGGGGCTGAACCATGTTTCGAGATTGGCGCTGCCGTCCCAGAGATTGTCGCCGTGAGACGAACTGCCGCCGCCTTCACCGGTGATTTCACGGAAGACGATGTCGCTAACCGTGATTTCGGTGCCCGCCGGGATGCGGCCGAAGTCGAAGACAAGCATGACGGTGGGATTGGCATCCGCCGGGTCAATCTCCATAGTGACAGGTTCATTGACATAGGGGAATTCCTCGTATGCCTCGAGGGCCACGCCGTTGTCGTAGAAGAACTCGCGTCCGCCCGGATCGTCGTTGGAAGTGCCCTTGATGGTGATGGTGCCGGAGGCGCCGGATGTCACCTTGCAGGAGAAGCTGTACTGTTTGGCGGGATCGATTGCAATGCCGGAGTGGAGCTTGACCTGTCCCATCCATTCGCTGCCGCCTATGCCCTCAGGGGTAGTGAGGGTGAGCACGCCGCCGCTGTAGGAAGCCTGCGGGTCGAGTCCGCCGCTCCAGTCTGCGGGGCTGAACCAGGTCTCAAGCTCGGCGCTGCCGTCCCAGAGGTTGGGGCCGTAGGTGTAGTTGCCGGGAGTGTCGGGATTGTCCGGGCCGTCCGGGTTGGGCAGCACGGTGCCGTCGTCAACGGCGTGGTCCTTGAGTACTATGTGGCTGATGGTAACCTCGGTGTTGTCGGGGTTGCCGCCGAAATCGAATACCATCTTCACTGCCGCGGCATCGATGCCGGGAACGTCGCTGAGCCAGAACACTGTCTCTTCGAAGGCCTTGATGTCCATGCGTTCGGTGAAGAGGAAATTGCCGTCGTCGGTAGCGTCGGTGAGCTTGAACGTCACGCCCTTCACATCCTGCGAGAGGCTTACCTTCACGGAGAAGTCATAGTTGAGCGCGGAGCTGAGGGAGATGTCGTTCACCGGGATGATGAAGAACTGGTTCTGCCACTGGTCGGATGTCGCGCTGGGGCAGGTGAACGAGTAGGTGCCGCCGTCGTAGCTGATGTCGGGATTGGGCAGCTGGCTCCAGCCGGGTGCATAATACTGCGAATATGTGTGGTTCGCGTCGGCAGGCAGCCAGAGGTTGCTTTCGGCGTTGTACTTGAAGCCATCGAAGGGTTTGCCGCTGTTGTCCGGCTCCTCGCAGCTGAGGGTGAAGTGCCAGGCGATGCTGCCGTTGTCGTTCACGAGTTCGAGGGTCTTGGTGTTTGCGCTTTCGACCTTGAACCTCGGATTGGCTATGAAGTCGTCATTCGGGAAATAGGCGAATGCCGCTTCTCCGAGCGTCACGAAGAGGTCGTCTCCTTCCACGCTGAAGCTGAAGGTAGTATTGGTCAGCGGGAAGTCGGCGGTGTAGTCCTCGGCCTCGCCTGCATGTCCGGGAGCTTTGGTGACGTCCTTGTTCACATAGGTCTGGCCGTCCGGACCCGGGTTATAGGTGTAGGCGCCTTCGGTGGTGAAGGTCATGCGGTCTTCGTAGATGCCGGTGGACTCTTTCTCCCAGGCTTTGGCCGCCCACCAGTTTGTGCCGGTGGTGCCGGGTTCGCCGCAGCCGAAGTGCTGGTCCACCTCGCCTTTGAGGCGCCATTCCTTGCTGCCGTTGCCGGCGAAGAAGGTGAAGTACTTGTCGTAGTTGACAATAGTGTTGTCGATATGGAAGGTTTTTTCCACGTAGTCCGGGGAGAGGCCTGCGGCATTCATTATCTGAAGCCGTACCGGATAGTCGCCCATGGTGGTATAGATCCTGGTGAGGCCGTCTTTGGCGGCGTACTGGGTAAAGTCTCCGTTCTTGTCGGGGAACTCCCACACCGGAATCACGCCCTTGGTGCCCTGGGGCAGCGAGAAGGTGACCTGGTTGGTGGTCTGGTCCACGTTGATTACGGGCTCATACGATGCCGCACTGGCAACCATATCTTCGGTAGGATGGTTGATCTGCTCCGGAGCGCAGGCGAAAAGCACCGCGGCGGCAGCAAGCAGAGAAAATATCTTTTTCATATGCGGATTCTGTTAATAGTTGTTCTGGGTGAGAGGTTCACTGGTGCTTGCGGAAGCGTCTATCTCGCTCTGCGGGATGGGCAGATACTTCTTGCTTTCGCTCCAGGTATTGGTGCGGTAGCCGTAGGAGTCGGGAACCAGGACGGATGAAGCGTCGCCCCAGCGGATGAGGTCCCAGTAACGCTTGCCTTCGCCCACGAACTCGAGCTTGCGCTCTTCCTTGATGTTCTGAAGGGAGAGTTCCACGGTGCTGCCGTCGAGAGAGCGGGAATGCACTTCGTTCAGCCAGCCCTGAGCGTCGCCGCTGCCGTGTCCGGTAACGACGAGTTCGGCTGCGTTAAGCAGGGTCTCGGCATAACGGTAGATGCGGAAATTGTTGCCGAAGCCGAAGTCGGCGTCGGAAAGGTATCCCTGGGAGTAGTCGACGCGGGGGGCGTACTTCTCGAGGAAGAATCCGGTGTCCTGGTAGCGCTTCTCGTAGCTCAGGCCGCTGGCGTCCCAGCAGGTGGCGTCCCTGCGCTCGTCGGAGGGGTCATACATCTCGAAGGTCTCGGTGCGTACGGGAGCGAAGCCCCATCCATTCAGATGCACTCCGGTGGCGTCTGCAAGGTTGTAAGGACCGATGAGACGGGGGAGAACGGTGCCTCCGGCTCCGAGAGCCCAGCTCCAGCCGCGCACTGCATTTTCGGACTTGTAGGTGATTTCGAAAATGGATTCGGAATTGTTCTCGCCTGCAAGGGTGAAGATGGTACGGTAGTCATCCGCGAGGGAGTACTGCTTGCTGTCGATGATTTCCTTCATGTACGTGAAGGCGGTGTCCATGCGGGCTGAATCGTTCTTGTACATGGCGAGCTCGGCGTAGAGCATGTAGGCCATGGCCTTGGTGACGCGGCCGAGTTCGGCGCCGCTGCGCTTCATAGGGAGGACGTTCAGCTTCAGTGCCTCTTCGAGGTCTGCCATCATGCCGTCATAGACCTGGTCGGCAGTGCTCTGGGCGCAGACCCAGGGATCCTCAAGGTTTTCGATATAGTAGGGAACGTTGCCGTAGAACTTCCACAGCCAGCTGTAATAATAGACGCGGAGCACGCGGACCTGGGCTTCATAGGACTTTGCCACGTCGTCGGAAAGGCCTTCTGTCCATGTCATGTACTTGATCACGTCGTTGCAGCGCTTGATTCCGGAGTAAGCGTTGGTCCACAGGGATGAAAGGGTATTGGTAGGAGTAGCCTCGAAGTTCATCATGAGGTGCCAGAACTGGTTGTCGGTCTTGTCGGCTCCGCCAACCCATATCTGGTCTGCCATGATGTCGCTCATGATCATGACCGGGCTGTACTGGCCCATTCCCCAGTCGGTCCATTCGAGCGGGTCGTAGGCGGCCGTAAGGGCCTCGCCAAGATGCTCGGGAGTGGTGAAATATTCCTCGATGGGAGCCGCCATAGGGTTCTCAACGGTGAGGAACTCGCTGGTGCAGCCTGCGCCAAGCATGAGGGCGGCTGCGAGCAATATGGTATTGAATGTATTTTTCATGGTGTCGTGCATATTAGAATCCAACATTTACGCCGAACATGAGGGTGCGTGCCTGCGGATAGACGCCGTAGTCGATACCGAGTGAAGTGCCGCCGGAGGAGATTTCGGGATCGTAGCCGTGGTACTTGGTGAGAGTGAGGAGGTTCTCGGCGCTTACATACAAGCGGAGAGAATTGATGAATACCTTCCTGGTGAGGGCGGAGGGCAGGGTGTAACCCAGCTGGATGTTCTTCAGGCGGGCATAGCTGCCGTCGTAGACGTAGAGGTCGCTGGAGAGCCAGTTGACCGAATCGCCCTGAACGTAGCGCGGGATACGGTTGGAGGTGCCTTCACCGGTCCAGCGGTTGAGCATGTATGCCGGGAGGTTGGAGGCGGGGATATCGACGCGCCTGGTGGCGTCGAAGATGTCGTTGCCTATGGTGCCCTGCCACAGCATGAAGAAGTCAAGGCCCTTCCAGTCGGCGTTGAAGGTGATACCCCAGGTCCAGTCGGGAGTGCCGTTGCCTATCATGGTGCGGTCGTCTTCGTTGATCAGGCCGTTTCCGTCAAAGTCCACGAAGCGGACATCGCCGGGATTGGCGTTGGGCTGGAGAAGTTCGCCCTTGTCGTTGACGTATGCATTAATCTCTTCCTGATTCTGGAAGATGCCGTCGGTCTTGTAGCCGTAGAAGAAGGGGAAGGGGAGTCCGTTCTGGGCGCGGGAGATGGTTCCCACGGTCTGGAAGGAATCCAGGTTGGCCCAGCCGGTCTCGTTACCGTATTCTATAAGCCTGTTTTTGAGATAGGTGAGGTTGCCGCCGAGGCGGAAACGGGCGTCGCGCACTGCGAACTTGTAACCAAGCTCCATTTCGACGCCGCTGTTGCTCATCACACCCACGTTGCCGATGGGCTTGGACTCACCCACATAGGACGGGATGACCATGGTCATCAGCATGCCGTCGGTGATCTTCCTGTACCAGTCCACGCTGAAGGTGAGGGCCTGATGCAGGAATGCCATGTCGAGACCGGCGTTGGTCTGGCGTGAAGTCTCCCAGCGGAGTTTCGGATTTGCCAGGCCGCTGGCCTTGACGCCGACTGCAACGGCTTCGTTTTCGCCGAAGATGTAGTTGTTGCCGGAAGAGGTGAGCACCGTGTAGCGGAAGTCACCTATGGCTTCGTTACCGTTCTCGCCCCAGGAGAAGCGGGCCTTGAGCACATCCCACCACGAGGGCAGGTTGACGAAGGACTCCTTGTGGACGTTCCAGCCGACTGATATGGACGGGAAGGTCGCCCACTTGTTCTGGGTGCCGAAGCGTGAGGAACCGTCGCGGCGGACAGTGACCTCGGCCATGTAGCGCTCGTCGTAGTTCCAGCTTGCGCGGAAGAAGTAGGAAGCGAGGCGCGCATGGGTGTAAGGACCGCCGTAAATGCTCATGCGTCCGTCTTCCTGAAGACCGGTAGCATAGTCGATGTAAGGCTTGGCCAGGTCGACGAGGTCATAGCGGCTGCCTCCGAGGTACTGGCCGCTGTTGTCCTTGGCGCTCTGTCCGAGGAGGACGGTGAGACCGTGCTTGCCGAATTCTTTATTATAAGTAAGGGTATTTTCAATCTGCCAGGTGAGGCTGTGGTCGCTCTCGGCGCTGGAGATGGTCTTGTCGGAACGGTTGTTGGAACCGAGGTAGAACTGCCTGGTGTAGCCGTTGCTGCCCCAGAAGGAGAGATCGAAACCGACGGAGGAGCGGAACCTGAGGCCCTCGATGATGTCGAGCTCAGCGGCAAAGTTGCTCACTACCTGATGTTTCCATCCCTGGCTTGCGGGAAGGTTCAGGCTGGCAATCGGGTTCACCATCTCGTTGTAGTCGCCGCCAGGCACCATGAACATACGGCCGTCGGCGTCGTAGATAAGCGATTCGCCGGCATAGTCGATGAGCTGCTGGGCAGCCTGCGCCTCGGTAGCATAAACTCCCAGGATGGGGGAGAGGGCAAGTGCCGAGCCGAGGGGGGAGCCCCACTGCGAGTTGGTCTCGACTCCCGTGCTCTTGACGTTGGCGTAGGAGATATTGCTGGTAAGCGCCATGCGGTTGAGGAAATTCCTGTCGGATTTCGCATTGAAGAGCTCGTATCCGGTATTGGAACGCAGGGTAAGACGGTCGTAGTTGGAACGGCCGAAATTGCCGCCGACGATACCTTCCTGCTTCACGTAGCCGAGGGAGAGGTAGTAGTTGACCTTGTCGGAGGCTCCGCTGATGCTGAGTTCGTGGTTCTGCTGGGGAGCGTTGTAGTTGAACACTTCCTTCTGCCAGTCAGTTCCTTCGCCGAAGGAGAAGGGATCCGCATAGATGGGCGCCATGCCGGCGTTGATGCGGCCTTCATTGCGCATGATTGCGTATTCGGATGCGTTCAGGACCTCCCTCTCACGCCATGGGCTGGATACGCCGTAGCTGAAGTTGTAGTTCACTTTCGCATTTCCCTTTACACCTTTCTTGGTGGTGACAAGGATGACGCCGTTGGCTGCACGTGCGCCGTAAACGGCACCCGAAGCAGCGTCCTTGAGAACTTCAATGCTCTCGATATCGGAAGGATTGAGGAAATCGATGCCGTTTATATCGATGGGCATGCCGTCCACGATGTAGAGCGGGTCTGAGTTGTTGATGGTGCCGGTACCGCGGATGCGGATGCGGGAGGATGCGCCGGGCTGTCCCGAAGAAGACGTTACGTTGACGCCGGCTGCGAGGCCCTTGATGGCCGAGTCGACGCGCAGGGGCCTTGCGGCTTCGAGATCTTCGGAAGATACCTTCGCGATGGAGGCGGTAACCACGCTCTTCTTCTGGACGCCGTAGCCCACTACCACGACGTCGTCGAGGAAGAGGGCGTCGTCGGCCATGACTACGTCGATCGTGGTGCGTCCGCTCACCGGTACGACCTGAGTCTGGTAACCGATGCTCTGAAACTCCAGTACTGCATCAGGTGCAGCGGCAATGGTGTAAGTGCCGTCGAGATCGGTAGTGGTGCCGCGGGTGGTTCCCTGAACCATCACCGCCGCGCCGATTACCGGTTCGCCGCCGGAGTCTTTCACCGTGCCTGACACCTGCTGGGCGAGTGCATTCACACCGCCCCAACCCAGGGCCATGAAGGCGACCAGGGCTACTTTAGCAAAAATGTTTTTCATTAGGCAGATTTTGATTTAACATAAGTATGATTTGTAAATTTTTTTCAAAAATCCTCGAAGCAAATGTAAAAAAGATAATACACAAGAGTGTGTTTTCTTACTTCACAAAAACTCAACAGCCGAAAATTTGTACATTCTTCACAAAAATGCTAAATTGCGCTCTGATAGCCACATAAGTATGAGAAAGGCCTTTCTGACAATACTCCTGCTCACCGCAACATACCTCACTTACGCGTTCAATCCGGTGGTGAGGAATTTCAGCAAGGATGTCTACAAGGGCGGAACTCAAACCTGGGATATCGTGCAGGGAAGCGGAGGTGTGATGTATTTTGCCAACAACAGTGGAGTGCTTGAATTTGACGGAAGGGACTGGAAATCTCACCGGTTGAACAATTATTCAAGTGTCCGTTCGCTTTTTTATGACCGTTCGGAGCCGGCGCTGTACGCCGGCGGCACAAATGAGCTGGGATGTTTCAGGTGTATGCCGGATGGAGTGGTATACGAATCGCTGCTGGATTCCCTGAACATTTCAGTCACGGAAATCTGGAACATAGAAAAAGACGGCGCGGGCGACCTTGTGTTCGAAGACAAAAGCGCGAGGTATGTCCTGAGGCGTGGGGGCCTGGAGCGGTCCGTCATCGTGCCGCAGGCCACGGGTGACGTCTTCTGCACGGCAGAGAATTCCCTTTATTATGCAGAGGGGACCACTTCCGACGGAGTGTACATCCATCGCAGGCAGGACGGCCAGACCTATCATCTTACCACCCGCAACGGCTTGCAGAACAATACCGTACTGTCGATGTGCTTCGATTCCTGCGGGGGACTGTGGCTGGGCCTCGACAAGGGTATCGACTACGTTATCCTTTCCGCCCCTTTCTTCCGACTTTTTGGCAATTCAGACAATTTCGGGACCGGATATGCCGCTGTTTTCTATGATTCTCACCTGTATGTCGGTACAAACATAGGGGTTTTCCGCATCGCTTCGTCGAAACTTGCCGGTGCATACCGCGATTCGGACTTCGAGCGTGTCGACGGCATTCAGGGGCAGGTATGGGACCTGAGAATACTTGACGGCCAGCTGTTCTGCTGCCACGACAAGGGTGTCTATATAATAGGTGGGAACAAAGTCCGAAGGCACATCCCGCTTGCAGGATGCTGGAAACTCGAACCGCTGGATGATGAAATGCCGCTGCGGCATATGCTTGGAAGCACGTACGACCATTTTTTCGTGCTCGGGAAGCAAAATGGGGAGTGGCGTTTCGAGGGCTGGCTCGATGGTTTCGACGAAGCCGGTAAATCATTCTTCCGTGACGTCGATTCCCGGATCTGGGTCGGGCATCACGTGAAGGGCCTGTTCAGGCTCACGCTCTCTCCCGACAGCCATCGGGTTTATCGGACCGAGCAGTTCGGCACGGCCGACGGCTTTCCTTCCGAAAGGGGCATCTATCCCGGTTTGTACCGTGGAGGCATCATCTTTTCGACGGGCAACGGATTCTACCGCTTCGAAGGCAACGCTGCGGTGCCGGTGGATGAGCTTAACTCGCTCTTCGCAGAAGGCAGCCGAAATTCTCTCATGGTCGACGAAAGTCCTGACAGAAGCGCAAAATATTTCTGGTCCGGCGGGATGCAGGCTATAGAATATCCTCTGCCGGACGGCGGCAGGGAATTGGACAGCCTTACGCTGGGCTATCTTAACGGCCTGCGACCGCTGGGTTTCGAAAAGAATCTCTGGTTCGGGAACGGGTTCCTTCTCGTCAATACCGAAGACGGCTTCGACGTGCTGGATTCGCGAAACCTGCATGGCGGCAGGAACAGGAACGAAGTGTTCATCAGCGAGGTGAGGCTCGGGAAGGAAGACAAAACGGTGTATTGCTCGCGCGGCGCATCGGAACCAACCCCGCTGAGGCTGGGCTACAGGCAGAATTCCCTTGAATTCAATTTCGTGGAACCCGCATATACGGAGGACGGAGCAGTGGAATACTCATGTTTCCTGAATGGGTTTGACAAGGCATATTCGCCTCCATCGATGTCCGGAATCAAGGAATACTCCGGTCTGCAGCCAGGCCATTATACTTTCACCGTGAGGGCGTACAACCGTCATTTCGGCGGCGCATGGTCCGAAGTCAGCCAGGACATCATCATTGCAAAACCATGGTTCCGGAAGTGGTGGGCGGTCCTGTTCTATATCTTCGCGGGTATCGTGGCAATGTATGGCATCAACAGATCCGTAGGGGCTTCTGCCGAACGCCGCGCAGAGAAGATAGCGGCCCTCAAGGCCGAGGAAATGCGGAAGGCGCAGATGAAACGGGAGTTCGAGATAAAGGCCGAAGACCTGGCCGCGTCGACGATGAACCTTCAGCGGAAGAATGAACTGCTCCAGAAAATCAGCGTGGAAGTGGACAGGAGCATCGAAAGCATACGGAGCGGCGAAGATCCCCGCACCCAGCTCCAGCGGCTCCGTTCCCTTACGGAAATGATACGGAGCAACATCGAACACGATACCGACTGGAAGAAATTCCAGACCAATTTCGACCTCGTTTACGACGATTTCCTGAAACGTCTGGAAACGCAGTATCCGCAGTTGTCGGTAAGTGACAAGAAAATCTGTGCTTACCTTAAGATGGACCTGAGCAGCAAGGAAATGGCACCGCTCCTGGGCATGACCGTAAGGTCGGTGGAGATGACGCGCTACAGGCTCAGGCAGAAACTCGGACTAAGCCGCGAAGACAATCTCAGAGACTTCCTTCAGCGCTTCTGACGCAGTTTGCCCTTACTTCGCCCCGAATACTGCAAACAGCAGATTCTCAATCACATAACTTGAGATTATGGCGAGCGGGACGATGGTCCAGTGAAGGCCTAGTACAATGACGATGATTATGATGATCGCCGAGACGCAGAGAATTGCGGTGCGCTTCATGTTCTGAAACAGCGACGCGCCGGAACGGTCTGTCTTGAACGAGAACATCGGCACTTCGCTCACGAGCAGGGCGCACAATACCACTGTCAGCAGCGGAATGACGAACCATTGGCCGCATATTCCGGCGAGACCGCTCCCGGGGCAGGCATGACAGAATGCGGCCAGGGAGCCGCAAATGATAGCCGATGAAGGTGTGGGGAGGCCCAGGAAAGAAGTGTGCTGGCGCTCGTCCACATTGAATTTTGCAAGCCGGATTCCGCTGAATACGGCTAAAAGAAGCGGAATGAAACAGAGCAGGGGAGCGCAGCCAAGATCCCTCATGCATGCGTACAGCATTATGGAGGGCAGCACGCCGAAACTCACCATGTCCGCCATGGAATCGAGTTCGCCCCCTATGGGTGAATGGGCATTCAGCAGGCGTGCTGCAAGGCCGTCACAGAAATCGAACAGCCCGGCCGCCAGCATGAGACAGAAGGCAAGATCGGGCCTGCCTCCCAACGCAAAGACAACTCCCACAACCCCGCAGAGGAGGTTGAGGGAGGTGATTGCGTTAGGTATGTGGGCGCGCAGCGACACTACTTGACCCCTATTTTGTTCTTGAGGTCCTTGGGAAGTGCGTCCTTATGGAACACGAGGTCGAGGGTCTGGTTGCGGACATAGGCCTCGGTGGCGTACCAGATGCCCTTGTACTTGCCTGTCTCGCCCCAGGAGTTCTTGACCATGTAGTACTTGTTTCCGAACTGATCGCGGGCGATTCCGAAGATCTGCATGCCGTGGTCGTCGGTGATGGTCTTGTTGTCGAAGCCGATCTGGCGGGTTTCCTGGGTCGCAACTTTCTCCTTGGGTGCGGGGATTTCCTTGGCCTCGTCGCTCTTGCCGAGAAGCCTGTCGATGTCGGTGCTGGCAGCGTTTGCGGCCTCGGTGTCGACCAGGATGGCAAGGCCGTCGCGGGTGAAGCCGGGATCGCTCACGTCAGCTCCCCATGCGGCGGTATAGCCATTGTTGAGAGCGGCGTCAAGGATGTTCATGAGCTCGTCGATAGGCACGTTCCAGGCCTTGTCCCAGCGCCAGTTGTCGCACACTTCTATGGCGAATTCGGTGTAGAAGGGAT
This sequence comes from Bacteroidales bacterium, assembly GCA_024699055.1. GTDB lineage: Bacteria > Bacteroidota > Bacteroidia > Bacteroidales > UBA932 > Cryptobacteroides. The sequence goes on from JAILQG010000099.1 coordinate 16,001, forward strand.
GGTGGGTGTAGGAGGTGAGGGTGACGTAGTTGTCGGGATTGATCTTCATGGCGTCGCGGTAGCTCTTGGCGTCGTACTTGCGGCCGTCGACCGTGAATTCTGTGGGAATCTCGCCGAGATAGGCGTTCAGGATGCCGTCAAAGCCTTTTTTCCATGCGGTGGTGAGCCTGTTGCGGTTGGGATTCTTGGCTACTGCCTGCACGTATGCCTTCAAGACTGCGTCGAGCTCGCTCTGCTCGGGAAGCTCGGTGCCGTAATTGAAGCCGCTGTATGCGCTCTGGGGCACCAGACCGTAATCGCGGACTACATCCAGCACGTCATCTGCCTCGCTGCCGGCGGCGAAGGTGAGGTTGCCGTCCAGGCGGACGTACTTGTCGGCCCTGTCGGAATAGGACTTGTGAACCACGAACATGTCGGAAAAATCGGGATACTTCTCGGGATCTTTGATGCCGCAGATGCGGATGGCCTCCGACTCCAGGAACCCGAGGGTGGAGAAGCACCAGCAGGTGCCGCTGCGGTACTGGTTTTTAACGCTGGTGATGGGGTTGGCCTTGATGGTGGTGAATTCGTATTCGGGGAACTTGATGTCGTTCCTCTGGGCAAAGGCGCTCAGCGAAAGGAGCGCAAGTGCGGAAATGAACAATGCTTTTTTCATATGTGATTATTTTTTGTTGTATTCCTTGAGTGCGTTCTCGAGTACGACCATGGCTTTTTCCAGCTCGGGAACTTCCAGGATATACGCGACGCGGACATGGTTGAGACCCTGGCCCTTTGTGCCGTAGAAGCCGGCCGCAGGGGTGAGCATGACCGTCTCGTTATTGTAGCGGTAGTCGGTGAGCAGCCACTTGCAGAAATCGGCGGCGCTGGCGACCGGGAGTTCGGCAATCGTGTAGAATGCTCCGGTGGGCATCGGGCTGAAGACGCCCGGAATGCGGTTGAGAGCTTCTACGGTGAAATTGCGCCGCCTGATATATTCGCGGCGGGTTTCCTGGAAGTAGGATTCGGGGGCGTCGAGGGCTGCGAGAGTGGCGGCTTGAGCGAGCACCGGCGGGCAGAGCCGGGCCTGTGCTAGCCTCAGACCAAGGCTCATGACCTCCTTGTTGCGGGAAATAATCGTGCCTATGCGGGCTCCGCAGAGGTTGTACCTTTTTGAAACGGAATCGAGCATGATGCCATATTCGTCGAAGTCGTCGATGTCCATGACGCTGAATATGGGCTCGTCGGAGTAGCAGAACTCCCTGTAGACCTCGTCGCTGCCGAGGAAAAGGTCGTGCCTGCGGCAGATGCCCGCGATGGCCAGCAGTTCCTGCTTGTTGAAGACGGTTCCCGTGGGGTTGGACGGATTGCTTATGAGGACGGCCCTGGTACGGGGCGTGATGGCCTTTTCTATCTCTTCGACCGGAGGAAGCCTGAAGCCTTCCCTGATGTCGGTATGGATGGGGACGAGCTTGATGCCGTACTTGAGCGCTATGGAGTTGTAGTTGACATAGAAGGGCTCGAATACTATTACCTCCTCTCCGGGATTGGTAGTGATCTGGAAGAAGAAGTCAAGCGCCTCCGACCCTGCGGTGGTGACCAGGATGTCATCCATGGACAGGTGCATGCCAAGCTTGTTGTAGTACTTGTCCAGGAAAGCCTGACGGAGTTCCCTGGTGCCGAGGGAGTTGGAATACGGAAGGTGGTCGAACTTGTAATTGTGTACGGCATCCACGACGATACTGGGGGATTTGATGTCGGGAGCGCCGATATTGAGATGATAGACTTTTACGCCGTCCGTCTCCGCCTTTTCGGCGAACGGAGTGAGAGCGCGGATTGCCGATTGCGGCAGATGGTCCGCCAAACGGGAAATGTGTGGCATATGTTTACAAAGATAGCGATTTTTCCTATCTTTGCAGTAATGAAAAGGATATATTTTTTACTGGCTCTCGCCCTGGCGGTCTCCTGTAACAGGAGCAAGCCGGAAGGAAGGCCTGTCATAAATCTCGTCAGTGATATCATAACCGACGATAAGAATCCGGTACACGGCCTTGTGACGGATTACGACGCAGCCGATCCCCTGAAAAGCATCTATGTGGCCGGAGCGCCCGACAGGTGCAAACCCATACTGGCGTCGCTCAAGACCTGTGACGGTCACGACAATGCCGACGGCCGCGCGGTGAGCGACGGTCTTCCCGACTTTGCCGGAGAGGTTGTCTGTACCATTCTCGACTTCGCCAATACGCCTTATGGGAGGTATTTGGATGCTGGTAAGGAAGAAGACCTCAGGGAGGTTACGGTACGTACCGTCCTTTCCGCCATGGACACCCTGTGCTTCATCAACGAGTTCGACAAGAACGGCGTAGCCACGAAGCCGCAGGCCAAGGTGGTCGTGCTCGCTTCGCCGTACGCGTCTGCATACGGCCAGTTCGACGTGGATTCCCTGTTCCGCGTGCTGGGCTGCAATCTGCCTGTCGTTTACCCGCTAAGGTCTATGCTCGATGAGGTGTTCGAGGGGCGGAATACCGGTGCCGTGGTTGGCGTTGTCGCCGAAAAGGACAGCCTTACCGCCGGAAGCTATACGTCCTATGTCGCAGAAAACGGTCCCGCCGGCTCCGACTGCGTCGTGCTGAATACAGACCCGTCTGCACCCGATCCGCTGCTCGCTTTCCTGGACAGTTGCCTGGTTGCCGGCAAGACGCGTCCTTTCGACGCCATCCTGGTGGACGACTCCTCCGTAGATGCCGACGCCATGAGGCTTACTCTCAAGCGCATCACCACTGCCGGCAATGAGGAATCCCTCTCATACGGCAAGCTCGTCGCCCCAGGCTGCAGGATACTCGATGTCATGAGCACAGTCAATTCCGAGTGCTACAGGCTGCTCCGCAAGGACAACCTTTTCAGGCTCGACATAGCATACCCCCGTTCCATCGAGTACAAGACCGTCGCCACGTCCGACGGCACCATCGTGCTCACCCAATACGACGACGGCGATCCTCTCCGATGAGCTATCAGCTTGCCATAACTCCCCAGGAAATAGAACGCCTGCCGCTCGTGTCTTTCGAAGGCAGGATTCATGTCATCACCCAGCCCGGTTTCGAGCTGGAAAGGGCGTTGTCCTACCTTCGCAAGCAAAAAATCCTCGGCTTCGACACTGAATCCAAACCTGTCTTCACTCCCGGCCAGCATGGCAACGGAGTGGCCCTGCTGCAGCTGTCGGGCCCTGACGAGGCCTTCCTCTTCAGGGTGAGGCAACTCGGGATGCCGAAGAAACTCTGCAGCATCCTCTCCAACCCCGAAATCCTTAAAGTCGGAGCGGCCTGCCACGATGACGTCCGGGGGCTGCAGCATCTGAGGCTGTTCGAGGAGAGGGGGTTCGTGGACCTTCAGAAATGCGTCTGGGAATACGGCATCCGGGACAAGAGCGTCAAGAAGATGTCCGCCATCATCCTGGGTGTACGCATTTCCAAAACGCAGCAGCTGAGCAACTGGGAGGCCGACAAGCTTAGCGACGCCCAGAAGAAATACGCCGCCACCGACGCGTGGATCTGCCGCGAAATGTATCTCAGGCTTCTTGGAAGCGAAAAGCATCCGCTCAGCCCGGAAGAGATACTTCCGCCGGAGCAGCGTCCCAAATCCGATAACAGCCAATGAAAGCAAAGATATACCTTAAACCGCACCGGGACGAGTCCGTGAGACGTTTCCATCCGTGGGTATTCTCCGGCGCCATAGCAAACGTGGTAGGAACGCCCGCAGAGGGTGACATCGTGGGGGTCTATTCCTCCACAGGGGAGTATCTGGCCAGCGGCCACTGGCAGATAGGTTCCATCGCGGTGCGCATCCTCTCATTCAGCGGCGACCCGGAATCTCCCGCTTTCTGGCGGGATTCGCTTGCCGCTGCATACAGGGCCAGGGAGACCATGGGCCTGACGTCTTCGCGTCGCACCAACTGCTACAGGCTTGTGCATGGCGAAGGGGACGGCCTGCCCGGGCTAATCGTGGACTGGTATGACGGCGTCGCGGTGCTTCAGGCCCATTCAGTCGGAATGTTCAGGGCCAAGGGCCGGATCTGCGAAGCCCTGCAGGAAGTGTACGGCAAGAAGCTGAAAGCCGTATACGACAAGAGCAGCGGTACCGCACCCTTCAAGGCCGGGCTGGATCTGGTTGACGGATATGTTTATAAATCAGATGATTACTCGGAAGGCGAGAAGATCGTTTCCGAGAACGGACATAAGTTCATAGTGGATTGGGCGCAGGGGCAGAAGACGGGTTTCTTCCTTGACCAGCGCGAGAACCGCGCCCTGGTGGAAAGGTATTCCAAGGGACGCAACGTGCTCAATCTGTTCTGTTATACCGGAGGCTTCTCGGTTTATGCCCTTGGCGGCGGGGCGCTGCATGTGGACAGCGTGGATTCCTCCGCAAGGGCCATAGAACTCGCTTCCCGGAACCTTGACCTGAACGGCTATTCGGCCCATGCCGAGTTCTGCGCCGACGTCAAGGATTATCTGGGTTCGCTCGAAGCCGGCAGATATGATCTCATGATAGTGGATCCCCCCGCATTCGCGAAGCACCGGGGCTCGCTCGACAAGGCCCTGAGGGCCTATCAGCGGCTGAAT
>JAILQG010000106.1 GCA_024699055.1 Bacteroidales bacterium
GCAGAACTTTACCGCTACAGCACCGTGCTCAGCTCGCTTTCCGGCGGCTCCGCAACCTTCAGCATGAAGTTCGCAGAGTATCAGCAGGTTCCGGCCGACGTCCAGAAGAAGCTTCTGGAAGAATATGCGGCCCAGGCCAAGGAAGAGGAATAATACAGTTCCCTTTCCATCACAAAAAGGAAGCGACCGGACACGGCCGCTTTCTTTTTTTCCAAAAAGTGCGTACCTTTGAAAGACAAGCAAAGCATGGAGAACGCAAAACTCTTCAAATGGTCCGGTGCGGGCAATGATTTCGTGGTCGTGGACGGCCGCGGAAAAGATGTCTCCGCATTCCGCACCGCGCCGGTGGTCAGCCGCCTGTGCTCGGAACACTCAACCGACGGACTGATGATCCTGAAGGAGTCCGCCGGACATGATTTCTCCATGGAGTTCTACAATCCAGACGGCTCGGGCGGAATGATGTGCGGCAACGGCGGCCGCTGCATCGCAGCCTTCGCATCATATCTGGGTATCTGCGGCCCGCACTGCGTTTTCGAAGCGCCCGACGGCATCCATACCGCCGACATTCTCAGCCACGAGGAAGACAACAAATGGGAGGTCCGGCTCGGCATGGTGGACGTTGCGGGGGTGAATGAAATTCTAGGCGGATACTTCCTTGAAACCGGCACCCGCCATTTCGTGAAGTTCGTTCCCGACGTCGAAAAGGTGGACGTCGAGACCGAAGGCCGGCTCCTTCGCATGCGGCCCGAATTCGCGCCGCAGGGGAGCAACGTGAACTTCGTTTCGGTAACTCCGGAAGGCCTCCGCGTACGCACCTTCGAAAAGGGCGTCGAGGGCGAAACCCTGGCCTGCGGCACAGGTCTCACCGCCTCGGCGATAGCCGCATACCACTGCGGAATCCCGCCCTACAGGACCAATGCCTCCGGTAGGGTGGAATACCACTTGCATGCCCGTATAGCCAGGTTAAATGTTGATTTTCTCCCTACCGAAGAGGGTGGGTTCAAAGGGGTGTTCCTGACTGGTCCCGCCGAGCTCCAGGGAGTCTTCGATTATCGTTAATTCTGCAGGATGAAGAGAATAGAAAACTACGACCTTTCCTCTCACAACACCTTCCGCATGAAGGCTTCGTGCGCCCTTTACATCGAGTACGACACGGTGGCCGAACTCATGGAACTCGACTGGAAGAACCTGCCTGCGCCGGTGATGCACATCGGGGCCGGAAGCAATCTCCTCTTTACCGGAGACTATCCCGGCACCGTGCTTCACAGCAACGTAAAGTATATCAAATACGTGGACATGGGGCTCGACGACGTGCTCATGACAGTGGGCGCCGGAGTGACCTTCGACGACTTCGTGGCAAAAGCCTGCGATGCCGGTCTCTGGGGGGCGGAAAATCTCTCGCTCATTCCCGGCGAAGTCGGCGCCGCGGCCGTCCAGAACATAGGCGCCTACGGGGTTGAGGCCAAGGACATCATCGCCGGCGTCGTCTGTCTCGACACCCGCGACTGGTCCAAGACTGTCTTCAAGACCCCCGAATGCGGTTATGGCTACCGCGACTCCATGTTCAAGCACGAAAAGGGCCGCTACATCATCACCAGCGTCCTCTTCCGCCTTACCCGCAAGTTCTCGCCCAAACTCGATTACGGCGGAGTCCGGAAGGCGCTCGAGGGGCTTGATGAAAAGGCGCTCACCCCGGCTATCGTCCGCGGGGCAATCATCGACATCAGGCGCGCCAAGCTCCCCGACCCGGACGAGGTCGGCAGCGCCGGCTCTTTTTTCAAGAATCCCGTGATGCCTCGCGAACAGTTCGAAAAGATCGTGGCTCAGGAGCAGCCGAAGGAAATACCGCATTTCGACCTTCCGGACGGCACCGTCAAGGTTCCCGCCGCCTGGATGATAGACACTCTCGGGTTCAAGGGCGCCCGTTCGGGCGGAGCCCAGGTGTATGAAAAACAGCCGCTGGTCATCGTGAACGCCAGCGGCGAGGCCACGGCACAGGACGTGCTTGATCTTGAAAACCAGATAATTAATTCAGTAAAACAGCGTTTCGGGGTGGAGCTCCATCCCGAGGTGGAACATATTTAAGCGAAACATGGCATCATTCATCATCGAAGGCGGCCACGAACTGAGTGGCACAATCACCCCGCAGGGAGCGAAGAACGAGGCCCTGCAGATACTCAGCGCCATCCTCCTCACCGGAGAGCCGGTGCGCATCAGCAACGTTCCTGAAATCCTGGACGTGCGCAACCTCGTCGAACTGCTCAAGGGCATGGGAGTGAAGGTTCAGTGCCACTCAAGGGGGGAATACACCTTCCAGGCCGATGAAATCGACCGCAGCTACGTATCTTCCGCCGAGTTCGTAAAGAAATGCGCGTCGCTGCGCGGTTCCGTCATGATTGCCGGACCGCTCCTTTCACGCTTCGGAGAGTGCTATTTCCCGAAGCCGGGAGGCGACAAGATCGGTCGCCGCAGGGTGGACACCCATATCGAGGGTTTCGTCAAGCTGGGGGCCGCCTACGAGTATGACAAGGACGTCCGCGCATACCACCTCACCGCCCCCGAGGGGCTCAGGGGCACCTACATGCTGCTGGACGAGGCGTCCGTAACCGGTACGGCCAACATCATCATGGCCGCGTCCCTCGCCGAAGGCGACACCGTCATCTACAACGCCGCCTGCGAGCCCTACCTGCAGCAGCTCTGCCGCCTGCTCAACTCCATGGGCGCAAATATCGAGGGAATAGGTTCCAATCTCGTCACCGTACACGGCGTCCACCGCCTGCACGGGGCCTCGCACCGCATCCTGCCCGACATGATCGAGGTAGGCTCCTTCATCGGCATGGCCGCCATCACCCAGAGCGCCCTTACCATCAAGGACGTGTCCTACGACAACCTCGGCATTATTCCCGAGGCTTTCAGGCGCATCGGCGTTAAGCTGGAGCAGCACGGCGACGACATTTTCGTGCCCAAGCAGGAAAGCTACGAGATAGAGTCGTTCATCGACGGTTCCATCATGACCATTGCAGATGCCCCCTGGCCCGGCCTGACGCCCGACCTGCTGTCGGTACTGCTGGTTGTGGCCACCCAGTGCAAGGGAAGCGTCCTCATCCACCAGAAGATGTTCGAGAGCCGCCTGTTCTTCGTGGACAAGCTCATCGACATGGGAGCGCAGATTATCCTGTGCGATCCTCACCGCGCCGTGGTCATCGGCCACGACCACAAGTTCCGCCTGCGTGCCGGCCGTATGACCAGCCCCGACATCCGCGCCGGTATCGCCCTCCTGCTTGCCGCCATGAGCGCCAAGGGTGTGAGCGAAATCGACAATATCGAGCAGATTGACCGCGGCTACGAAGACATCGACGGCCGCCTCCGCGCCCTCGGCGCCTCCATCAAGAGGACCTGAGGCGTTTGCAGTGCTCGCGGATATATCCCAGCACAAAGTCAAAATCTTCCGGTGCAGTATAGACCTGGTTCTTGGCAAATGGCTCGTTGAGCTTGATAGTATGCCAGAGCCGGTAAGCCTTGATGCGGCGCACCCTGGTAAAATCGGATGACAAGGAAGTATGCCCTGCTACCATCATGCCCTGACCCATCCTGCCTATACTGCCGCTCGCAGCGCCGGCACCGGCGACTAAGGCGCCCACTTTCCGGGCCTTCTTCTTCTGGGCGGGAATCTGCTCGTGCGTGATGCCGTTTTCGTCCATGGTGAACCGGACGATGTACTTGCCGCCGTACATCCCTGCCACAATGAGGTATGCCAATCCGATGATGACAAGGGCCACCAGAATGGCTATGCCCCAGCCCTTGAGCTCCCCGGCGATGATGTCGAATTCCCCGCGAAAGACATGACCGATATTCATCGCCACAAAGGCGATAAGCCCCAGTATGCCGAAGATTTTGCACACCGTGAGGAACACGCTGGGGTTACGGTACATATTCATGGGGTACGTCCAGCGGTACTTGCCGTCTGAGCATTGCTGGACCCTTTCGCCGATGTTTTCCTG
>JAILQG010000088.1 GCA_024699055.1 Bacteroidales bacterium
TTGTTTTGTAACTACATTTTAGTTACATTTGCATATGAGTTCAAAGGAGAAGCTGCTGGAACGGTTCAAAAGTTTGCCATCGGATTTCACATTCGATGAATTGATAACGCTTTTATGCCAACTTGGATACAAAAAAAGTGACAAGGGAAAGACTTCCGGCTCCAGAGCAATCTTTATCGGTGAAAGCGGTTTCCCCATAATGGTGCATAAACCGCACCCGGGGAATACTGTACAAAAATATGTAATGAAACGCATTCTCAAACAATTGTTAGATGATGGAAAAATCTAGGAACAAAATGAAAACTCTTAAATACAAAGGATATCTCGGCTCAATCGAGTTCAGCGAAGAAGATAACGTTCTTTTCGGTGAAATACTGGGAATAGACGGTCTTGTAAACTACGAAGGAAATACGATGAAGGAGCTCACGGATTCCTTCCACGAAGCCGTAGAGGATTATCTTGCATTCTGCAGTGACCATGGAAGGAAACCGCAAAAGAGTTTTTCCGGATCTTTCAATGTCCGTATCGCCCCCGACACTCATAGAGACATCGCCAACCTGGCAGCCGAAGCTGGCATATCCATCAATGCTTTTGTGAAGCGAGCACTCAGCGAGGCCGTTAGGCACCCTCAGGTGGAACCTGGCTCTTTGGTTCAGGGATATGGGGCTGAACGGTCAGAGACGGCCATGCTCATGGAGCCCGATAGCCCGCGTTATGGGGCCCGGGATGAACTCATACTGGTCGTTCCGCACAAGGACCTCGCATTTGCCAAGGATTTGGCCAAGCGGATTGGTTGGGATATCCTACCACCTAATTGTGTGAAATAATCAGTACTATTCCAAATCGTCAGCAACATGCTGACGATTTGGATTTGATTTTCAAAACCTCTGCACGGCCTATTCTTCCCCATTGTCGGATCTTCGGCCTCTTACTGGACCTGCACCGAAGAGAGCGCATCTTATGGCTATTCGATTTACGCAAGCTACAGTGCATTCAACAGCATCTCCGCCTTGTCGAAAGACAGTTATGCCCTGGTCCGTCCGGTCCAGGCCCGATAGGCTGAGTGAACATAATAAAAGGTGCCGCACGGATGTGCGGCATTTTTTTGCGTTTGGGTATTATAATCCGTACTTTTGTAAGACACGGCAGAAAACAACGCAACCATGAAAAAATACCTCGTTTTACTCTTGGCGCTTGCCAACGTCTGCGCCTGCCAGTCCGGTTACCGGATGAAAAACGGTGAAGGTTTCAACCTTGCAACCCCATGGATACTGACCCATGACGGCGGTGCCGAATCGGTGCAGGCTACGGTCCCGTGCACGGTGGCCGGAGCCCTGGAGGAAGCGGGCATGCTCGGAGAAAACCTTCTGGACGGGAACAACTACGCCAAGGCGGACAGGACGCCTTTCGACGACCCCTGGACCTACAGCACCGACCTCGTCGTCAAGCCCAGCAAAGGACAGCACTACCTGCTGGCCTTCGACGGCCTGAATTACTATGCCGACATCTTCTTCAACGGAGAACAGCTGGCCTCGCGTGACACCGCTTACGGCGTGTTCATCCGCCGCGAATATGACGTCACCCCGCTGATGAAAGGCAGAAACGATATAAAGGTGACACTGCGGCGCGCCCAGCCCGGTGATCTGAACATCGGCTTCGTGGACTGGAATCCCCGCCCGCTGGACGAGAGCATGGGCATTGTGCGCCCCGTTACCATACACGCTACCGGCGCGGTTGCGATAGGTGACGTTTTCGTGGTTCCGGAACTGAATGTGGAAACCCTCGCGGAGGCTGACCTGAAAGTCCGCGTGGCCCTGCGCAATCTGGAAGACAAGCCTGTGGAAGGCCTCCTGAAACTGGACCTGGAAGGCTGCGGAAACTGCAGCGTCCCCGTCTCCCTGGCTGCCGGCGAAGCCGCCGAGATCACCCTCACCCCGGCCGAGGCCGCAGTGCTGCATCTGGACAATCCCCGCATCTGGTGGAGCTATGACCTGGGCTCCCCGGAGCTGTATAAGCTTACCGCCTGCGTAGAGGTGGGCGGCGCCGTGTCTGACAGCAAGGACGTCGAATTCGGCGTGCGCAGCATCACCAGCCGCCTCACTCCGGAAGGATGGCGCCAGTTCACCCTCAACGGCAAAGATATCCTCATCAAGGGTGCCGGCTGGACCGACGACATCTTCCTCATGGACACCCCCGAAAGCATAGAGCGCCAGGTGGCTTATGTGAAGGATATGAACCTGAACACCATCCGCTTCGAGAACATCTGGGGCAAGGACGACACCGTCTACTCCCTCTGCGACCGCATGGGCGTCCTGGCCCTGGTGGGATGGAGCTGCCAGTGGGAGTGGGAAAACTATTGCGGACTTCCCGAAGTGGACATCTACGGCTGCATCAACGGCGAAGAGGTTGAGAACCTGGCGGTGAAGTATTTCCACGACCAGGTGGTGCGCCTGCACAACCACCCCGCCGTGATAGGCTGGCTTACCGGCAGCGACCGTATCCCGAACCCCCGCGTGGAAGCGCGCTACCTCGAAATCTACGGCCGGGAAGACTACCGCCCGTACATCTGCTCCGCCAAACACATGGAGAGCCTGGCCGGATGGTCCGGCACCAAGATGGAGGGCCCCTACGAGTACGTCACCCCGGACTACTGGTACCGCGACAAGAACATCGGCGGCGCATTCGGCTTCAATACCGAAACCTGCATCGGCACCAATCTGCCGCAGCTGGAGTCACTCCGGAAAATGATTCCCGCCGACGACCTGTGGCCCCTGTCCAAGAGTTGGGATTACCACTGCACCGCGTCGGGCACGGATATGAACACCACCGCGATGCTGCAGACAGTAATCAACGGGGAATACGGCGGCTTCAACAGCCTGGAAGATTTCGTGCGCAAGGGCCACGCCGTGGACTATGACGGCACCCGTGCCATGTTCGAGGCCTTCCGCGTGAGGATGCCGCTGGCGACGGGTATCGTGCAGTGGATGCTCAACTCGGCCTGGCCGTCGCTGTACTGGCAGCTGTATGATTATTACGGAGTTCCCACCGCCGGTTATTACGGCACCAAAAAGGGCTGCGAACCGCAGCAACTGATCTACGATCCTTCCGAATGCAAGGTGTACGCCGTGAGCGAAAGCCCGGGCTCAAGGGCCCTGAAGGCCTCCGTGCAGGTGTTCGACGCCAATTCGAAACTGTTGGGCGAAGACAGCGCCGACATTTCTTTGAACTATCGTCAGAGCCTGCCGGTGTTCGACCTCAGGCGCTATTCGGGCAAGCCGCACTTCGTGTCCCTTACCCTCAGCGACGGTGACGGCAATGAGGTGGCCGACAACTTCTACAGCGTTTCCGCCACCCTCAGCGAATACAAGTGGAAAGATTCCAACTGGTATCTCACGCCAATCACCCGCTTCGGCGACCTGAGTTTCGTGTTTGACGGCGAGCCCTCCGACGTGCATTTCACTGTCGAACAGGAAGGAAAGACCTATACCCTCACAGTTACCAACAAGTCCGACGCCATCTCGCCCATCACTATCATGAAGGCGATGGATGCCGCTGGCAACCTGCTTGTGCCCGCTTTCTGGAGCGACAATTTCTTCGCCCTCCTGCCTGGCCAGAGCAAGACTGTCACTTGCAAGGTTGAGGCTGAAGAGGTGTTCTTCGACATCGATTACAACAAGCCCGACATCTCCCGCAACCGTTCCAAGTACGCCGACGACCAGTTCTCCGACGACGAGCAGTACACCGTGGCGAATCCTTACCCGACGATTTCCGTGAAACCCGTTCCGGAAAACAATACCATCAAGAACGTAATAGTAATGATAGGCGACGGCATGGGCCTGGCGCAGATCAGCTGCGGCTGGGTGCTCAACGGAGGTCACCTCAATCTGGACAACTTCCCCGTGACCGGCCTGTCCCGCACCTATGCCGTCAACAGGCTCATCACCGACTCCTGCGCTGGCGGATCTGCCATCGCTACCGGTGTCAAGACCAACTATTACTATATGGGTGTTGATCCTGACGGCAACCCGGTTCCCAGCGTCCTGAAAGATGCCATGGATAAGGGTATGAAGACCGGGGTGGCGGTTACCTGCCGTATCAACGACGCTACTCCGCTGGATTTCGTGGGCCATTCCACCGACCGCGAACAGGACGAGGAGAACGCCGCCCAGTATGTGGACTGCGGCGTGGATTTCCTGGCCGGAGGCGGCATCCAGTTCTGGCGGGGCCGCAATGACGGCCGCGACCTGGTGAAGGAGATGACAGACAAGGGATACACCTTCGTGGACAGCCGCGAGCGCCTGAATCAGGTGAAGAAAGGCCGTGTGCTGGGCCTCTTTGCTCCGCTCGAGATGGAGCCGGCCCTTGACCGCGGTCCCGTGCTGGAAGACTGCGCCGTCAAGGCCATGGAACTGCTGGACAACGAGAAAGGCTTCTTCCTAATGATCGAAGGCTCCAGCATTGACGACTGGTGCCATAGGCAGAAGGTGGGCTACATGGCCGAGGAACTCTTCGACTTCGACCGCACCATAGGCAAGGTGCTGCAGTGGGCCGAAAAGGACGCCCATACCCTGGTGGTGGTCACTGCGGACCACAACACCGGCGGCCTCACCCTGCTTGGCGGCAGCCTGGAAGACCGCACGGTCAAGGTGAACTTCTCGACCAAGGGCCACAACGGCATAATGGTGCCGGTGTTCGCCTACGGCCCGCATGCGCACGAATTCGAGGGCGTATACGAGAACGCCGAGATCGGCCGGAAGATACGCCGGCTGATGAAATCTCAGAAGTAATAGGTAAAACCGACTCCCAGGTCTCCCTGATAGGGTTTGTAGAATACCCGGATGTCCATGTGAGGACCGGC
>JAILQG010000062.1 GCA_024699055.1 Bacteroidales bacterium
CCGGAGCCCTACGTCGTCCGCGGCCCCAACCTCATGACCGCCCATCCCGTCGAAGCCACGATCACCCACGAAGAGATCGCCCACTGCCTCGACAAGAGCATAGCCAAGATAGAGACTTCCATCCTGCACGTGCTGGAGCTCACCCCGCCCGAACTCTACGCCGACATCGTGGAGAACGGCATCTTCCTGAGCGGCGGCGGCGCCCTCCTCAGGGGCCTGGACAAACGTTTGACAGACAAAGTCAACATCCAGTTCCACGTGGCTGACGATCCTCTGCACGCTGTCGCGCGCGGCACCTGCATGGCTCTCAAAAACACCGACCGTTATCCGTTCCTCATGCGCTAACACATGGGCGCCAAGAGGCAGAACGGCATTATCAATGCGGTAATCTTCATCTTGCTGGAGGTTGCCGCATGTCTTTGCCTCGTCAGCACCGGAGGTCTTCATGACATTTGGATCTCACGTGCATCCCACCGCACCCTCGGGGCCCTCTGGCACTGGGGCGAAAGCATCCGCGGATACTTCTCCCTGGGTGAGGAAAACCGCGCCCTGGCCGAAGAGAACGCCCGCCTGGCAGAAGAATTGCGCCGCTACGAGGGCCGAAGCCTGGCCGCAGAGGCCGGTGCGAGAGCCGATACCGTCACCGGTTCATACGCCTACACCCCGGCCACCATCGTCAAGATGAGCCGCAACACCCAGCACAACTACATCATCCTCAACAAGGGCCGCGCCGACGGGATAACGCCCCACAGCGGCATCATCGCCGCCAACGGAGTGGTCGGCATAGTGAACGCGGTGGATGAAAACTTCTGCTACGGCATCACCCTCCAGAATGTCCTCACGAGCGTCAGCGCCCGTATAGGACATACCGGAACCGTAGCCCCGGTGGAATGGAGCGGAAGGCGCAGCAACCTGGCCATAATGAAAAACCTTCCGATCCATGTGGATGTCGCCCCGGGCGACACCGTATGGACCAGCGGTTTCTCCAACATCTTCCCTCCGGACATACCCCTGGGCATTACAGGCCGCACCCGCCAGGTGGACGGCGCCGTGAACGAGGTGGAGGTGGAACTGTTCCTGGATTTCAACGCGCTGCGCTACGTAACCATAGTCGAAAACCTCGACAGAAAACAGATTGAAAGGCTTGAAGGAGGGGCCGAGGAGCAATGAGGACCCGTTTCTGGCTTATCTATGTGCTGCTCGCCATCGTACAGATCCTGCTGGGGAACTTCCTCAACCTGGGGCAGTACATCATAATCTGCCTGCTGCCGCTGCTGGTGTTCAGCCTTCCCATGGACCTGAGCGATACGGGTGCCTTGCTTGTGACGTTCGCGACGGGCTTTGCCGTCGACTTCCTGACCAACGGCGTGCTGGGACTCACCGTCATAGCGCTCCTCCCGCTGGCATTCATGCGCCGGTGGCTGTTTTCGCTCGTATTCGGCAGTGAGATCTTCGCCCGCGGCGAAAGAATCAGCCTCCAGAAACACGGCATGCCCAAGATTGCCCTGGCAATCGTAGTCTTCACCGCCATATTCTTCGCGATTTACGTGTGGGTTGACGCCGCCGGCACGCGCTCATTAGGTTTCAACACCCTCCGATGGCTGCTTTCCACCATTTGCTCCTGCCTGGTGGAAATACCCGTAGCGAGGCTTCTTTCCGGCGAGGAGGGCGTGAAATGGAAGTAAACAACCGTTCAAAGATCCTTATCATCGGACTGTGGGCGGTCATCGCCATACTGCTGGCCCGCATCTTCTTCATCCAGATCATAGACAGCAGCTACAAACGGGACGCCGCGAACAACTCTATGGTCTACGAGACGGTTTACGCTCCACGCGGCATCATCTACGACCGGAACGGTCTGGAACTGGTGGGCAACAGGGTTTCGTACGATATTCTGGTCACTCCGCGCGAGGTCAGGGCTTTCGACACGCTGGCGCTCGCAGAGGCCCTGGGCGTGGACACGTCTTTCGTGAACGAACGGATGGCCTATTACAAAAAGTACCGTTCGCGAATCGGGTACCAGACGCTCACCTTTGTCAAGCAACTACCTGTAGAACAATATCTTAAGTTCGCGGAAACACAGTATGAATACCCGGGTTTCCGCGGCCAGGTGAGGAGCGTGCGAGAGTATCCGTTCAATGCCGGAGGCAATCTGCTGGGCTATGTGAACGAGGTGGACGCGTCCGACATCGAGAAAGAACCGGATGTCTACAGGAGCGGGGACTACATAGGCAAGACAGGACTCGAAGCCGCCCGCGAAAAGGACCTGCGCGGCTCGAAGGGCTACCACATCTTCCTGAGGGACTCCCGCAACCGCAGGCAGGATTCCTATGCTGACGGCGAATACGACAAGCCGGCGGTACCCGGGAAGAACATCACCACCACCATCGACGCCCCCCTCCAGCAGTACGGGCAGGAACTCATGACGGGCAAGAAAGGGTCTCTCATAGCCATAGAGCCGTCTTCCGGGGAGATTCTGGCCATGGTGTCAAGCCCCGGAATAGACGTCGACGTGCTTTCCGACATCCGCAGCCATTACGGCCGGCTGGTGACGGACCCAAACAAGCCCATGTTCAACCGCACCGTCCAGGCCTCGTATCCACCCGGTTCGGTGTTCAAGCTCATCAACGGCCTCATCGGCCTCCAGGAAGGGGTGCTGGAGCCTTATTACGAATATCCCTGCAGCCAGGGCTACTACTACACCACCAGCCGCAAACTGGGCTGCCACAACCACCGCTCCCCCATCAACCTGACAGAGGCGGTGATGATGAGCTGCAACGCCTACTTCTGCTACGTGCTCCGCAACCTGCTGGAAAACAAGAAGTACGCTTCAGTGGGCGAGGCTTTCGACAAATGGCGCGAATACGTGCTGAGCTTCGGTTTCGGGGAGAAGCTGGGCAGCGACTTCCCGGCGGAACTCGGCGGCAACATCCCCACATCGAAATTCTACGACAAATACTACGGCAAGGGGCGCTGGCGCTTCAGCAACGTGGTTTCGCTCTCCATAGGCCAGGGCGAAATCGGCGCCACCCCGCTGCAGATAGCCAACCTGGCCGCCATCGTGGCCAACCGCGGCTGGTACAAGATCCCGCATATCGTAAGGGATTCGTCCCGGACCGAATACAGTGAAAAGCACTACACCCTCGTGGACACGTCCCAGTTTGCCAAGGTCATCCCGGGCATGTGGCTGGCCGTGAACGGAGGATGGGAGAACGGCGGTACCGCCAGCATGGCGAGCGTGCCGGGGCTGGACATTTGCGGAAAGACGGGCACGGCGCAGAACCCGCACGGGGCCGACAACTCGGTCTTCATCTGCTTCGCCCCGAAGGACGACCCGAAAATCGCGGTGGTCGGCTACATCGAAGGAGCAGGCTGGGGAGGTTCCTACGCCTGCCCCATCGCCTCACTGCTCGTGGAAAAATATCTCACAGGCCAAGTCTCCCGGCCCGAACTGGAAGAAAGGATGATTCAAACGCACTTCATAGATGTCCAGGCAAATTGACAGAGGGCTGAAGAACACCGTGGACTGGCGGCTGGTGACATACTACCTGCTGCTGGTGTTTATCGGCTGGATAAATATTTATGCGTCAATTCATTCCAGCGAGCCGGCGAGCATCTTCGACTGGAGCTGCAGGAGCGGAAAGCAGTTCGTGTGGATACTGTCGGCCTTCGGGATTGCAGCCGGGATACTGTTTGCGCTGAGCCCGCGGCTGTGGGAGGTCATTTCCGGTCCGGCCTATGTCGTCGTAGTCCTGCTGCTGGTGGCCGTCATCTTTCTCGGGGCGGAGGTCAAGGGCTCGCATTCGTGGTTCCGTTTCGGAGCCGTCAGCTTCCAGCCGGCGGAAATATCCAAGATCACCACGTCTCTGGTGCTGGCCACTTTCATGGGGAAGACGGCGTTCAGCATCCGCAACAGGCGCGACTTCTTCAGGGTAGCCCTCATGATAGCGGTCCCGATGCTGGCAATAGTGGCCGAAAGCGAAACGGGCTCCGCACTGGTATACACCGGCTTCCTCTTCCCCCTGTTCCGGGAGGGGCTTCCTGGCATATTCCTGATAATAATACTGGTAGCCATCCTGCTTTTCATCCTTACCCTGAAAACTTCGGTATGGATATCCCTCGCCACGGTTGGGGCGGGTGCGCTGGTCGGGCTCTGGGCCATCCTGAAGGCGTTCCGCCCGCTTTCGCGCGAAAGGCGCAGGGCGCTGTGGCTCATGGTGGCCGGCGTGGCCGCTGCGGTTATGCTGATATTCAGCACACGGGTGGTCTTCGACAACGTGCTGGCAGACCACCAGCGCAAGCGCATCGAGGTGCTCCTGGGAATGAAGGAAGACCCGGCCGGAGTGGGATACAACGTCCGCCAGAGCATGATTGCGATAGGTTCTGGCGGCTTCTGGGGCAAGGGCTACCTGCAGGGCACACAGACCACGTACGGGTTCGTGCCGGAACAGAGCACCGACTTCATTTTCTGCACCATAGGCGAGGAATGGGGTTTCTTCGGCTGTCTGGTGGTGATTGTCCTCTACGGCCTGCTAATCACCAGGATAATTCAGGATTCCGAAAGGAGCCGGGAAGCCTTCACGCGCATTTACGGCTACTGCCTGGCATCGTGCCTGTTCATGCATCTGTTCATCAACATAGGCATGACCATAGGGCTTATGCCAGTCATAGGAATCCCCTTGCCTTTCATCAGTTACGGCGGGTCGTCGCTGTGGGCGTTCACGGCCATGCTCTTCATCTTCATCTCCCTGGACAGGCAGGAAAAGAAGTATTTCTAAAATAATTGCTACCTTTGTAGACTGTACAAACCTAGACCATTATGAAAATTGCAGGAACAGGCAGCGCGCTTCCTACAAAGCAGGTTACAAACGACGACCTGTCCAAATTCCTGGACACCAGCGACGAATGGATTTTTCCGCGCACCGGCATAAAATCCCGTCACGTCATATCCGACGAAAACCTTGAGGACCTTGCGGTAGAAGCTGTAAATAAAGCCCTTGAAATGGCCTCTGTCGCAGCTTGCGACATAGACTTCTTCATCTGTTCCAACGTCGTGAACGAATACATCACTCCCGGCCTCGGCTGCGTGATAGCCTCAAAGGCCGGCCTGGCCTGCCCAAGCATCGACATCAACTGCGGCTGCCCGGGTTTCGTCTACGGCATGGACATCATCGACAAATACTTCCGCAGCGGAACCGTGAAGAACGTGCTCCTGGTGGCGGCGGAGGAACCCTCCCGGATGACCGCCTGGACCGACAGGAGCACCTGCGTGCTCTTTGGAGACGGGGCTGCGGCCGCAGTCTTCACCGAAGGCGGCAACTATCTGGCTTCCAAGCTGAGCGCCAGGCCCGATCCGGACCCGCTGTATCAATATCATCTCATGGAGCCCACCCCGTACGTGACCAAGGAAGAGTACAGCCTGCCGCTGCAGATGAAAGGACGCGAGGTGTTCAAGTTCGCCATCACCGCCTGTCTCGACGACATCAAGACCGTCCTGGACAAGGCAGGCAAAAAGGTGGAGGATATCGACTATTTCCTCATCCACCAGGCCAACCAGCGCATCGTGGATTCCATCCGCGGGCATCTCGGCGTGGAAGAGGCTAAGTTCCCCACCAACATCATCGACCACGGCAACTCCTCCTCTGCTTCATGCCTCATCCTTCTGGACGAATGCAACCGTAAGGGCATGTTCAAAAGGGGAGACCTGCTGCTGTTCAGCGGTTTCGGAGCAGGCCTGCTGAGCGGCTCGGCACTTTTGGAATGGTAAAAAGAAACAGACATGATTAAAAGCAGAATATGTGAAATACTCGGCATCGAATATCCGATATTCCAGGGCGGAATGGCCTGGATAGCCGATGCCAACCTGGCGGCCGCCGTCTCCAACGCCGGAGGCCTCGGCCTCATCTCCTCCATCAACTTCGGCACCGAAGCCGTGAGGGAAGAGATACGCAAGGCCCGCACCCTCACCGACAAGCCTTTCGGCGTTAACATCATGCTGGCCGCCCCCAACGCCGCCGAAATCGCCGACATGGTGGTCGAAGAGGGCGTGAAGATACTTACCACCGGAGCCGGCAGCCCGGCCGCCTATGCGGAAAAATGGAAAGCCGCCGGCATCAAGTTCATCCCCGTCGTGGCATCGGTGGCCTACGCCCTGAAGATGCAGGAAATAGGCGCGACCGCCGTCGTGGCGGAAGGCGCCGAATCGGGCGGCCACGTGGGCGACACCCACACCATGGCGCTCGTGCCGCAGATAGTGGACGCCGTTGATATTCCGGTACTTGCGGCGGGCGGCATCTTCGACGGCCGGGGAGCCGCCGCAGCCTTCATGCTCGGCGCCTGCGGAGTGCAGGTGGGCACCCGTTTCCTGGTTGCCGACGAATGCCTGGTGCACCAGGTTTACAAGGAGAGGCTCATAGCAGCCTCCGACGTCAGCACCATGGTTACCGGCAAGAGCCTCGGCGATGCCGTACGCAGCCTCAAGACCCCGTTCGCCAAGAAGTTCGCGAAGCTCGAAGCCGATCCCTCCGTAAGCGCCGACGAGGTGCGGGCGTTCGGCACCGGCAGCATGCGCAAGGCCGTGTTCGACGGCGACCTCTCCGGAGGCAGCTTCCTCGCTGGCGAGGTGGCCGGAATGATAAAACGGACAGAATCCGCTAAGGCGATAGTCGAAGACATCATTGCCGGAGCCGAAAAATACCTTTCAAATGCACCGAAACTGATATACTGATATGGAAAAGCACAGAGTTGTCATAACCGGGCTGGGCATCATCTCCCCCCTCGGAAACGACGTTCCCACTTTCTGGGACAACCTCAAAAAAGGCGTCTGCGGCATCGATACCATCACTGAATACGATACCAGCCTGCTGCCGGTTCACATCGCGGGCAAGGTAAAGGACTTCGACCCGCTCCAGTACGGCATGGACAAGGCGTTCGTGCGCAAACAGGGCATCTTCACCCAGTACGGAGTTGCGGCCGCCTATCAGGCCATGAACGACGCGGGCCTTCACAGCGAAGGCGAAGGCGCCAATATCGACCCCTCCAGGCTCGGAGTGTACGTAGGTACCGGCATAGGCGGATTCGAAATCATGTCCCGTGAGATAGCCAAGATGATGGAAGATCCCAGCGGACAGTGGATTTCCCCCATGTTCATCCCGTCGATGATAGGCAATATCGCCGCAGGCCACATCGCCATCAAGAACATGGCGCAGGGCCCCTGCCTCGACATCGTGACGGCCTGCGCCACCTCGTCGCACAGCCTTGGAGAGGCCTTCAGGGCCATTGCCGGAGGCTATGCCGACGCCATTATCACCGGAGGCTGCGAGTACGCCACCATTCCCGTCGGAATCGCCGGTTTCGCCAATGCAAAGGCGCTTTCCCGCGCAGAAGACCCGCATTACGCATCCCTGCCGTTCAACGCCAACAGGGCGGGGTTCGTCATGGGAGACGGCGGCGCCATCCTCATTTTCGAGTCTCTCGAGCATGCTCTCGGGCGCGGCGCCAGGATATATGGCGAAATCGTGGGTTACGGCAACACCTGCGACGCCTATCACTCCACAGCACCGCGTCCTGAAGGCACCACCCAGGCGCGCTGCATCCGCGAGGCTCTCGACGAGGCCGGATACGACCCCGAAAAAGACTGCCTTTACATCAACGCGCACGGCACCGGCACCCACCTCAACGACGTGTCAGAAACCCAGGCATACAAGCTCGCCCTTGGCGAAAACGCCTACAAGGCCCACATCACCTCCATCAAGAGCATGACAGGCCACATGTTCGGCGCCGCCGGTGCAGCGGAAGCCATCGTCACCCTGCTTTCCCTCCGCGAAGGCATAGTGACGCCCACCATCAACCTGGATGCACCCGACCCGGAATGCGACCTCGACTATACCCCCAACAAGGCCGTCAAGGCCCCGCTCACCCTCGGTATTTCCGACTCTCTCGGCTTCGGCGGACACAACGCCTGCCTGGCCTTCAGACAATTCAAACAGTAAGCTGAAATGGATCTCCTCAAAGGAAAAGTCGCGCTCATCACCGGCGCATCAAGGGGCATCGGCAAGGCCATAGCCCTCAAATTCGCTTCCGAAGGTGCGGATATCGCCTTCACGGATCTCAAGATAATCCCCGAAACCGTAACCGAAATCGAGGCGCTCGGCGTCAAGGTTAAGGCCTACGAAAGCAACGCGGCCGATTTTACGGCCACGGAAACGGTTGTGAACCAAATACTTGAAGATTTCGGCAGGATAGACATCCTGGTCAACAACGCCGGCATCACCAAAGACGGCCTCATGCTCCGCATGACCGAGCAGCAGTGGGATGCGGTGCTCACCGTCAACCTCAAATCCGCATTCAACTACATCCATGCGGTCACTCCGGTCATGATGCGCCAGCGCGGAGGTTCCATCATAGGAATGTCCTC
>JAILQG010000068.1 GCA_024699055.1 Bacteroidales bacterium
CGGCTGTCGGCATATTCCACATAGGGTTTGATGTCATACACGGGGGTGCCGTCGGCAAGGTCGGCCCCCGACACGAGGATAACTCCGTTTTCGGGATCAACGCTCTCGATTTTCACGCACGACAGGCCCAGTCCGTTAGGCCTGAACGGAGAACGGCTCGCGAACACTCCCACCCGGGTGTTTCCGCCAAGCCGGGGCGGCCTCACGGTCAGCGCATCGGGTTTCCCGCCGCTCAGCGAGAAACCCCAGATGAGCCAGACATAGTCGAAGCCTTCCAAGCCGCGCAGCGCATCTGGATGCCTGTAACGGCCCTCAAGGCGGACTTCCCCGCGGAGGTCAGCGGCAACTCCGCTCTGGCGCGGAACACCGAACTTACCCTCCAGCGGGGAATGATAAACCGCTACGGGAGTTATTTCCTTACCCACGGGCGCTAGGCTTTCACGATGGGATTACGGGCGGCCGTAGTCTCGTCGGGACGGCTGATAGGCGTGTCATGCGGCGCTCCGTGAAGGATTTCGGGATCCTTCGCGGCCTCTTCCGCAATCTTGTGCATCACGTCGATGAACGCATCCAGGGTTTCCTTGCTCTCGGTTTCGGTAGGCTCTATCATGAGAGCCTGGTGGAAGAGGAGCGGGAAGTAGATGGTGGGCGCATGGAAGCCGTAGTCGAGCAGCCTCTTGGCGATGTCGAGCGTAGTGGCTCCGGGCACGTCGTCATGGGCGCCATCGTTGATGAGGCCGTCATACACGAACTCATGCTTGCACACGGTGGGGATAGGAAGCTTGTAGGCGTCCTTGAGGCATTCCTTTATGTAGTTGGCGGCAAGCACGGCGTATGGGCCGGCCATCTTCACGTTCTCACGGCCGAGCATCAGGATATAGGCATAAGCCCTCATCATGACGCCGAAATTGCCGTGGAATCCGGAAACCTTGGGAATGTTCAGGTACGGGAGCACGCTTTCAGCTACGCCCACGGGACCGCTACCGGGACCGCCGCCGCCGTGAGGAGTGCTGAAGGTCTTGTGGAGGTTCAGATGCAGCACGTCGAAGCCCATGTCACCGGGACGCACCTCGCCGAGAAGCGCGTTCGTGTTGGCGCCGTCGTAATACAGCAGGCCACCGCAGCCGTGCACCAGAGATGAGATCTTCCCTATTTCCTTCTCAAAGAGGCCGAGGGTGTTGGGGTTGGTCATCATGATGCCGGCGATATCGGGCCCGAGAAGGGGCTTGAGGTCCTCGACGTCGATGAGGCCGTCGGGACGCGACTTCACCACCACGATTTCAAGGCCGCAGACAGCCGCGCTGGCAGGATTGGTGCCGTGGGCGCTGTCGGGAACGATGACCTTCGTGCGGTTGAAGTCTCCCCTTGCCATGTGGTACTCCCGGATCAGCATGAGTCCGGTGAGTTCGCCGTGGGCGCCTGCGCAGGGCAGGAAGGTGAAGTGCTTGAAGCCGGTGATGGCGGCGAGGGCATGGTCGAGGTTGTCGATGACTTCCTGCGCACCCTTCACCGTTTCGGCCGGCTGGAGGGGATGAAGGCCCGTGAACAGCGAATGCGCGGCCATCTCCTCGTTTATCTTGGGATTGTACTTCATGGTGCAGGAACCGAGCGGATAGAAGCCGGTGTCCACGCCGAAGTTCATCTGGCTGAGGTTGGTATAGTGGCGGACGACGTCCACTTCGCTCACTTCCGGAAGTTCGAGGGGCGACTGCCTTTTAAGATGCTGGGGCAGACAGCCACAGTCGACGTCAAAGCCACTAGGCAGCGAATAACCGCTGCGGCCGGAATGGCTAAGCTCGAATATGAGTTTGTCGTAGTATTTCATATTACAGTTCCTCCACAATTTTTACCAGGTCGTCGATTTCGGCCTTGCCGTGTTTTTCAGTGACGCAGAAGGTGACTGTACCGTCTTCGAGCTGGAGGGCGGCGAAATAACCGCCGTCGAGCAGGGCCTTCTGGAGCTTTGCCACGTCGCAGAGCGGCTTGAGGCAGAACTCGTTGAGATACTTCCTGGTGGCCATGAAGTCTTCGAACTTCCCGGTGGCCATGAGGCGGTCGTGAAGGTAGTGGGCACCCTTGCAGCTGAGCTGGTTCACCTTGCGGAGGCCCTCAGGCCCCATAAGGCTCAGGTATACGGTGCACCAGAGAGCCATGAGGCTCTCGTTCGAGCAGATGTTGGAGGTGGCCTTCTCGCGGCGGATGTGCTGCTCACGGGCCTGGAGCGTAAGCACGAAGCAGCGCTTTCCGTCCTTGTCGACGGTCTGGCCAACAATACGGCCGGGAAGCTTGCGCATGTGCTCCTTGAGGCAGGCCATGAAGCCTACGTAAGGACCGCCGTAATTCAGCGGAATACCGAGGCTCTGACCGTCTCCTACGGCGATGTCTGCACCCCATTCGGCCGGGGTCCTGAGCACCGCGAGCGTGGAGAGGTCGCAGTATACTGCCATCATGGCGCCGGCTTCGTGGATCTTTTCGGCATAGCCCGTGAGATCCTGGATGCCACCGTGCTTCCCTATCGAAGGAACGAGCACTCCGGCCACGTCGGGACCGAGCTCGGCGAGGACGTCGTCCACGGCAACCAGCTCGATTCCGGGATATTTCATGTAGGTGCGCACAACCTCCTGCACGTGGGGCAGGAGCCTCGTGGACATCACCACCTTGTTGCGCTTGCGGGTGGATGCGACGCACATGCGGAGGGCTTCCGCAGCTGCGGTCGGGCCGTCGTACATGCAGGCGTTGGACACGTCCATGCCGGTAAGGCGGCACACCATGCTCTGCCACTCGAAAATGTAACGGAGCGTACCCTGGGAGATTTCACTCTGATACGGAGTGTACGAAGTGAGGAATTCGGAACGCGAGGTGATGTAGGGAATGACGGAGGGGACGTAATGGTCGTATGCACCCTGGCCGACGAAAACCTTCAGCTGCACGTTCTTCCTGCCAAGGGCCTCGATATGGTCGCGCACTTCCTGCTCGCTCATGGCGGAAGGAAGGTCGTATTCGCCCTTGTACCTGAATTCATCCGGTACATCGGAATAGAGGTCGGCAAGTGAACCGACCCCTATCCTTTCAAGCATTGCCCGGATATCTTCCTCAGTATGGGGAAAATATGCAAATGTGGACATTGTATGTTATTTTGCGATTTTTTCGTACTCGGCAGCGCTGAGAAGGGCGTCCAGCTCGGCGGTGTCGCTGATATTGACCTTGATGATCCAGTTTGCGTAGGGATCCTCGTTGATGAGTTCGGGGGCGTCCTCCAGGGCCTCGTTGACAGCGGCTACGGTGCCGGAGACAGGAGAATACAGTTCGCTGGACGCCTTGACGCTCTCGAGGGCGCCGAAATCGGCATCTTTCTCCACTTCGTCGCCTTCGGCGGGAAGATCCACGTAAGTGATGTCGCCCATCTCGCTCTGTGCGAAATCGGTAACGCCTATGATGGCGATGCCGCCATCTACCTTAACCCATTCGTGTGACTCGCTGTAGAGGAGTCCTTCGATGATCTTGCTCATGTGATTATTTTTTGTAATTGGTTTGATAGAATCTTTTCTTGACTACGGTTCCGGGGAACACTTTGCGGTGAATCTGGATGTAGAGGGTATTGCCGAGGGCGCCCACCTCGCGGTCTACGAGCGCGAAGCAGATGCTCTTGTCGAGCGAAATGGAGCGGTAGCCGGTGGTAACCACTCCGACCTCCTTGCCGTCTTCCAGCAGGACCGGATAGCCGGCGCGCGGGATGGCCTTGTCCGCCAGTTCGATGCCCACGAGCTTCTTGGGGGTGCCATTGGCCTTCTGATCGGCCAGGGCTTCCTTGCCTATGAACTCTTCCTTGTCGAGCTTGCAGAACATGCTGAAGCCTGCAACGACGGGAGATATCTCCGCGGTAAGTTCGTCGCCGTAGAGGGGAAGGCCCGCTTCGAAGCGGAGGGTGTCGCGGCAGCCGAGACCGCAGGGAACCACGCCGGCCGCGAGCAGCTCCTTCCAGAGCCTGACGGTGCCGTCGGTGGTGGTGTATACTTCAAAGCCGTCTTCGCCGGTATAGCCGGTGCGGCTGATGATGGCGCGCTTGCCGTAGAGTTCGGTGTCGATGAAATGATAGAACTCCACGCCGGAAAGGTCGATGCCGGTGACTTTGCCGAGAACGGCCTCGGCCTCACGGCCCTGGACCGCCAGCTGCCCCCATGCGGGAGAATCGTTCAGGATATTGACATCGAAGCCCTTGCAGTTGTCCAGCATCCATTTGTAGTCCTTGTCGATGTTGGCGGCGTTCACCACGAGCAGGAAGGCGTCTTTATTGAACTCCTTGTAAACCAGAAGGTCATCCACGGTTCCGGCATCGGGATAGAGCATCATTCCGTAGACGCACTGTCCCTCGACAAGCGTGCGCACGTCGCCGGTGAAGATATGGTTGACGAACTTTTCCGCGTCGGGTCCGGAGATGAATATCTCGCCCATGTGGCTCACGTCGAACATTCCGCAGTGATGCCTGACTGCGTTGTGCTCATCGGTAATGGAAGTGTACTGAATAGGCATCATGAAACCCGCGAACGGGCTCATCTTTGCACCCAGGGATACGTGCTCCGGGTACAGGCATGTGGTTTTTAATTGGTTATCCATAAGTTTAGTTATACGCACAAAAGATCCCGGTCTTTCTTAAGGATCATCTTGGGATCCATGAGGGATACTTTCTGGAAAAGCTGTATCTGCCTGCCGAGCGAGAGATAGACTTTGTCTTCGTGCTTGCCCTTGCGCCACCATTTGTAGAAACCGACAGGGTCGTTCTCGAACGGAATCTTGGCCATGATGCCGCAGCTGTAGCCCGGATAGTCTATGACGAGCTTGAGGCCGACGAAGCGCTTGTAGTAATCGGGATCGGCCCTGCGGAGCTTGCTTTCGAGCGGCCCCAGAACCTCGTATTCATCGACCTGAAGGACCTTTTCCTTCACGACCATCCTGTGGATGCGGACAGGATCGTAGCTGATCCACGCACCCATCCTCAGGGTGAGGGGCCCCTCCTCGGTTTCGAGCGTGAGCTCGTCCATGGAGTTGTAGACCTTGGAAGGGTCGAGAGGATATGTCTGCTCCTGAGGCATTTTACAGATTTTAACGTCTACAAAATTATGTTTTATTTTTCAATTTCGCAAGCGAAAAAGTGAATTACAGGCACTTGCACGCAAGAAAAACACGTTTTTTTGCCAAGATGAAAGAAAAATTCTTATCTTGTAGTCATGAAGTCATGCAAGTCATTATTCCTGGCCGCCTTCCTCCTGCTTGTCGCAGGTACGGCGGTTTCAGCCCAAGATCTATCCTGCACATACAAAGTCGCCGACCGCGACACATGCAGTCTCTACATGGACGTCTACGAGCCGGTTCCCGGCAGCGAAACGACGGTTGACGGCAAGGACAAACCCACTGTACTCTTTGTTTTCGGAGGCGGATTCGTCATGGGCGAGCGCTCGAGCGAGTATCATCTCCCGTGGTTCAAGCTCCTCAATGACAACGGCTACCGCGTCATCACCGTAGACTACAGGCTCGGCCTCAAGGGCAAGCATCTAGACCTCAGGGTCACCAAGCTCAAGGAGTCCGCCCAGACCGTCAAGGACGCCGTCGACATTGCGGTAGAAGACGTCTTCGCCTCCGTATCCTACATCCTGGAGAATGCCGGTGAACTCGGCGTCGATCCTGGCAATATAGTCATCGCGGGCTCTTCCGCCGGCGCAATGACCGCCCTGCAGGCCGAATGGTACATCTGCAACGGGCATCCACTGGCCAAGGTCCTGCCCTCCGGTTTCAACTTCGCCGGCCTCATGTCCTTCGCGGGAGCCATCATGTCGAACACCGGCAAGCCTTCATTCAAAAAGGCGCCGTGCCCCATCCTGCTTATCCATGGCACGGCCGACAAAATCGTCACCTACGACAAGATGTCCCTGGGCAAATGGGGCATGTACGGCTCCTCCGCCCTCGCCGAATTCCTCAGCGACAGGCAATACGAATATTGCATCTACCGCTTCAAGGACCACAACCACGACATGGCCTCCAACTACGTCGCCACCTGGCCCGAAGAGAAGCGTTTCCTCGAAGAGAACGTCGCCAAGGGCAGCCGGCGCGTGGTCGACGCCTTCGTGGACGACCCGGCCATCCCTGTCTTTGCCGAATTCGGCACCCTGGAAGATATCTACAAATAGCGGCCGTTTCCCATGCTCAAGACCGTCCTCCGCGAAGTCCGGCAGTACCGGACGGCGCTGATCCTCACCCCGGTTTGGACCAGCGCGGAGGTTGTCATGGGCGTGCTCATCCCATACGTGACCGCCAGCCTCATAGACAAGGGCCTTAACGCGGGAAATCTCCCGGCCGTCTACAAATACGGAGGCATGATGCTGGGGCTCGCCGTGCTCAGCCTTGTCTTCGGCATACTTGCCGGGCGCTACGCCGCTTATTCCTCCACCGGCCTCGCGGCCAATCTCCGCCAGGCCATGTACACCAACATCCAGCGCTTCTCGTTCAGCGACATCGACAAATACAGCACGGCCGGCCTCGTAACCCGCATGACCACCGATGTCAGCAGCATCCAGAACGCCACCCAGATGCTACTGCGAACCTCATTCAGGGCGCCGCTCAACCTGGTTTTCTCGTTTGCGATGTGCCTCTTCATAAACCGCAGGCTCTCGCTCATCTTCCTCGCCGCAATGGTCTTCCTGTCCATCGCGCTGTACCTGATGATCAGCCGCGCCGCCAGGCTTTTCAAGCAGATCCTGCTGCGCTACGACAGCCTGAACGACGTGGTGATGGAGAATGTCGACGCGGTGAGGGTGGTGAAGGCCTTCGTGCGCGAAGACCACGAGATCTCCAAGTTCGACAAGGCAGCGCTGGAGCTTTACACCATGAGCATCAAGGCCGAGACCCTGATGAGCTTCAATATGCCCCTCATGAACCTGGTCGTTTACGGCTGCATCATGGCCGTCAGCTGGTTCGGGGCCCACTACATAGTGGAAGGAAGCCTCACCACCGGGCAGCTCACTTCCCTCTTCTCCTACATCATGATGGTCATGAACTCCCTTATGATGCTGAGCATGATCTTCGTCCAGCTCACCCAGAGCGCCGCCAGCGTTGCCAGGGTGGCCGAAGTCATCGAGGAAGAGCCCGACATGGCCAATCCCGAGCAGCCCGTGACTGCGCTGAAGGGCGGTTCCATCGATTTCAAAAACGTCTATTTCTCCTACAAAAAGGGAGGTGACAACGCCCTCGAAGACATCAACCTGCATATCCGTTCCGGCGAGACCATCGGCATCATCGGCGGCACCGGTTCGGGCAAGTCTTCGCTCGCCTATCTCATCTGCCGACTCTACGACGTCTCCGAAGGGAGCGTGGAGGTGGATGGAAGGGACGTGCGCGAATACGATATGGACGCCCTCAGGAGGCATGTCGCAATCGTGCTCCAGAAAAGCACCCTGTTCAGCGGCACCATCCTGGAAAACCTGCGCTGGGGCAATCCCGACGCCACGTTGGAAGAATGCGTGGAGGCCTGCCGTACCGCCTGCGCCCACGAATTCATAGAGGCCATGCCGGACGGCTACGACACCGTCATGGAACAGGGCGGAGTGAACGTATCCGGAGGCCAGAGGCAGAGGCTGTGCATAGCCAGGGCCCTGCTCAAGAAACCCGGAATACTCATCCTCGACGATTCCACGTCGGCGGTCGACACCGCCACCGACGCCCGCATTAGGGAAAGCCTAAAGAAGCGCTCCCCCGGCATAACCACCGTGATCGTGGCCCAGCGCATCCTTAGCATCAAGGACGCCGACCGGATAGTCGTCATGGACAACGGCCGCATAAATGCAGTCGGCACCCACGAGGAGCTGCTCGCTTCCAACGAGATATACAAAGACATCTACAAACTCCAGACTTCAGGCGGGGAGGCCGACTTCGATGCCTAGCGTGATGCGTTCTTTCGGCGGGCCGCACGAGAGGGTTCCGGGCAGCGGCGGGAAGGTCTCCAAGACCGTCTGGAGGCTGTTTAAGTTCGTTTTCAGCAACTACAAGGTGAGCATCCCCTTCGTGGCGATATGCATCATCGTCACCTCGCTCACCACGCTCACGTCCAACCTGTTCACGAAGACCCTCATCGACGATTATATCGTGCCGATGACCGAAAGCGGCTCCTCCGACTTCGCGCCCCTCGCATCCGCGATGCTCAGGCTGGGCGCCATCCTCCTGGTCGGCATCATAGCCTCGTTCACCTACAACCTGCTCACCGTCTACATAGGCAACGGCACTCTCCGCAGGCTGCGCGAAGAGCTGTTCAGGCACATGCAGAAACTGCCTCTCAGCTGGTTCGACTCCCGCACGCACGGCGAGATCATGAGCGTATATACCAATGACGTGGACACCCTGCGTCAGGTGGTTTCCCAGAGCGTCCCCGGAATCCTGCGCTCGCTCGTAACCATCATAGCCACATTCACTTCCATGCTGGTTATGAGTCCCCTGCTGAGCGTCATTTCGCTTATTCTCGCGCTGCTCATGTTCTACATAACCCGCAAGTTGGGCACCGTCAGCAAGAAGTATTTCACCAAACGCCAGGAGAACCTCGGCCTCATCAACGGTTTTATCCAGGAGATGGTCACGGGGCAGAAAGTCGTAAAGGTCTACAACCACGAGGAAGACGCGATGGCACAGTTCGCGGTGCTCAACGAAAACATGCGCTCCAGCGTCTACAACGCAAACCGGATTTCCAACATAATCGGCCCCATCAACGCCAACCTGGGGCATTTCGGGTACGTGCTGCTGGCGATTGCAGGCGCCGCGCTCGCCCTGGGCGGAGGAGCTTCCCTCACCCTCGGCACCATCGTGGCCTTCCTTACCCTTCAGCGCAACTTCAACAGGCCCGTTTCGCAGATTTCCAACGAAATTAACTCCCTTGCAATGGCGTCCGCCGGTTCCGACAGGGTTTACGCCATGCTCGATGAGAAGCCCCAGAAAGACGAAGGCCGCGTTGTCCTGGAAGGGAATGCCGCCGAAGGCTGGAACTGGAAGTCCCCCGACGGCACGCTCACACCCCTCAGGGGCTTGGTTTCGCTGCAGGACGTGGATTTCAGCTACATCAAGGACAAGCAGGTGCTGTTCGACATCAGCCTCACCGCCTATCCCGGCCAGAAGATAGCCTTCGTGGGCGGCACCGGCGCCGGCAAGACCACCATCACCAACCTCATCAACCGCTTCTACGAGATTCAGGACGGCACCATCTGCTGCGACGGCATCCCGGTAAGCGAACTGGCCCTGCCTTCGCTCAGAAGGTCGCTCGGCACGGTGTTGCAAGAGAGCAAGCTGTTCAGCGGCACCATCATGGAAAACATCCGCTACGGCCGTCTCGACGCCACTGACGAAGAATGTCGCGCCGCTGCCCGCCTCGCATGCGCCGATTCCTTCATCCGTCGTATGCCCCATGGTTACGACACGGTCCTCGCGGCGGACGGAGGCAACCTCTCGCAGGGCGAAAGACAGCTGCTCTGCATCGCCCGTGCAGCTGTGGCGGATCCCCCGGTGCTCATCCTCGACGAGGCCACATCGTCCATCGACACCCGCACCGAAAAGCTCATCCAGGAGGGCATGGCCTCACTCATGAAGGGAAGGACCACCTTCGTGATAGCCCACAGGCTGTCGACCGTGCAAAATGCCGATTACATCATGGTTATGGACAGGGGGCACATCATCGAGCGCGGCAAGCACGCCGAACTCCTCGCCCTCAAAGGCAAGTACTACGAGCTTTACACCGGCAACCAGATAGTCTGACGGCGGTCTGCCCTACTTCGTTTCTCCGAGATATTTCCGGAATTTCTCCAGTTCCGCCTTGCTGCGGGCGTGGATTGCGTAGAAATCGTTGCCGAGGTCGCTGCTCAGCACATCGGGAAGGCGCCCGTGCATGGCCATGCGGGGGCCGTATTCAGCCATCACCGCATCGTGATTATGGACGTAGGGCGGATTGTCCCTCCTGCCGTACCACACGCAGTAGTGGTCGTCAGCCGGGTTCTCAGGCAGAAGGCGCTTGTCCAGGGCCACCATGTCGGCCCAGATCTGGTAGACGTCGGTAGCGTGGGCGTAGTTCATCATGTCCGGGGTATAGCCGCCGGCCGGACGCATATTGGTCTCCAGCCCTACGAAATCCCCTTTCTTTCCGAGCCCGGGGCGGTCGCAGTTCAGACAGAAGAACTCCAGATGCACGAAACGGCTGCGTACCTTGAAGGCCTTGACCGTGGCCCGGCCCCGTTCCCTGAGCTGTTCGGGCACGGTAGGCAGGACATAATAGAGGCAGTCCAGATTGTTGTTGGCGATATCCGCCATCGAAGGCGGGAAATGGGTGCAGGACTCGAAAAGCGGACGGCTCTTGGAGTCCACAATGGCGTCGTAAGAGAAGATGTCTCCGGTGACGAATTCCTCCATCACGTACGGCACGTCCGGTTTGGAAGCGAAGAAACGCTCCAGCTCAGCCGCATTGCTGATTATGTAGGACGCGGCGGCACCCACGCCGACCTCGGGCTTCACGAACACCGGGTATCCGGTGCTTTTGATGAATTCGCGGGCGGCATCGATGTCCGACACTTTATGCTGCCGCGCCGTAGGAACGCCGGCCAGTGCATAATACTTCTTTTGGACAGCCTTGCTCTTGAAAGGACTTATCTGTTTGGTATTCACCCCGGTAGTGATGTTGAAATCAGTGCGCAGACGGGCGTCGCTCTCGAGCCACGCCTCGTTATTGCTTTCCAGCCAGTCGATCTTTCCATATTTGAAACTGAAGTACGCGACAGCCCTGAAGAGGGAGTCGTAATCGGAAAGGTCGTCCACTTTGTAATATTCATCAAGCGAGCTTTTCAGCTCGGGAAGAAGTCCGTCATAGGGGGCGTCCCCGATGCCGAGCACCGTGACGCCATGCCTGCGCAGCCCTGCACAGAAATGCCAGTAGGTCTGCGGGAAATTGGGTGAGATGAAAATAAAGTTCATAGCTATAGCATTTTAGCCAATTTGTCGTAATAAGTTTTGGAAACCGGTATGCTGGGGAGGCCTTCCTGATCAAGGTCGGCATATACCCAGCCGTTTTCACGACGGAGCACCGTCACGTGTGAGGGATTGACGTAATAGGAGCGCTGGCAGCGCACCAGGCCGTGGCGTTCGGCCGTCTCTTCGAGCGAACGCATGCTGGCCCTGAGGTTGAACTTGCGCGGCCTGCCGCTGTCGAGATACCAGATATCCACGTAATTCTCCTGCGCCTCGATGTAAAGGACCGCACCCGCTGCGATCAGCAGCTTCGGATTCTTATATTCGTCGAAAAAGCGGATCAGCGACTCGTCCGTGGAAGCCTTGGCCTGTTCCGCCTGCCTGAGCGCGGCGATGTCGAAGGCCAGGGTGATTACCAGATAGGGATAGATCAGGATCAGATAGGTGTAGCCTATGCAATACCCGAACAGGACCGTGAAATACGAGGCCTCTCCCTTCAACATGAGGGTCAGGTACAGCGCTGCTGCAAGTGCTATCAGCAGGCATTCCCCGATGCACCATGTGACATACCCGGCCCAGGTGAACTTCTTCGAGTCCTTCAACAGGCGCAGGGCCAGCCGGAAGCAGGCCATGAGCACCAGCACTATGGCGAAGAGTAT
>JAILQG010000086.1 GCA_024699055.1 Bacteroidales bacterium
TGTGCAATTATGCAGAAATTGCGTATGTCCTTCATTTCCATTTCCGCAAAGATACGATTATTTTCTCTTTAAAGCCCCAGGAGCGGCAGGGCCTGGCGGAAATCGGTGATGACCGGGAAACGGCCGGAGGCATAGGGAGGAAGGTCGCCGGCGTCCACCGCGACTACCAGGGCGGCGCCGCTCGCTTCTGCCGCCATGAGCCCGGCGGCGGAATCTTCGAAGATCGCCGTGCTTTCGCTGCTGCCTCCCAGAACTTCCATGGCCTTCAGGAAGATGTCCGGAGCGGGTTTTCCGCGGAGCGTGCCATCTGCAAAGACCACGTTCCGCCGCGGGAACCATTTCTCCATATCCATGTGGGCGTAATAGAAATCGATATTCTCGACCGGGGCGGAAGTTGCTATCCCGAAGGTGATTCCCGCGTCTTTGAGGGCTGCGAACAAAGCTTCGGCGCCAGGGGCGAAGCAGGTCTTATCCGCACATATCTCCCTGTAGAGAGCCTCCTTTTCGCGGGCGAGGACGTCCACCTCGGCATCGGTAATGCCCTCGCCGAAGATGAAGCGCATGATCTGGTCGTTGGTGCGGCCCATGATGTGTTCGCGGATGTCCTGTACCGTGATGTGGCGCGCCCTCGGAGCTCCGGGAACCGCGCCGTCGCCTGAATGCAGCCTCACCTGTTCCAGAAAGGCCTCGTTATGGTACGGAGAATCCCAGAAAAGGGTGCCGTTGAAGTCGAAAATAACCGTTTTCATTCCCGCTGTCCTACCACAGATATGCCGTATACCCTATTCCGGTGAGGATGGTGAAAATGAACGAAGACATCACGAGCATGGGCAGATACTTGTCGAGGGCCCTTTCCTCGTGGGTCCAGACGCCGCGCAGATGCACGATATAGAGCGGAAGGGTGAGTACGAAGAGCCAGTGCCTCCAGTCGGGGAACCTCAACAGGGTGTATGCAATCATGCAGACCCAGCCGAGGGTTATAAGCACGGTCTGATAGATCCGCGCCTTGTGCACTCCCAGTTTCATGGCAACGGTTATGCGGTTGGGAGCGTCCGTTTTCATGTCACGTATGTTGTTGACATTCAACACTCCCACGCTGAACAACCCGATTGTGGACGCAGGCAGGAGCAGCAGCCATCCGTGCAGGGTATGAGCGCACACGAAATACGAGCCAAGCACGGCCGTCAGGCCGAAGAACAGGAAGACGAAAAGGTCTCCCAGCGCCCGGTATCCGTAAGGGTTGCGGCCGAGGGTATAGCGCATGGCGGCGAATATGGCCGCGGCACCTAAAATGATAAGTATCAGCGATTCCATGCAGAAAAGGGTACCGAACGACACCCAAATCATCGCAAGGCCGGAAACGACGCACAGCGCCAGGATTACCCCGATGCAGCCCTTCATCTGCTTTACGGTCAGTTCACCTGAATTGAGGCCGTATTCCGGCCCTACCCTTTCGGCGGTGTCGGTGCCGTGCAGCACGTCTCCGAGTTCGTTGGAAAGGTTGGTGAGTATCTGGAGCAATACGGTCGTGAGGCAGACGAGCAGCACCACTGCTGCCGGCACTTTGTAGTCCGCCACGGCCAGGAACGATCCCATCAGCACGCCTGCGAGAGAAAGCGGCAGGGTGCGGAGGCGCATGCTTTTAAAGTAGGATTTTAATTTTGCCATTATGCTTGAGGACTATGCGGCGCTTTCATCCGGCTCCGGGTCTTCGTCTTTCGGATTACGGCACAGCAGGATACTGAATTCGTAGAGCAGGTACAGCGGGATGAACACCACCATGAGGGTGAACGGGTCGCCGGTGGGCGTAATGACCGCGGCGAGAATAAGGAGCACCACCAGGGCATAACGCCGCCAGCTCTTGAGCTGTTTTTTGTTGATGACCCCGAGGGCGCCCAGCAGCCATGCCAGCACCGGCAGTTCGAAGACCAGCCCCATCACGAACACCATGGTGAGAAAGATGCTCATGTAGGAGTTCAGGTTGATCTGGTTGGTCACCTCGGCGCCGATGCGGTATTGCGTCAGGAACTTGAAGATGATGGGAAAAACGACGATATAGCCGACCGCGCAGCCGATGTAGAACAGCACCGTACCACCCGCGAAGGCCGCACGCACGCCCTTGATTTCCTTGGGATAGAGCGCCGGCTTCACGAACACCCATACCTGGTACATCAGATACGGGAATACGAGCACCAGCGATATCCACAGCGCGGTGCTGATGTGCGTGAGGAACTGAGATGCGACGTTGATGTTGATTATGTCCACCTTCTCGGCCGGTCCGTAGGCGAAGCCCAGGAGCCGGTACATGAAGAAGTCGGGATGGGTGGGACCGAGGATGAAGTCGTCAAAAACGTACGGCAGGGCGAAAAAACACCCCACCAGTACGATCACCAGCGCGATGATCACCCGGAAAAGACACCATCGGAGTTCTTCCAGGTGATCCCAGAAGGACATGTCCGGCATTTATTCCGCCTTGTCCTTGGGCTCGGGTTCGACCGGCTTCTCGATTTCCTTCTTGATTTCGTCGAGTTCCTTTTCGGTCTCGGCCATGCCGGCCTTGAAACTCTTGACGCCCTTGCCGAGGCCCTTCATGAGCTCGGGAATCTTCTTGCCGCCGAAGAGGAGCAGGATTACCAGAGCGATTATGAGTATCTCCCAGATACCGAAATTTTGGAAAAGCAATATCGTCTTCATAACAATGCAAATATAATCAAAAAGTTATTTCCTGCCGATGGCCCTGCGGGCGGCGGCAACGATGTGCGCGGCGTCGAGGCCGTAGGCTTCCATGAGCTGGGCGGGGGTGCCGCTTTCACCGAAGCGGTCGCCGCCGTTGATGAACTCGACGGGGGCGGGACGACCGGCGGCAAGCACCGCGGCCACGGCCTCTCCGAGACCTCCCTGGGCATTGTGCTCCTCGGCCACGACCACGCAGCCGGTCTTTCCGACAGACTCGAGCAGAGCCTTGGAATCGAGCGGCTTGATGGTGGCGACGTTCAGGACCTCGGCGCTGACGCCCTCTGCCTCAAGCTGTTCCGCGGCCTGGAGGGCTTCCCACACAAGGTGTCCGGTTGCCACGAGGGTGACGTCGGTGCCGGAATTCAAGTTATAGATCTTGCCGATTTCGAAGGGTTCGTCGGGATCGGTGAAGTTGGGCACCGAGGGACGGCCGAAACGGAGGTAAACGGCACCCTCATACCTGGCCGCGGCCAGGGTAGCCTGCACGGTCTGGTTGTAGTCGCAGGGTACGAGGACGACCATGCCGGGAAGGGCGCGCATTAGGGCGATGTCCTCCATGGTCTGATGGGTGGCGCCGTCTTCGCCGAGCGTAATGCCTGCATGCGAGGATGCGAGCTTGACGTTGGTGTTGCCGTACGACACTTCCTGACGGATCTGGTCGTACACGCGGCCGGTGATGAACTCGGCGAACGAGCCGCAGAAGGGCACCATGCCCGTTACCGCCAGACCGCTGGCGACGCCTACCATGTTGGCTTCCGCAATGCCGCACTCAATGAACCTGTCGGGGAATTCCTTGGCGAAATCGCCCATCTTGACCGAGGGCTTAAGATCTGCGGTGAGGGCAAGCACCTTGGGATTCTCCCTTCCTGCCAGGACGAGGCCCGCGCCGAATCCGCTGCGGGTGTCCTTCTTGCCGGTATCTGTATACTTTTTCATACTAATAATCTCCTAAAGTTTCTTCGAGTTGTGCAAGCGCTGCCGCGCATTCATCGGCGCTGGGGGCCTTTCCATGCCAGCCGTGATTGCCGCACATGAAGTCCACTCCGTGGCCCATTTCAGTCTTGAAGAGTATCATCTTGGGCTTGCCATCCTTCTTGCGGGCAAGTTCGAACGCGCCGAGGATGCTTTCGAAATCGTGGCCGTCGGCAACGATCACGTCCCAGCCGAACGCGAGCCATTTTTCGTTGAGCTCCCCTACCGCAGTGACGGTCTCGATGGGGCCGTCGATCTGCATGCCGTTCCAGTCGGTCATGGCGACGAGGTTGTCGAGCTTGTGGTGCACTGCCCACATGGCCGTCTCCCAGATTTCACCCTCTTCGCTTTCACCGTCGCCCAGCAGGACGAAAGCCCTTTCAGGCTGGCCCTGGAGCTTTTTTCCGAGCGCGATGCCGGCAGCGGCGGCGAGGCCCTGGCCGAGAGAGCCGGAAGGCTGGAACACACCCTTGATGTGCCCCACTGCAGGATGGCCCTGAAGGTCGGTTCCGAATTTGCGGAGAGTGCCCATCTTCGCGGGATCGAAATATCCGGCACGGGCAAGAACCGCATAATACACGGGGGCCAGGTGGCCGGCGGAGGGGATGAAGGCGTCCTGCCCGAGGGCGTCCCTGCGCCAGGTGGCGGGATCGTGCTTCATCTCACTGAAATAGAGAGCGGTAAGGATGTCGGTACTGCTCAGGGATCCGCCCGGATGACCGGATTTGGCGGTCGTCACCATGCGTATGATATCCCTTCGGACCTGAGAAGCGATTGCTGTTAATTCCTTAGTGGTTTTCATATAGTATGGATAAATTTTGCTACTTTTGCAAATATACAAAATATATGGAGCTGGAGGCAACATTCAATCAGATAGTGTCGGAATACAGTGAACAGCTGTACTGGCACGTCCGCGGCATCGTGGACGACCACGACGATACCGACGACCTCCTCCAGGACATCTTCATGAAAATCTGGAAGGCCCTTCCCGGTTTCCGCGGCGAGTCGGGGCTCTTCACCTGGGTGTGGCGTATCGCCACCAACGAGGCCCTGGGTTACCTGCGCAAGAAAAAAGTGCGCGCGGCGCTCCAGTTCCAAAGCCTCGACGCCAAGGCCGAAAGGGTAATCGACAACGACCCTTACTTCAACGGCGACGCAGCCCAGAGAGAGCTGGCGAAAGCCATCGCCTGCCTGCCCGAAAAGCAGCGCGTAGTCTTCAGCATGCGCTATTTCGAAGACCTTAGCTACGAACAGATATCCGAAATCACCGGCACGTCCGTGGGCGCCCTGAAAGCATCCTACTATCACGCAACTCAGAAAATCAAGGAGAGATTAAACCTTTCCGACGATTTTGAATCTAAATAAACGGTTTTTTATTTATGAAACGGCATCTTCCATACTCCACACCGGAGGGCTATTTCCAGGACCTGCAGCAGCGTCTTGCAGATATCCCGGGCAAGAAACAGGCGACCACCTTCCAGAAGTTTTCGCCCTATCTTGCCCTTGCAGCCGTATTCGCGGTCGCAATCGTGGTCGGGAAAGTCATTGTCAACAAGACACCCGCACCCACTGCAAGCGCCAGAGAGGTGGTAGAGTACCTGCTGGACTCCGACCTCACTCTTTCCCAGCTGGAAGACGCCATCTTTTATCCGGATTAATCGTCATGAAAAAGTTAGCAATCATTCTCCTTGTTTCTGCAATATCCGCGGTCGCCCTTGCTCAGGGACGCCCTGACAAGGCTATGCTCGACCGTATTCACGCCGAAAAGATTGCCTTCATCACCAGCGAGCTCGAGCTCACTCCCGAAGAGGCACAGGTCTTCTGGCCCGTCTACAACCAGTTCGAGAAAGAGCAGCGCCAGAGCAACAAGCAGGTGCGCGAGGCCCAGAAAGCCATGCAGGAGGCTTTAGAGTCGGGCAAAAACGATTCCGAGACCAAGCCCCTCCTCGATGCATGGGTTGCTGCAAAAAAGGCCCAGAAGAACTTCTTGGTCGAGCACAGGGCCGAATTCGTAAAGATCATAGGCGAAAACAAAACGGCCAAGCTGTTCATGGCGGAGGAAAATTTCCGCAACCAGCAGATCCGTAAGATCGCGGGGCAGAATTCAGAGTTCGACGAACTCTTCCGCAAACAGAAGGAAGAGGCCGGCGAAATGCACCGTCGCCTGAACCAGAGGAATGATCATTAACACCAATAAAATGAAAAGATTAGCATTATTGTCCGCTGCAGCGCTCATGTTTTTCGCCTGCGGCCGGGAAGGTTACACCATTAAAGGCACGCTCACGGGCGACTCCGTCACCATCAAGGACGGCACCGCCATACTCTACAACCCGATAGGCCAGCTCCTGGTCGATTCCACCAAAATCACCGACGGCCGTTTCGAATTCAAGGGCGACAAGGTAAAGCCCGGCAACTACGCCATCTACGTGCGTGATGCCAAGGGGTCCATCCCCATCTTCCTCGAAAACGGCAAGTTCACCGTAGAGGCGGACATCGACAAGCTCGTGGCTGCCGACGTGAAAGGCGGCGAGACCCAGAACCTCAACAATCTCGTTAAGGAAAAGAGGGAGAAAATCATGCCCCGCAAGGAGTACAATGCCCTCCAGGAAGAGCTCATGACAGACATTTCCGAGGAGCGCAGGGCCGAAATCAACGACATGATACAGAAAGGCGCAAAGGAGTTCGAAGACTACAAGCTGGAACTCGCCAAGAAGAATCCCGATTCGTACTACGCCGCCAACTACATCATGTACAACTACACCAAGCTCCCCCTCGAGGAAGCCAAGCCCCTCATCGAAAAGGTGCTGGACAACAAGAAGTTCGAGAACTACCTGAAGATAGACGTGCTCCGCCAGTTCGCGGCGAACATGAAGAATCAGGGCAAGTGGTAGGTCAGACTTTCGCCCTCGCTCCGCCTCATGACCGAGGCGATGCCGTGGCGGTCTGATTTCACTTTTCCGTCGATAAACTCCGGAATGTTATAGGAGAACATGAGTTCCCTGTAATACTTCCGGGGATTTTTTTGCGGCAGCATGAACGCCTTCGTGGCGGTGCCGTCTTCGGAGATATAGGTGAAATACGGCCGGGTGTACAACCCGTCGGCCCTGCGACTGCTGAACACCAGCCAGCGGCTTTCGGCACTCCAGGAATGGTAGCTGTCGGTCGACTCCGGCGAATTGGCCCCGGACAGGGGGGACAGCCGTCCGTCCAAAAGATCCACGCACCACAGGTCGGCATCGCTGTGCCAGATGGAGAAATTGCCGAATCCGTGGCGGGTGAAAACCAGGTACCTGCCGTCGGGGGAAACCCTCGGGAACGAAGCGCTCATGGAGTCGCCGGCGTTGAAAAGGGTATCCACCTTTTCACCGAAACTTCGGGTAGCCGGGTCGAAATCTATCCTGCAGAGACTGTAATGGGCGTCCCTGTAGCCTGCAGGCATCTCCCCCACCGCCTTCGAGGTACAGAAATAAAGGCTCTTTCCGTCAGGGGAAAAGCTGGGGAAAGTTTCAAAGGAAGCGTCGGACTTAAGCATCGGACACGAAAGGATTTCTCTCGAATCCAGGTCGAGCACCACCACGTCCGAGGCAGAATCGTACACCTCTATCCTTTCAGTGCCGGTCATGTGATAGGTCTGGAAGGTCTTGTTCACCGAAAAGGCGATGAACTTTCCAGAAGGATGCCAATAGGGATAGACGAGGTTGGATATGGTGCTGTCGGTCTTGGTGTTGAGCTTGTGCACGTCGCCCTCTTCGATGAGCACCGTGCCCCCGTTGCGGGCCCTCATGTGGAACACCATCGAGGAAGGGTTGCGCGAAGGGAAGGAATGGCAGTTGACACAGTTGTCGCCGGTGAGTTTGTTCTCGTAGACGGTCGTCTGACGGAAATTCTCGATATTGCGCTGGTAGATTCCCATGCGGCGCCACATCCCATAGCCCGGAGGGATAAGGCGGTAGGCTATGTAGGGGCTGGCTTCCTCTTTTGCCACATGGATGGTAAAAGGATTCATTTCCAGCCACTTGCCATCTTTCTTGACGGATATGCAGAACTGCAGGTCGGAGACTTTGGATGCTTTCAGCAACCTCTTCCACCTGGC
Organism: Bacteroidales bacterium; assembly: GCA_024699055.1. Lineage (GTDB taxonomy): Bacteria > Bacteroidota > Bacteroidia > Bacteroidales > UBA932 > Cryptobacteroides. Next base: position 7,802 of record JAILQG010000086.1, read on the forward strand.
GACGGGAAGATGGAAACAGCCCTTGCGGCTCCTTACGCTGAAAGCCCCTCCCTCGCCTTCGACGGTAAGCGCGTAAGCGGACGGACCGGGCATGCAAAAGTTCAGCGGAGCGATATTCGGCGGAACGGTAACTTCCTTGTAATCAGGGAAGATATCGTAGTCTTCGGTCAGCTTTCCGGCGGGGACTACCCTACCGCAGGATATGATGGCAAATAACGCCAATACTATGACAGGGAGCCTTTTCATCTTTGCACGGAAATCATGTAATACCAGAAAGTGTCGCCGTACTGGCCACGTATGGCCTGGACCGGATCGAGGCCTTTTTTCGCAAGCTCGTTGAAGCGCGCGATGAAGGCGTCGTAACGGTCCGTAACATCCCCGCTCACGCGGCTGAGGTCGGGAACGCTGTTCCTGCTCCTGAAATAAAGCAAATACGCCTCCTCGAGCCTGGGAGGAATAGCCTCACCTGGAGCGTAAGTAGCTTCCACATAATTCTTTATCTCTTCCAGATTGCCTTCCAGAAGGAGGAGGGACCGGTAGTAGCCCAGCGCGGCTGAATCGGCCGGAGCAGCCTCCAGGATAAAACGGAGATCGCTTCCCGGGCTTGCAAGCAGATGGTCTTCAGAAGGGACGCAGCTGCGGTAGCGTGACAGCAGCGGATCGGCCTCGATGGCCGCATCATCACAGAGGAAACGTCTCTGCTCGCGGGCCCAGCGCGAGTGGAATAGGGTTTTCTCGAGTGCGCAGATATACTTTTCGGCTATTGCCGGGGAGCCCATCACCAGATTGGTCTGCACCAGGATGCGGGCCATGTAGGGGCTGCCCCATTTGTAGCCCACCATCGCGTCGAACGCCGCATTCTGCGCCGCCGCGACGTCTCCCATGCGCATGTACACCCATGCCATGATGGAGGCCATGTCGGGATTCTGGTTGTTGCCGGTAGATGCCGCCAGAATCGATTTGGCGCCGTTCTGCGGACTGTCGAAAAGCCTGTCCGGAAGAAGGTCCAGATGGGATTTAGCCAGGTTCCGGAGATTTATGAAAAGATAGTTCGGGTCTTTGCCGGCCGGATCGTCATAAATGGCTTCCCAGTTGCCTCTGGCGGCGAAATGCAGCTCTTTCAGGAGCTGGTACTGCAGCGGGTCGTTCACGGCTCGGAAACCAAAGAATACGAAAGCGGCCGCAAGCAGGGTGAGCGCGGCGGATGGGATGACGGAGCGGGCCTCGATCTTCCGGAAGAGGGCTGCGACTACCAGCACCGCGGGCAGCAGGAACCACGACAGGTTGATGAAGAACCTGGGATATACCAGTTCGTCGAAATAGCCGGCCGCGAAGAAGGTCCTGGAGAAATTATCGGTGATGCCGGAAAGGAAGAAAGCCAGACCCAGCACGGCCAAAGCCGCGGCGGGAATTAGGCCCGCATACCAGTGCTTAATGTCTTTCAGCAGCGTCCATACGAAGATACATATCGCCAGCAGGGTCGCTACGGGGCCGGCAAACACGAACAGGGCCAGCGTCAGAATAGTCCCGGCCAGAACCCTTGCCTGCAACGGTTTGCCTTCGCTGAAGGGCAGATACCACCTCATGGCGAGGACAAGCAGCAGGAAAGAGATGAAGCCCTGATACGAGTAAAACTGGTCGGCAAGGCAGATGCACTCGGAAAGGAACGGCAGGAAGCACAGCGGCAGCAACCATCCGGGGGTCTTCGTCGCTTTCCAGAGGTTCCATGCGCCCAGCCCCGCAAGCACACCGGTAATGAGAGCACCCGCGTATTTGAAGATGAAGAACTGGGTTATGAGCCCGGAGAGTACGGCGGACAGGCCGCCGACCTGGAAGAGCCCCGATGCAATGCCCGACAGGGAACTGTCGAAAAGGAGCGTCTGCTCGCGGAAAAAGAATTCATACTCCTCCCCCAACTGCAGCAGCACTGCTACCGCTGTGGTGGCGAGAAGTATGAAAATCAGCGGGAAACGCTTCACTGGAGTTCGGAATACAGGAATTCTGCGAGGGCTGCAAGAGACTCGTCGTCGGAATACTTAACCTTGTTGGCTTTCCAGAAAGCGTTCAGCTTTTTAGAGTCCAGTCGGTTGTCCGCCTTTACATCGCTCTTTATAGCTCTTACCCGGTAACCGCCGTTCAGATGGATGAACTTGGTTTCGGTGAGTATCAGCTCGGCGCCGCCGAGTTTCTGGGCGGCGGCATCCGTCAGGGGCTGGTTGAGGCGGAGCGACAGCGTGGCGCCGTTGGATCCTTCGAAAACATCGCGTTTCTCGACCGCGGACACCGAAGACTTGAAGCCGTAGCCCACGTCAGCCCTGGTCATGGCCTCGTGGTTCACCCGGGTTGCTAGCAGTACGGCCCCGTGCTCGGTGCGGCGGAGCACCTGCATGAGTTCGCCCTGGGAATTGATGAAGTCTACGCCGTTTATCCTCACCGCCTTGGGCGTGAGGCCGGCCATCTTGAGGGTGTCGTTCTCCACGTAGAAGAGCTTGCCTCCGTTGACACCGATATTGAGCTTGTCCATGACAAGCCTGCTGCCGTCCGAAGCGATGACTTCGCCGGGAGCGAAATCTTCATTGAGGAAGGGCCACTTCTCGTGGGGGACATAGCGGCTCTGGGCTGTCACAGGTGCCTGGAAGGCCAGCAGAAGCAGAGCAACGAGAAATAAATTACTGCGCATATGCTTCCTTTTTGACGTTTTCGGGAATGGTGGTTTTTGCGTAGGTATCCACCTCGCCCCCTACATTGGAAGTGAGGGTGAGGGTGCTGTCGGTAATGTCGACGGTGTAGGTGGAGCCCCAGGCCTTGCCGGAGCTGTAGGTGCCGGTAAGAATGCCGTCGGCGAGGGCCCATTTGCCCGTGTATGAATGATACCGGCCCTGGCCGAGCATCTGGTAGAGGGTGAAGCTGCCGCCCTTTTCAAAGGCGATGTAAACGTCGACGGCCTGCCCGCCGAGGGTGGTGGTCTTTGTGGCGATGCTCTTGAGCTGCCACTCACCGACTATCTCTTCGCCAAAATCGGGTGTGGGCTCAACGGGATCCTTGCAGGAAACGGCGCAGACGACCGCCGCCACGCTTATCAACATTATTGAGAATATCTTTTTCATATCAAGAAACTGTTTTATTTTGATTAACGAAAATATTTATGAGGATATTTTGTGGCATTTTTTTGGCCTGATGAAGGAGCGTAGTTAATGACTACGTGACTGAAGAAGGGTGAAAAAAGGGCCAAAATAGACCATAAAGATTGAAGTTGATTAAATTAAAACAGTTTCTATAGCCAGCCGCCGTTTTCGGCCTTGAAATTACGTGAAACAATGGATACCTCCTGGCTGATGGCCATGCCGCCGATGGCGGCGTCGCTGCCCACCTCGTCACCGCCGCCTACCGCATGGATGACGACTTTGCCGGAGCCAATCTTGGTGGAATGGATGAAGAGGCGGCCGTACTGGATGTAGGGATCGCCCTCGAGGCCGAGGGACTGCCTGGTGGCGTCGGGAATCTCCACTCCGCGGTAAGTGAGGCTCACCGAGGAGGTGCCGAAGTAGGTGGAAAGGTCTACCCACTGCTCGGAACCGGTGGACACGATGATGCTGGGGATGCCTTCTATCTTCATCATGAGCTCCCATGCGTCGATGCCGCCGGACCCCATCTGGTGCCTGTAGTTGTAGAGCTGCATGACTTTGCCGTCGGCGAGGGTCTTGGTCCCGTTCATGCGGGCGTCAATGTCCTTGGCGGAGGATACGATCATGGTCTTGAACTCGTCGAGAGTGAAGTGCTTGCCGAGTTTGAGCGCGTAAGCGATACCCAGCGCCGCCACGCCCGTGACGTGCGGGCAGGCCATGGAAGTGCCCTGCATGAAGGTATAGTCGTCGCCGTTGTAAAGTTCCGAAGGAACGGTAGAGAGCACCCCGGCGCCGAGCCTGTTGCTTCCGACCACCATCATGTCTCCCCCCGGAGCGGAAATGTTGCAGCCGGGGCCGTAGTTGGTGTAGGACGAAGGCATGAAGTCGGGGCCGAAGGCCGAAACGCTGATTACGTTGTTGAGCGCGCCCGGATAACCTGCGTATTCCTTGGAGTTGTTGCCCGACGAGAAAATGATTACGCCACCGTCCACCGCCGCGTTGTTGCTGGTGGCTTCGAAATAAAGGAGAGCGTCGTATTCGGCACCGGCGGATTTCTTGTAGGCACCGTCTGAAATGAAACTGCCTGCAGGATAACCGAATGAGCAGGAGATGAGCGAGGCGCCGTTGTCGGCGGCATACTTGATGGCCTTGCCTACGCCGGCTACGGATGCACCGTTCTTGCCGCTGAATATCTGGCCGTTCATGATTTTGACACCGTTGCCGCTGCCGTCGCCGCCCGCGACGCCGCAGACTCCGAGGCCGTTATTGTTGACGGCCGCGATGGTACCGGCGGTATGGGTGCCGTGCCCCGAGTCGTCTTTAGCGGTCCAGTTGATGACGCCGTCGCTGCCGCCCACGAAGTTGTAGCCGTGAATGTCGTCGATGTAGCCGTTGCCGTCGTCATCGACTCCGTTGCCGGGGACTTCCTTGGCATTGGTCCAGATGTTGGCGACCAGGTCGGGATGGGAATACTTCACGGCCTCGTCTATGACAGCCACGATGATTGAAGGATCGCCCGTGGTGAGCTGCGCCCAGACTTCCTTAACGTTGATGTCGCCACCGGCGTAGGAATTGTTGCAGATGCTCTTGTTTCCGGTGTTGATATAACCCCACTGTTCGCTGAAACGGGGGTCGTTGAAGATGTCGTAGGCACCTTTGGTTGCAGGACCGGGAGCGACATATTCCGGAAGGCCTTCAACCGTGAGGTCTTCGGGCTTTACCGCCATGGTGTTGAACTCAACCCTCTGTACGGAGGGCAGAAGCGCAGCGTCTTCGGCCGCCGAGGAAACATCGGCGCCCTCTTCGAGGAAGACCTCGTACCATTTGTCGAGGCCGAAGCGCTTTTCCATTTCTTCCTTGCCCGGAACGGACGGAAACACCTTCTCTATGGACCTTGCGCCGGCTATTGCGGCGAGATCCTGCTCTGTAGGTTCAGCATTGAAATACAGCAGTATAGAGCCGTCCACGGCTCCGACCGCAGTGTTCACGGCCTTGGTTGCGAGGGCCGACTGCGGATTGTTTTCCTGCGCAAGCTTGCTCTCGGTTCTGTCGCATGAAGACAGGACCGCAAGCGAAATGACTGTGAGAATAATCGGTATCCTTTTCATAGCCTGTAAATATAGCTTTTTTTTCAATGCAAAAAAAGGGCCCGGCTTTTCGCCGGGCCCGATTATCAGTTGAGTTGCCTGAGATTAGAGCCTCTTGTTGGCAGCCCTTTCGATTGTGCTGTTCCTGTTCGCGCCGAAGGAAGTGCCGGGAGTGGCAGTGAAGTCAACACTCTTGACTTCGCCTTCGAACTCGATGCGGAAGGACTCCATGTGGCCAACGCTGAGCGTGCGGACCTCGGAGGCCTTGCAGTTGCCGAGGCTGTATTTGCCGAGGACGGACTTGCCGTTACGGACGGGAACCTTGGTGACTGCGGGAGCAGAGCTGGCAGCGGGCAGGATGAGCTTGAACGCACCGTGCTGGTTGGCGTAGTAGTAACCGTCGCCGTTGAGGGTGCAGAGCAGGCCCTTTACGGTCGGGAACGTAATCACGCCATCCTCGAGGGTACCCACCGAGAAGGGTTCGCCCTGGTACAGGGAGGTAACACCGTCGATGAAGCCGTCGCTCGAGTTGAGGCAGATGCCGTAGTCCTGAAGCTCGATGGTGACATTGGTGGCATCGGTGGCATTGATGATGAGCTCGGCGGGCCTCCAGTAAACGTCCTTGTACTCGGTTTCGAGCAGTTCATAAAGCTCGTCGTAGTCGTCGCCTTCGTCCATGAAGAGCGGGGTGATGATCGGGAGCTGGTAGTCTGCGATCTTGTAGAGACCGGGATGGGTCTTCTCTTCGTAGACGGTGCAGCTTACCGGATAAGGATCGATGCCGTAGAGGCCGCAGGCCACGTCGTCGGTGTATTCACCTTCGCCGAGCAGGGTCCACTCGTACGGGAGAGGATCGGTCTTGTAGGAACCTACAACAACTTTCTCCAGATAGTCGTTGGTTGCCCAGACGACCACGCTGTAACCGGTGTCGGGGTTAAGGCCGGAAACGACGGAGGAGTAACCCTTGGTGGTGTTGATCTCAGCGAGAACGTCAGCGCTCACTGAAGCCTTACCCTTAAGGTTGTTGACAACCGCATCCATACCGTTCTTTTCGATAGTAGCTGTGGTGTAGACAGCCATCTTGACGTCGGTAAGATCCTTGGCGTAAATGAGATACGAGAAAGAGTTGAGGGCGTTGAGGCCGTCAGCTTCGTAACGCTTGGGAGTTGCGGCAACCTCCACGTTGAGGTCGATGTCGTAGCTGCTGTCACCCGCGGCAACGTAGTTGAAGCTGGTGTAGGCAGAAGCCTGGGCTGCCTTCGGATCGCCACCGTAGGCAACTGCTACAAGGGTGTAGGTGCCGGTAGCGGGCAGGGTGATGTCCAGGACCTCCTGGGTGCTGGCGGGCACGAAGCTCTTGACGTTCTCCTGGGTGCCCTCGACGATGGCGTTGACAACGTTGCCGGCCATGGTCTCGGAAAGCGCGGTCTCTACGACGGCATACTTGACTTCAGTAACGTCGGCGCCGAGAGTGAACTGCACCGGGATGGTGCCGCCTTCAGAGAAGGCAGTGGCGAGCTTCATGGAGTAGTCGGTGCGGACGAAACCATCTCCTATACCGATCGTGTCGAAAGTTTCGGTATGCCATCCGCCGAGGCCGACGATGTAGTACCATTCTACGTAGAAGTAGAAGCCGCCGTTGCCGTCATAGTAGGACCTCTTCTCGAGCATGTCGGGATTTGCATTGTAGAAATCGTCAGCGGTGGCCCAGCTGCCTGCGTAGTTGGAGTTGAGCACGTTGTAGTAGCTGTAGCAGTCGTAAACCTTAACGGGCTGGCTGGGATCTCCGCCGTAGTCGTAGCCGATAGGCTGAACGGGAATGTCGATGTAGTTGGTGCTGGCATTCCAGACGAACGACAGGTGGATGTTCTCGCCGGTGCCCCAGAAACCGGGACCGGGCTCATCTGAACCGGAGGAAACGCACTCTTCATCGAAAGTTTCGCAGTGGCGGATGCCGTCAACCTCGTAATACTTGATGTATCCGGTGTGTACATGGCCCCACCAGTCCTCCGTGAAGGTGACCTTGATGGGGTTGCCGTCCTTGTCAGCGAAGTTCTGGTATGCGACCCTCATGAAGGAGATGTCGCAGCCAACCGGCTCTTCGCCGTACCTGGCGGCGTAGTTCTCGTCTTCGATCTTGAAGCTTGCAGTGTACACCGTGCCATCCTTGGCGTTGGGATAGACGAGGTCGAAAGTGGTCTCGGTCTGGCCGTCCGCGAACTTGATGTCACCCGCGCTGAGCACGCTCTCATCGGAGAAAGTGGCTGTATAGGGAACCGTGATGGCGCCGCTGGTGTTCTTGCGTGCAACGGTGATGGTGATATAGGTGGGATCGGTCGGGTTCTGGACGATGACGTCGCCGTTGGTAACTTCCTGAGTGGGGAAGTACACCCTGTAGCAACCTGCCAGATCCTCCGGGCCGGGCTTGAAGGTTTCCTCAGCCTGCTTCTTGCAGGAAGTGAAGCCCACGAAGCAGACAGCTGCAAGAAGATATAATGCTTTGCTTAAATTTTTCATAAGGCAAATGATTTAAAATTAATCGGTAACACCGTCACGGAGGCCGGGATTCTGGTCCATCTTGGGCATAGAGCCTTCGGTGTTGTCCTCAATGCCGAAGTTGGTGTCAAGCTCGCCCTGGGGGAACCTCATGAGCAGCCAGCCGTCGTCGGCAGCCATGTTGAAGCGGAACGCGTCAGCGATGTTGCTGCTCTTGCCGTTGTCCTTGAAGCGGACAAGGGGCTTGGCAAGACGCTTGATGTCGAACACACCGAAGCCTTCGCCCCAGAGCTCTACGCGGCGCTGGAACCAGATTTCGTTTTCGAGGGTGAGGCCCCTTCCGGTAACCGAATAGTCGGGATCGCGGTAGGTCTGCACATAGTTGGTGAGCACGTTGGCAGCTTCAGTGCCCTTACCGAGCTTGGCAAGGCATTCAGCCTGGATGAGGATCATCTCATCGACGCGCATCATAGGCATATCCTCTGAGTTGTCAACGGTACCGATGGGGTTGCAACCGAACTTGACGTTGGTGTAGGGCAGGAAGGGAAGCTTGCTGTCGCCGCCGTCGGAATAGTTGGCCACGTCGTCGTGGAGGTTGCCGTCGGCATCTTTCCACTTAAGGCCAACGATGAGCGAAGACTGCAGGTTCTCGTCCACCCACCACTGCTTGCGGATGTCGGTGTCGGGAATCTTTTCCCAGAGCATCTTGTTGATGCAGGTGTACACCTGGCAGGCGGGAGCGTAAGCCCAGCCGGAGAAGGAACGCAGCCAGGAGCTGGTGGTAGCGTAGCGGTAGGTTGCCGCAAGGCTGGTGTTCATGTCATAACCCCAGATCCAGTCATGCTCGCTGATGTCCTCGAAGGCGGTGCCGTCGAAGAGGGCGGTCTTGAGCTCACCGATAGACTTGGGAGTATATCCGGCAGCTGCGGCGACTGCGTCGTCGTAAGCGGCCTGATAATTCTGCATATCGAGGTTCGCACGGGCGCGGAGGCCGAGCGCAACGGACTTGTCGATATAAGCCTTGGTGGGCCTGCTGTAGCCGTCAAGATGATCGATGGCATATGTGAGGTCCTCTATGATGAGATCGTACATATCCTGCACGGAAGCGCGGGGATTGTTGGCATAGTCAACTTCCTCGAGGGTGATCTTCGGAACGCTGGGAGCGTCCTTCTTGGTCACGAACTGGAATGCGGGAACGAGCATCAGGTAGGAATACGCGCGGAGCGCATGTGCCTGTGCGATCATGTAAATGGATTCCTGGTCGGTGACGTCGTCGCCGAAGCCGCTGAGGAAGGTGTTGGCATCTGCCACCATGTTGTAAGGAGTACGGTAGCGGATGTACGGGTTACGGTAGTTGGCGTTACGGGAAGAATACTCGCCGCAGACACTGAACCAGTTGTAACCGGAGTCGGCGATGAGGGCATCGGCGCCTTCAAGGTCATTGCAGAACATCATCATGAGGAACTCCCAGTCGTCGGGGTTCGAGTACATCTTGATGGGCTTGCCGATGTTGGTGATCATACCGTCGAATGCAGCCTTTGCACGGGTGGGAACCGCAGCATTGGTTTCCTTCACCTGCGAGGAAAGCATGGTGCCGCTCTCGGGCTTGATATCTGTGAAGTCGTTGCAGGCGGCTACTGCCAGAAGACCTGCGATGACGGGAATTAATCTGTTGAGTTTCATATGTCTTCTTGCTTTAAGATTAGAACATGACAGTTACGCCGCCGGTAATGGTGCGCCTTGCGGAATAGTAGCTCTGGTTGATACCGGAACCGCTGGTGTAGCCGCCGAGACCGACAGTGAAACGGGGATCGATACCCTGACGGGCGGAGAGCACGGCAAGGTTTTCACCGGTCACATAGAAGCGGACGGAAGAAAGCTTGATCTTGCTAGTGAGCTTTGCAGGAAGAGTGTAGCCGAGGGTTACATTGTTCAGGCTCAGGAAGTTGGAGCTGACGACGTAGCGGTCGACGTTGGTCTGGCCCACCTGGACGTCACCGTCGAGACGGGGAACGTCGGTGTCAGTGTTCTCGGGAGTCCATGCCCTGAGGAGGTCTTTGTGGATAGCAAGACCGGAGTTGTCCTGAGAAAGCATGAGTGCCTGATACTGACCGTCATAGTAGCGGCCACCGAGCTGATAGGACAGCTGTGCGGAGAGGTCGAAGCCGTAAGCCGAGAGGCTGGTTCCGAAACCGCCGGTGAGCTTGGGAAGGAAGGTGCCGATCCTGTACTGGGTGGCCTGGCTGAAGTTGGCGGTGGTTTCCTCACCGGTCACGTTGCCTTCCTCGTCGAGGACATCCTTGTAGTAGAGGGCTTCACCGGTCTCCTTGTCGACGCCCGCATACCTGCGCATGAAGCCGTCGTACAGGGTACCGCCGACCTCGATGATCTGCGAGCCGCTGCGGATACCGTTCTCGGAAACGCTCGGGTCGAGTTCGAGGATCTTGTTAATGTTGTGGCTGAAGTTGGCATTCCAGCTCCAGAGCACGTTCTTGGTGCGGATGATGCTGCCGTCAAGGGAGAGTTCGATACCCTTGTTGTTCAGCTTACCCACGTTGACGTACTGATGTGCGGTGGGGTTACCGGAGGACAGGGGAACGCTCTTGTTGTAGAGAAGGTCCTTGGTGGTCTGATAGTACAGATCGAGAGATCCGTTCAGGTAGCCATGGAACAGCTCGAAGTCGAAGCCGGTGTTGAAGCTCTGCTTGGTTTCCCAAGTGAGGTTCGGGTTGCCCTTGTAAGTAAGGGCGAGGCTGTAAGAAGTGCCGTCGAAGCTGTGGCTGTACTGATCTTCGTAAGGATAGAGGGAGCCTACGTCGTCGTTACCGGATTCACCGTAGCTGACCTTGAACTTGAGCATGTCGACCATGTCGGCACCCTGCATGAAGTTTTCGGCGCTGACGAGCCAGGCTGCACCTACGGAGAAGAAGTTACCCCACTGGTGGCCGGGAGCGAAGCGGGAAGAAGCGTCGCGGCGGAACGAAGCGTTGGCGAAATACCTGCCGTCGTAGTCGTACTGGACACGGCCGAGGAAGCCCTTGGTGGCGTACCTGTTGGTGTACGACCTCATCTGGGAAGAAGAGGTGGGCGTATCGTCGGCGTTGTTAAGTTCGCCCACGAACGGGTTGAACAGGTGGAAGTTGTAGGCGTTCAGGGCCTGGCTTACATAGTTGTAGTCTTCGTAACCGGCGAGGACGTCGATGTTGTGAACGCCTGCGAAGGAGTTCTTGTACTCGGCGAGGAACTGCCTGTTGGTGGAGAAGAACCTGCTGTGCGAAACGTAAGCTTCACCGTCGATGGAAGCACCGGAGCCGAAAATGCTCGAGAGGCTGTTGTAGCGGGTGTTGTCGTCGGTGATGCTGAGGTTTGCGGTAAGGCTGAGACCCTTGATGGGAGTGAGGACTACGCCCCACTTGCCGGTGAGCACGTCGGCCAGGTTGAGGGCAGAGTCGAACTCGTTGTCGCGGACTGCGTTACCCACGGTGCTGGCGCGCTGCTGGTTGGTCTGGTTGGAGTCGTACTGGATACGGCCGTTTTCGGTGTAGATGTAAGGCTGGCCGTTCTCATCGAGCTTACGTACATACAGAGGATATACGGGAGCGATGGTGTTTACGAGGTAGAACAGGTTGCCGGAGGAACCCCAGTCACCGCCGCCGTTGACGGACTGCGACTTGCTGTGGGAGAAGCCCATGGTGGTGATGAGCTTGATCCAGTCCTTGGCCTGATACTCGGCGTTGATACGGCCGGTGTAGCGCCTGTAGTCGGAGTTGTTGATGATACCGCCGTCCTGCAGGTAACCCGCGCTTGCGTAGTAGTTGAACCTGCTGGTGGCGCCGCTGGCGGAAACGTTGTATTCCTGGCGATAGCCGGTGTGGAACACTTCGTTATACCAGTCGTCGGGGATGTAGTAATACTCACCGTCGCTGTAGCCGAGCTTTGCGTTGGGGTTCAGGCGGAAGTTGGTACCGATGAGCTTTTCGCCCTCGGGAAGGGTGAACACCTGGTAACCGATACCACCGTTGTTGCGGTCGTAGAGGGCTGCGTCGGCCATTGCATAGCTTTCAGCCTCGGTGTGGCCTGCATAGTAGTATTTGTTGTACAGTTTCTTGTACCAGGTTTCGTAGTACTGTCCGGGGTCGGAGATCACGTCGTAGTTGGGGATGAGGCGGTCGTTGCGGCCGAACCTTGCATCGAACTTTACGCGAGCCTCGCCTACGTTACCCTTCTTGGTGGTGATGAGGATAACGCCGTTAGCACCGCGGTTACCATAGATGGCAGCTGCGGATGCATCCTTCAGGACGGACATGGACTCAACGTCCTGAGGGTTGATGTCGGACATCGAACCGTCATAGGGAGCGCCGTCGAGGATGATGAGCGGAGCCTGGCTGGCCTGCATGGAACCATAACCGCGGATGCGGATGGTGTTGGAGCCGCCGGAAGCGGGGTCGCCCGAGGACGAGAACACCTGCACGCCAGGAGTCGTACCGGCGAGGGCGTTGGTGACGTTGGAGGTGATCTTCTTTTCAATCACGTCTTCCTTGACCATCGCCGCAGAACCGGTGAAGGAGCTCTTGGTGGACGTACCGTAACCGATGACGATGGTCTCGTCCAGGAGTTCCGCATTCTCTTCCAGGACCACATTCAGGACCGACTTGCCGTTGACGGGAACGACGAGGTCGGTGTAGCCGAGTGCGGAGAAGGTAAGGGAACCGGTGGAGGGAGCCTTGATGGAGAATCGTCCGTCAATGTCCGTAATGACACCGTTGGTTGTTCCGGTGACGATCACACCTGCTGCGGGGACCGGCTCACCGTTGACATCTGTAACGGTACCGCTCACGTTGATGTCCTGGGCATAGCCCATCGCGCACGCAAGCAGCAGTGCCGCAGATGCTAAAAGAAGCTTAAATTTTCTCATAAGCCGTTAAAGATTAGTTAAACAATATACCTGTGTTCGATATAAATAAGTTTTTTCATAGTGACCGGCGCCAGTCGGAACCCTCCGAAAGGAGCTAATCGAGTGCAAGGTCGGAAATATTTTTCACAATTGCAAGTATTTCTGGAAGGCTTTTAATATCTCTTTTTTATCGAAAATAATGTATTTTATTTATTTCTTAAAAAAATTTTTCATTCAAAATTACAAATTGTCACAAAACTGCCTCCTTTTCCTTACAAATCTATTTTTTAAAAATTTTATAAAATATTTTCATAATGCTCGGATGTACATTTTATATTCAACATGAAAAAATTTAAATTTTTATTGCAAATCAATAAATAATTATTATCTTTGCGAAAACATTAAACGTTTCGCGATATGATAGCAACTTGGTGGGGCGCTTTGACCCCTGCAATGAAAGTCCTCTGGGGAGTCACCCTTGCAGCTTCCCTTATCTTCATCATCCAGACCATCCTCACCTTCATCGGGGCGGATGCGGACACCACGGGGCTCGACGGAGCCGACCTGGGAGGCGATATGGACGCCACCGACCTGTCCATGGACGGCGATGCGGCCGCGGGCGGCACCGGGAGCAATCTCTACACCTTCCGCAACCTCATCAACTTCCTCATGGGCTTCGGCTGGACGGCCATCATCCTCCAGGAAAAGATTCAAAGTCTGCCTCTCCTGCTCATCGTCGCCACAGCGGTGGGAGCCGGCCTGGTCGCGCTGGTGATGTATCTCTTCAGCCTGCTTGGCAAGATGCAGCAGAGCGGCAACATCGACGTCTATAAATCTGCCGTCGGCTGCCAGGGTACCTCTTATCTCACCATTCCCGCAGCACGTGGCGGCGAGGGCAAGGTTCAGATCAGCATCGGGGGCGCAGTGCGCGAGTACAACGCCCAGACCGAAGAGGACTCCCCCATCCCCACCGGCACTCCCGTAAAGGTAGTGGATGTCATCAACGGCATCACCCTCCTCGTCGAAAGACTCGATTCCACAATCATTTAACCAATATCACAGACACATGGAACTCTATCTGATTCTCATCATCGTATTCGTGGTGATCGTCACCATCTCCGCGATTCTGCGCCGCTACCGCCGCTGCCCTTCCGACAAGATCCTTGTCATCTACGGTAAAACCGGCAGGAAAGCGTCCGCCAAATGCATCCACGGAGGCGCAGCCTTCATCTGGCCCGTCTTCCAGAACTTCGCATACCTCGACCTCAAGCCCATCAGCATCGAGTGCAATCTTCAGAACGCCCTTTCGAAGCAGAACATCCGCGTGGACGTTCCCTGCCGCTTCACCGTCGGTATCAGCACCGAGCCCGAGGTCATGACCAACGCCGCCGAGCGTCTGCTGGGGCTCTCCACCGAGGACATCCGCAGCATCGCCACCGATATCCTCTTCGGTCAGCTGCGTCTCGTCATCGCCACCATGGACATCGAGGAAATCAACTCCGACCGCGACAAGTTCCTCGCCAGCGTATCCGCCAACGTCGAGGCTGA
>JAILQG010000100.1 GCA_024699055.1 Bacteroidales bacterium
ATCCCCTGCTACGGCGCAGGCCTCTGGGGTCCCGTCTGGGGTTATCTCGCAATCGAGCCCGACGGCAACACCATCAAGGGCGCCTATTTCGACCACGAATCCGAAACGGCAGGCCTCGGCTCCCGCATCAAGGACGACCCCGCCTTCCGCGGTCAGTTCGTGGGCAAGAAGATAGCCTGGGAAGAGCTTCCGCCGTTCGAGATCGTCAAGGGCGGAGCTCCCGAAGGGAAGGAGAACGCCATCGACGCCATCACCGGCGCGACCATGACGAGCAAGGGTCTCGATGCGGCTATCAGCACCTGGCTGGCAGCCTACAAGCCCTATTTCATCAACCTGAACAAAGAGGAGGAATAGAGTATGACACTTAAAGAAACCTTCCTTAATCCCATACTGAAGGGCAATCCCATCACCGTCCTGGTGCTCGGCATCTGCTCTTCACTGGCTGTCACCGTAACGCTCAAGGGCGCCCTCGTGATGACGCTCTCCGTCACGGTGGTGACCGGCCTCAGCAGCCTGATCATGTCTCTGCTCCGCAAGGGCATACCCAACCGTGTGCGCATCATCGTGCAGCTGGTGGTCGTAGCCATGATGGTAATTCTCGTAGACCAGATACTCAAGAGTATCGAGGTCACCTTCCCCATAGACAAGCAGCTCTCCGTATACATCGGCCTCATCATCACCAACTGCATAGTGATGGGCCGCATCGAGGCCTTCGCACTCGGCAACAAGCCCTTCGCTTCGCTGCTCGACGGTCTCGGAAACGGTCTGGGCTACGGTCTCATCCTCATCGTGGTGGCCTTCTTCCGTGAACTCCTCGGAAGCGGCACCCTCTTCGGAGTCACGATCCTGAGCCCCGAATGGTACACACCCAACAACCTCGTCATACTTCCCCCGTTCGCACTTATCCTCATCGGCTGCATCATCTGGGTGCACCGCGGGATAATCGACAAGGACCTCCAGGAAAAGTAAAAGCACAGCCATATGGAATACGTAAGCTTATTCGTCAAGTCTATCTTCGTAGACAACATGATTTTCGCCTACTTCCTGGGTATGTGCTCATACCTGGCGGTAAGCAAGAACGTCAAGACGGCCAACGGCCTCGGCCTCGCCGTAATCTTCGTGCTGCTCTGCACCCTTCCGCTGAACTACCTGCTCAACAAGTACGTTCTTCAGCCTGGCGCACTCAGCTGGCTGGGTCCCCAGTTTGCGAACGTCGACCTCAGCTTCCTCAGCTTCATCCTCTTCATCGCCGTCATCGCCGCCTTCGTGCAGCTGGTCGAGATGATAGTCGAGAGGTTCCTCCCCTCGCTCTACTCCTCGCTCGGCATATTCCTGCCGCTCATCGCCGTGAACTGCGCCATCCTGGGCGGTTCGCTGTTCATGCAGCAGAAGGAATTCGCAGGCATCGGTGAAAGCGCCGTGTACGCGCTCGGCAGCGGCATCGGCTGGTACCTGGCCATAGTGCTGCTCGCCGCCATCCGCGAGAAGATGGCCTACAGCAACGTCCCGAAGCCGCTCAAGGGCATAGGCATCACCTTCATCACCGTAGGACTCATGGGCCTGGCGTTCATGATCTTCATGGGCATATCTTTATAGGAGGACAGGCAATATGAGTACAGTCATAATCAGTGCGATCATAATATCGGTCCTGGTCACCCTCCTGCTGGTGATCCTCCTGCTGGTGGTGAAAGCTAAAATCACTCCCTCCGGCACCGTAAAGATAGACATCAACGACGGCAAGAGAATCCTCGACGTGCCTCAGGGCGGCGACATCATGCACACCCTCGCCGACGAGGGCATCTTCCTCCCCTCAGCCTGCGGCGGCAAGGCCAACTGCGGCCAGTGCAAGGTACAGATGATTGAGGGCGGTGGCGAGATACTCGACACCGAGAAGCCCCATTTCAACCGCAAGCAGATAAAGGAAGGCATGCGCCTGGGCTGCCAGGTCAAGGTCAAGGAAGACCTCAAGATCCGCATCCCCGACAGCACCCTGAGCGTCAAGAAACTCGAGTGCGAGGTCATCAGCAACCACAACGTCGCCTCCTTCATCAAGGAGTTCACCATCCGGATTCCCGACGGCGAACACCTCGACTTCAAGAGCGGCGAGTACATCCAGATAGACGTTCCGAAGGGCACCTACGCCTACAAGGACATCGATGTGGACGAGCCGTACAAAGCCACCTGGGAGCGCTTCGGCTTCTTCGACCTCAAGTGCGTCAATCCCGAGGACACCGTCCGCGCCTACTCCATGGCCAACTATCCGGCCGAGGGCCAGGTCATCAAACTCAACGTGCGTATCGCCACTCCCCCGTTCGACCCGCGCGCGCCCAAGGGCAGCAACAAACTCCTGCCTGTCAATCCGGGTATCGCCTCCTCGTACGTGTACACCAGGCATCCCGGCGACAAGGTCACGATCAGCGGCCCGTTCGGCGACTTCCTCCTCCCGGAGAACGATCCCATCGAAACCGAATACATCTTCGTGGGCGGCGGCGCCGGAATGGCCCCGCTCCGCAGCCACATCATGCACCTGTTCCACACTGTCAAGACAAAGCGCAAGGTATCCTTCTTCTACGGTGCCCGCAGCCTCTCCGAGGCCTTCTACCTCGAGGATTACTGGGAGATCGAGAAGGAATTCCCGAACTTCAAGTTCTATCTTACGCTCGACAGGCCCGATCCCGTCGCAGACGAGAAGGGCGTGAAGTACACGGCCGGTTTCGTGGCTCCCGAGATGGGAAGGCTCTACCTCAACCAGCACGAGGCTCCCGAAGACATCCATTACTTCATGTGCGGTCCTCCGATGATGGTTAAGACCGTCCAGGACCTGCTCGACAGCCTGGGCGTCGACCTGGAGAACAACCTCCACTTCGACAACTTCGGTTAATAGAGCTCACCTCCTTATTCAGGCCGCCCTTCGGAGTCTTCCAAAGGGCGGCTTTGTGTTTGTCATCCGTCTGCCCCTGATGATGCGGCTCTCATACTTCAGGAATCCTGCCCTCCGGGCAACTCAGTGCCTATGCTGCGGAACTCGGCGTCATAGTCGCTTCGCGCCTAACCGCCTCAGACAGTCCTCGCATTCCATCGGCTTCGCCTCCGGACCGGCGCTATTTGACGGGGGCAGCGCCCCCGTCAAATAGTTAATCGGAAATGCCCAGGCGTCTATCGAGCCAGGCTTTGTAGAGGGCGAAGTCTGCTTCGGGCAATTTGTAGAGCGCGCCGAAACAGGCGACTTTGAGCCGCGGGTTGGAGTCGAGCTCGCGCAGTTTGCGTTTGGGATAATTGGGATTTTTCCAGCTGCTGCGCATGTAGAATTTCTTTCCTACCGCGCTCCTCACCACGCTTTCCCCGCTGTCGACGGTCGCCGTGTAGTAGAGGGCGGCAAGGTTGACCTGGGAAGGGCTGCGGAAACGGCAGCCGATGTTACCCACAAGGACTTCGGGCCGCTGTGCGAAGAATTCCTCGAACCAGGCCCTCCTGTAGCAGAAGGCGATGTGCGGCGTACGCTGGAAGTGGTTCTTGCCCAGCACGGTGGCGGCGGTGCGCAGGGTGTCGCGGAAAGTGAGGACCTTGCGGCCATTCACCTTCGGCCTGAAGAAATGCACCAGCTGCCCCTGGAGGACCGACTGCTTTTGGGTATAAGCGATTGTCTTTCCGCCGGTTATGAAGTCTTCCTCGGTGAGCGGGGCGGTCAGGATCACATCGTCGTTCATGTATACGAAATGCTCCGAGAGCCCCGGGATGCGGAAGAGCATGGTTTCGATGGCGATGCTGTTGAACACCGGCAGATACTCTTCGTAGCCCCTGAAGATGACGCTGTGGTCCACGATCTCGATCTTCGAGGCGCTTTCCGGGAAGTTTTTCTGCAGGAAGTCGTGCAGATGCGGGTCCTGGCCGTCGGTAACTATGAAGACCTTGCGTACGAAGCCCGCGGCGAAGCGGAGCACCGAAGCCACGCTCCAGCGGATCTCGCCGCGCTCCAGGAGCCTTTCGGGCCCGGCGATGTCGGCGAAGTTTTGCTCGCCCTTGAGATAGGGCCGCATCTTTTCGCGATGTGCTGCATCGCCGCCGTCCACCCAGGTTATCACGAAATCCATCATAGCTCGAAGGACGATTTGTCGGGAAGGATGCTATCAAAGGCCTGTGACAACTCCGCCATCACCGCATCGTAATTTTTGATGCGCGCGTTGTCGTTGAGGCAGACCAGCCTGTATTTCTGCCCCCTGACGGCCTCGACGGCCTGAGTCGCCTTCATCAGCAGGGGGAACATCCGGGTGTCGCGGTAGGTATTGCAGGGCTCGAAGCTGCCGCTGCACAGCTGCCATCCGCGCATCAGCTCCTGCGTGTAGTCTTCGCTGCTGCGGAAGCGGTGGGCGGACGCCTTTTCGAGCTCTTCGGCGGCGTAATCCCACACCTGCCCGAAAGTCTCTTTCAGATATGGTTGGGCGTTATGTGGGATCTTGAAAGTGGGAAACTTCCCGCAGGGGCGGAGAAGCCTGGTGAGGGCGTCCCTGCCGTCGTATTCGGCCGAGAACCACTTGCCGCTGAACTCGTCCAGCACCTGTCTTTTGTCGAAATGCCGGTTGATGAGCCTCATGTTGTTGCGCAGGCAGCTGTTCCACAGCCCGGTGCCCAGATTGAAACGGAAGGCTGCGATGTCGCGGGGAAGCCCGTCCTCCGAGAAGAAACGCTCCTGCGGCACCGGAGCGATGGCAAAGACGTCGTCGTTGAAATAGACGAAGCGACCGGCAAGCCCAGGAATCCTGTGCAGATGCAGCTCAATCACGGAGGAGTTGAATGTGGGGAGGAATTCCGCCGGAATGTAGTCGCTGTGGTTTACAAGATTCAGCCTTGGATTGGAACAGTCGAGCCAGGAAGGCTTCTGGCCGCAGGTGACAAAGTGGATGCGGCGCACCCACGGGCACATCCTTTCAACTCCGCGGAACCAGTATTTCAGGAGGCCGTTGTCGCGGAAGCGCGCTTCGGAGAGGCCGTTGCGGGAGCCGCCTTCTCTCCGGCGCCATTCCGCAAAGTTAGCCTGCCATCCGGGGTCGCTCATGTCCACCCAGGAAACCACGAAGTCGATGTCCATGGTGCAAAGATATCAATTTTACTTTATTCTGAGCTGTACGGGAGTGGTTTCCCCGCGCCTGAGGGGATGGACCGGAACGACGGTGCTGCGCCGCGTGCCGTCCATGCTGTAATCGAATACGAGTTCGGTCTGAGGGATGCCCGGAACCGCGTCACAGTCGTTAGGATAGGCATAAAGGGTAAGCCCGGGATACTGGGCATAGCAGCCCACGTCGACGGGGAGCCGGGCAGTCATCATTTCGGGATGCGCCGTCTCCTGCGGAGTGTCCACCGTTTCGGTGGGCCTGAAGCCGTCGCTCCGGAATACTTCCGCCCGCGAGTTCACCTGCCGGAGCGTGACGTGCGCGTCTTCCGCCGGAGAGCTCAGGCAGTTTTCGACCGAGACCAGCAGAATCGGGCACAGAAGAGGTGTGAGGGCCATGTCCACAGTGTCTCCGGCACATGCCTGCACCCCGCTCATGAGGGGCGCCGCCGGGTCTTCGTCGCGGTAGTCCATGCTCAGCAGTTCGATCGAATCGAAATACCTGAGCGCTTCCAGGTTGAATTCTGCCGGACTGTTGGCCACGGCGGCGACTATCTTGTCGCCCCTGGCACAGATGATTCCCGGCACTTCGCTCCCTTCCACCCGCACGTGGGTTTCCATAGGCCTGGTAGGCCTGTCGGCGTATACGAAGATATCCATGGTTTTTATCGTGTGGCGCGCAGAGACGCGGACATGCAGCGTATCCTTTACCTGGTCCGGCGGTATGGTTTCCGGCGGCGGGCCGCCTTCGACTTCCCCGCCGGTACATGCCGTCGCTGTCACAGCGACGGCTATGACCGTTGCAGCCAGGAGAGCCGGCAACAGGAAGCAAGACACAAACACTTTGGAGTAGAATCTCCCGGACGAACGTCCTAACAAAGAAAAAAGGCTCATACCTGGCTGCTGCGAGTTGAGTAAATTGACCATTGTTCGACGGCAAAGCTAAACAGCCCGGAAACACCTGTCAAGGGGGTAAAAAAAGAAAGTCGGTTTTTTTCTTTTTTTGAAAAACCGACAGTTTTATTTTTTGGTTTTTGGAGTTCGCCCCGCGTTTACAGGCTGCGCAGATACCGGGCGGTGAAGGTATCGGCCCCGGCGATCATATCCTCAGGGGTGCCTTCGAACACTACGGTACCGCCGTCGGCCCCGGCGTCGGGCCCCAGGTCTATCACCCAGTCGGCGTTGCGGATGACGTCGGTATTATGCTCCACGACTATGATGCTGTGACCGGCGTCAAGAAGGGCGTCGAAGCTCTTCAGGAGTTTTTCCACATCGAAGAAGTGGAGACCTGTGGTGGGCTCGTCGAAGAGGAAGAGGATACGGTTGTTTTCCTGGCGCCTGCTCCCGCCCTCTCCCAGCGAGAGGAAATACGCGAGTTTGATGCGCTGGCTTTCGCCGCCCGAAAGGGTACTGCTGCTCTGCCCCAGTTTTATATAGCCAAGTCCCACGTCCACAAGCGGTTGCAGCTTTCTGGCGATGGCTTTCGCCGACTCTTCCCTGCCCAGCGAGAAGAAGTCTATGGCCTCGTCCACGCTCATGTTCAGAATGTCGTCGATGTTCTTTCCGCGGTATCGCACCTCCAGGATATCCGGCTTGAAACGCCTGCCGCCGCACTCCTCGCACACCATGGTGATATCCGCCATGAACTGCATCTGGATGGTGACCACCCCGTCGCCCTGGCACTCGGGGCAGCGTCCCCCCTCCTGGTTGAACGAGAAATACGAAGGCCCGTAGCCGTTTATCTTTGCGTACTGCTGGTCGGACAGCAGTTTGCGGATCTCGTCGTAAACCTTCAGGTAGGTGACGGCATTGCTTCGGGAACTTTTGCCGATGGGGTTCTGGTCGACGTATTCCACCCGGGAGATGCGGTCGAGGTTACCCCCAAGGCCCTTGTGGGTGCCCGGAACCTCCCCTCCCTCGCCCATGCGGGTGCACAGGGCGGGATAGAGGATATCCCCTACCAGCGAAGACTTTCCGGAACCGCTCACGCCCGTCACCACCGTGAGAGCCCTGAGCGGGAACTTTACGTCGATATCCTTCAGATTGTGCTCCATGGCCCCCTCCACGCTGATATAATAGTTCCACGGGCGCTTTTCGCGCATGTAACGTTTCCGGACGCCGGAAAGATACTGCAGCGTGAGCGAAGCGTCCACCGCCTTTGCGGGTAGTTTCCCTGAAGCCTTCCCCTTGAACACCACTTCTCCCCCGTTCACGCCGGCCTGCGGTCCCATGTCTATGAGAAGGTCCGCCGCACGGATTATGTTCTCGTCGTGCTCCACCACTATCACGGTGTTGCCGAGGTCGCGCAGACGGCGCAGCACCCCTATAAGTCTTTCAGTATCACGTGGATGCAGCCCTATCGACGGCTCGTCGAGAATGTACATGCTACCCACCAGCGAGCTGCCCAGCGCAGTGACGAGGTTGATTCTCTGGCTTTCGCCGCCGGAGAGCGTGTTGAATGCCCGGCTGAGCGTGAGGTACCCCAGCCCCACTTCCTGGATATACTGCAGGCGGCTGCGGATTTCCCTCAGCGGTTCGGCCGCGATCGTCCGTTCCCGTTCCTCCAGCTCGAGACCGTCCATGAAAACTATCAGCTCGTCCACGGTCATGCACAGCCATTCATGGATATTCTTCCCTCCCACCTTTACGTAGAGGGCCTCCGAACGCAGCCGCGAGCCGTGGCACGAAGTGCA
Organism: Bacteroidales bacterium; assembly: GCA_024699055.1. Classification (GTDB taxonomy): domain Bacteria; phylum Bacteroidota; class Bacteroidia; order Bacteroidales; family UBA932; genus Cryptobacteroides. The sequence continues at coordinate 7,801 of JAILQG010000100.1, forward strand.
TACAGTACGGCCGCTGAAACGGCTCTCCATGAACTTGTACTGGATTTTATAGCGCTGGGTGTGAACCCATTCGAAGAACTCGTTGATGCCCACTATGCTGTCGTCATCCCCGGGCTCGCTGTGGCCGTTCCAGATGATGTCCCTTTCCTTGTCGCTGAGGTTGCAGTAGGGTTCGAAAGGCCGGATGCCGTAACGCGACGCCACATGCACCAGATGGTCCTTGAACCAGCCCATCTTGTCGCCCCTCCAGCAGGCGATGGCCCCGTCGTAGATGCTTTTGCTCTTGTCGGGCACCACCAGGTCCTCGCTGATGCCTATTATCTTGCCTAGGCCCCCGCACACCGGACAGGCGCCCAGGGGGCTATTGAAGCTGAGCAGATATTCATCCGGCTTCCGGAAGGCCATTCCGTCCAGTTCGAAACGGTTGCAGAAAGATTCCGCCCTGCCGTCACAGACCACCGTAATGTCGCCGCCGCCCCTGTCGAAGGCATCCCCCACGCTCTGGAGGAGCCTGGTGCGGAGGTCGGAGTCGGTGCGGATATCGGCGGGATCCTGAAGCCTGAGGCGGTCGATGAGCAGCATCGCCCCGCCGGGATAGTCCCCGCCCTTCTGCAGGATATCGTCGATAGCCCTGACTTCGCCTCCGGCGAACATGCGCGAATAGCCCTGCTCCTTCAGCGAGAGCATCAGCTCCACCTTGTCGTCGCGCCAGTCCCAGCGGACATCGGCAAGGATATAGAATACCGACGCCCCGGAGCCCTCCATGAAGCTCAGGACGTCCTGGACGCTGTCCGCCTTCACCTCGCCGCCGCTGACTGGAGAGAAGGTATGGCCGATGCGGGAGAACACCAGGCGGAGGAAATCGTAGATCTCGGTGGTGGTGCCCACGGTGCTGCGGGGATTCTTGACGCTCACCTTCTGCTCTATGGCGATGGCGGGAGGAATGCCGTCGATGAGGTCGACGTCGGGCTTGGTCATGCGCCCCAGGAACTGCCTTGCGTAGGACGACACGCTCTGGGCGAAACGCCTCTGCCCCTCGGCATACAGGGTGTCGAACGCCAGCGAACTCTTGCCGCTGCCGCTGATGCCGGTAACCACCACAAGCCTGCCCCTGGGTATTTCCAGATCTATGTTCTTGAGGTTGTTGACCCTGGCGCCCCTGATGCTGATATTTCCTGCCATTGTGTCGCCTTTTTCCCCTTTGCAGGGGAAAGTCTGCAAAATTACGAAAAGATTAGTAAATTTGCGGTATGAAAAAGATAATAGCTATTGCCGTTCTCGCCCTGGCGGTGCTTTCGCTCAGCTCCTGCGAGAAATGGAAACTCCGCAACGAGTCCTTCTATACGGTCAACATAGAAAAGAGCTTCACCGACATCCACCACGACTTCACCTTCTACTTCAGGGAATACAACGGCTACGGCGAGTGCATCAACGCACGCCAGCGCTCGAAAGTGCAGGCCGGTTTCCACGAAACCTTCTGCGCGGCCGACGACGCCACCTTCATCAAGATCGCCATCTATGAAGACATGGCCAAGCCCAGATGGATCAACGTGGGCTATCCGCTAAAGAAGGGCAAGACCATCACCATCACCCTGACTGACCTTACGAAGATCGTCGA
>JAILQG010000017.1 GCA_024699055.1 Bacteroidales bacterium
CCTCTTCCCGATGACGTCCCAGTCGATGATCTCCCACAGGGCGGAGAGGTGGGCGTGGCGGCGGCGCCACCCGGCGGCCGTTGCCTATATTCCGAAATACTCCCGATAGCGGTCGTAAAGGTGTCCGGCCTGGAGGTATGCGCTCTGGGGACTCATGAAGTGGGAGAACTCGAAGGTGATGGCCTTGTCGTAGCCGCAGCGCTTTGCGGCTTCCAGTTTGAGGCGCAGTTTGTCGAACTTGATGGGGAAAAAGCGTATGGGCATGTCCCTGTCGAAGCTTTCGGCGTTGGTCCAGCACTGCATTCCGTAGCGGTCGGCCAGTTTCTTGTTCACGGAGAAGAAGGCGTCGAGCTCGTCGTAGTCTATGTGGCCGTCCTGGAAGGCGCAGGCGTCCACGTATTCATGGATGCCGTCGAAAATCTCGTTCCACTCCCTTTCGTGCTGCTCTATGCCTACGGCCTGCTCCTTGGTGAGGTTGCCTCCGGCGGCGTCCACGGCCTTCTTGCCGTCTATCCAGGGGGAGATGAAAGTGGGAAGGCCGCCCGAGACCTCCTTGCACTGGCGTCCCATGGTGCGGAAGCTCTCTATGGCCCCCTTGGTGGCGCGGGAGATTTCTCCTGAGATGTACCAGCCGCCGAAGCTGCTGTACTTGGAGCCGTAGCGTTCCCAGATCTCATCTATCACGAATTTGTTGGCCTCCACCTCGTAGCTCATGTCGCCGGTGTCCCAGTATTTGCCCGAGTCGTAAAGGCCCAGCCAGAACTTCATGCCGTATTTCTGCGCGAGGCGGCAGAACATGTCGATAAGGTCCATGGAGGGCATGTAGCAGCCCTTCTTGAGAAGGTAGGGGCTGGGGTAGGTGATGAATTTGCGGTAACCGCAGCGGATGTCTATCACGGTGTCGATGCCCATGGCCTTCATGTAGCGGAAGTCGCGGTCCCACTCCTTCTCCCCCCAGTTCTGGTGCGGGATGTCGTGGGAGATCTCATCGAGGAAGGTGCCGGTAATCGGCAGCGCGTTGGCTTTGGACACTATGAGCGTGCTCTCCACCGAGCCGTCAAGTCCGATTCCCCATTTGTCTTCGCTTCCGGAAGGCTTGCATCCTGCGGCCAGGATAGGCGCTGCGGCTGCGACAAGGGCGCCTTTTTTCAAAAATTCTCTGCGGTTTTCCATGTATTTGCTTTGTTTGATTGTTGTTTGCCAAACAGCAGGTGGTGCTTTGCAAGGAGCGAGGCTCCTATGGCCCCGGCCTTTTCGCCGAGCTTCGACACCTTGATTACGGTGTCGCTGTTGACGAGGTTGAGGGAGAGCTTGTTCACGCTGCTCCGGAGCGGCGGCATGAGGTATTTTTCGGTTACGGAGAGCCTGCCTCCTATCACCACTATGTCCGGGTTGAATATATTGATGAGGCCGGAAACGGCACGGCCGAGAGTCGCCCCTGTCTCTTCCAGGCATTCTATGCACAGGACGTCTTCGCTGCGCACCGCCTCCAGTATGTCGTCCAGGGTGAGATTGTCCCCCTTGCCCGAGAGGACCGACGCCCACCCCTGCGCCAGTTTCTCCTTGACAAGCCTGTGGAGGGCGCTCCCGGAGGCTCCGGTTTCCAGGCATCCTATCTTGCCGCAACGGCAGGGGATATTGTTGTCCAGAAGGGGGAAATGGCCGACTTCACCGGAAAATCCGGACTTGCCGTAGTACAGCCTTCCGTCCATCACCATGCCCATGCCAAGACCCCACCCGACGTTAAGGAAAAGGATGTTCCCTTCCGCTCCGGGAAGGCTGCTCATGTATTCGCCCCAGGCCATGGCGCGGGAGTCGTTGTCTATTATGACGCTCCTGCCGAATCCTTCTTCCAGAAGCTTGCGTATGGGTTTTTCGTCGCTTATGAAATAGGAGTAGCTGTAGCCTGTGAGCCTGTTCACCCGCCCGGTAAGGTCCACCCCGTAGCCGGCGACCTTGGACGGATCCAGCCCCATCGCGTAGCTGATGCAGTGTTTTACTGCACGGCACATTTCCGCGACCGATTCCTCCGTCCTTTCAAGGCGGAAGGGGATGAGCTCGACGTCATTTACAAGATTGCCGGGAAAATCCGTCACCGCAACGCGCAGGTGTTCCTGCTCCACATGCACCCCCACGAAATAGCCCACGGCAGGGTTGAGGCCGAAAACGCTTGCGCGCCTTCCTCCGGAAGATCCGCTTTTCCCGAGGTCCACCAGATAGCCGTCCTGGACCATCTCGGACACAATGCGGGTCACTTTGGGGATGCTAGTGCCAAGGATTTCGGCAAGGCCGCTTATGCTGCAGCCCGGGCGGCCGGAAAGCAGCGACAGAATGGCGCTTTTTTCCGTGGCGTAGTGGCCCTGGATATTTTGGAAGATGCCGGTCATCCTGAGTTCGGTTTCCGGCAAATGTAGTCAGTAAAACTTAAAAATGCAAGAACTTTTTAATAAATTGTTAAAAAGCTACCGAGCCTTTTTGAAAAAATATAGATAAGTTTTGCGCTGTTTCATTTTATTTTATATATTTGTTGCAATAACAGTAAAACATTTTAATGACCACATGGCTGAAATTGATTTTGCCGAAATAGCCCGGCGCTACCACAACGAATTATACGACAGGGTTTTACCATTCTGGCTGGAGAAGTCCCAGGACAAGGAATACGGCGGGTACTTCACCTGCCTCGGCCGCGACGGCAGCGTCTTCGACACCGACAAGTTCGTATGGCTGCAGGGCAGGGAAGTGTGGATGTTCGCCATGCTTTACAATAAAGTGGAGAAAAATCCCGCCTGGCTTGAGTGCGCAACCCAGGGCGCCCGCTTCCTGGAGAAGTACGGCCACGACGGCAACTACGACTTCTATTTTTCCCTCACCCGCGAGGGCAAACCCATCATCGCCCCCTACAACATCTTCTCCAACACCTTCGCCTGCATGGCCTTCGCCCAGTTGGCCGTCGCCACGGGTGATGAGCATTGGGCCGATATAGCCAGGAAGACCTTCCAGCGCATCCTGGAACGCCGTTCCAACCCCAAGGGCAAGTGGAGCAAGGCGGTGCCCGGTACACGTCCCATGAAGGATTTCGCCCTTCCCATGATCATCTGCAACATGGCCCTGGAAGTGGAGCCCATCATCGAAGACAAGGCCCTGCTGGACAAGACCATAGAGGAAGCCCTCCACGAGGTTTTCGACGTCTTTTACCAGCCCGACCTCGGCGTGATGGTGGAGAACCTGGCCCCGGACGGCTCGCTGGTGGACTGCTTCGAGGGCCGCCGCATCAACCCCGGCCACGACCTGGAGGCCCTCTGGTTCATGATGAACCTCGGCATAAGGCTCCACAGGCAAGACATCATCGACAAGAGCATGGAGATTGCCCTCCGCGTGATTGACTACGGCTGGGACAAGGAGTACGGCGGCATCTTCTATTTCATGGACCGCAAGGGCTGTCCCACCCAGGAGCTGGAGTGGGACCAGAAGCTCTGGTGGGTTCATCTGGAGAGCGCGATATGCATGATAAAGGGCTATCAGCTCACCGGAAACGGGAAAGCCCTGGAGTGGTTCGAAAAGCTCGACAAATACCTCTGGGAGCACTTCCGGGACCCTGAGTATCCCGAGTGGTTCGGCTATCTGAACCGCCGCGGCGAGGTGCTTCTGCCCCTCAAGGGCGGCAAGTGGAAGGGCTGCTTCCACGTACCCCGCGGGCTCTACCAGATAGGGACGATTTTGGAAGAAATAGCATCTAAGCAGTAACGATATATGAAAACTGTAAGCAGAATGTTGTGCGTAGCCGTGGCGGCTCTATTGCTGAGCCTGTCGCCGGCCTTTGCGCAAAAGACCGCAAGGGGTTCCGTGACGGATCCCCAGGGCCAGCCGCTTCCCGGCGTCACCGTGCTCATCCAGGGCACGACGACGGGCACTACCACCGGCGTCGACGGCAGCTGGACCCTCTCCGTGCCCGACGGCGCAGTCCTGGAGTTCGCATCCCTGGGCCTTGTTACCGTCACCCGCACCTACCGGGGCGAATCCCGCATAGACGTAGTACTCGAAGAGGATACGCTCTTCCTCGACGACGTCGTGGTGGTGGGCTACGGCACCGCCAGGAAAGAAACCCTCACGGCGGCGGTGAGCGCCATCAAGGGCGACGAACTCCTCAAGTCGCCCTCAACCAACGTTTCGCAGGTCCTCGCCGGCAAGCTCTCCGGCATCTCCTCGGTCCAGGAATCCGGCGAACCGGGCCTCGACCAGGCCTCGCTGCGAATCCGCGGCTCCGTGTACGGCGTAGCCTACGTGGTGGACGGCTTCCCGGTGGATAACATCAACGACATCGACCCCGCCGACATCGAGAGCATCTCCGTCCTCAAGGACGGCGCCTCGGCGGCGGTGTACGGCCTCAAGGCCGCCGGCGGCGTGATTGTCATCACCACCAAGAAGGGCGACAAAGGCGACACCCGCATCTCCTACAACGGCTCCGTGGGCGCCTCCATGAACGCTAACTTCCCCCGGTTCATGAACGGACCGCAGTTCGCGTACTATTACAATCTGGCCCAGATGATGGACCAGCTGTCCAGCGGCGCCATCGCTTCCGAGGCCGAATATGTGCCATATTACACACGGCAGAACGTGGAGGACATGCTCAACGGCGACCCCACCGACGGCTGGGACAACATAGACTACACCAAGCGCGTGTTCGGCACTGGCATCACCCAGAAACACAACGTCACGGTGCAGGGCGGAGACGACAGGAACCGCTACTTCGTGTCCGGCGGTTACCTGGGGCAGAAAGGCAACATCGACGGCTACAACTACAGGCGTTTCAATGTCCGTATGAACCTGGAGTCCCGCATCGCAAAGCATCTGGTGTTCAATTCCGGCCTCAGCGGCGTGCTGGGCCTCAGGCAGACGCCGCGTTTCCTTTCCGGCGGCTCTGACAGTGATGCCGGTTACGAAGTGGGCTGGTTCTCCATCGCGCACCAGGTAATCGGCATGTATCCTTTCCTGCCGGAGAAGTACGGCGACTATTACACCGGCGCCATCGCCGACAACCAGGCCTTCCCGAACAGCCCGCTGGCGGCGCTCTACCAGAGCGGCACCAAGAACCACCGCAGCTTCCAGGGGACGCTCAATGCCGGCCTTACCTGGGAGATTCCCTGGGTGAAGGGCCTGCAGGCCAAGGTAAGCGGCTCCTACGATTACGCCGACACCTACAGCAAGAACCTGGATACCCCTTATTATGTAGTGGTACGCCGCCGCATGGAAGACGGAACCTGGGGCTGGACAGCACCCATGGTAGATGTGAACGGCGCCTCCGACGGCAACAAGGTAGGGGAGGGTTCCTACTACACCCAGACCATTACCGGTCAGGCAAGCGTCTCTTATGCCAATACGTTTGCAAAGCACAGCGTGGATGCGCTTGTCCTGGCGGAAGTCCGTGATTTCCAGACCAACAACCTGAGCGCCTACGTGAAGAACGTTCCTTTTGCCCTGCTCCCCGAACTGAGCAGGGGTACGCCCACGGCCAACCCCGTGATAGGCTCCAGCGATGCATCCCGCAGCGCCGGTTTCGTGGGCCGCGTCCGCTATAACTACGACGAACGTTATCTTGCCGAGTTCACCGGCCGCTACGACGGCTCTTACAAATTTGCGGGTGTGACGAATACCCGCTGGGGATTCTTCCCTTCGGCCTCCATCGGTTGGAACCTTGCCAAGGAATCCTTCATGCAAGGCGCTTCCGGTGTGCTGGACAACTTGAAAATCCGCGGCTCCGTGGGCCTGCTGGGCAACGACGGCGTAAGCGCTTTCATGTTCCTGAGCAAGTACAGTCCCGCAGGCAAAGTCGTTTACCCTGATGGTGCCGCAGTCCCCGCCTATTACACCTCCGGCGTCCCCAACAAGGACCTGACCTGGGAAAAGACGCTCTCCTACAACGTCGGTACCGACTTCTCCCTCTGGGGCGGCCTGCTGGGCGGCGAGATTGACGCTTTCTATAATTACACCTACGACATACTTACCTGGAACAGCGGCGGCAAGCCTTCTTCCATGGGCGGTTATTATCCTACCTATGTGAACGGGAATTCCATCGACAGCAAGGGTATCGATGTGCTCATTACCCATAAGAACCGCTTTAACCTGGGCGGAAAGCCTTTCTTCTATGAAGTCGGCGCTACGGTCACTTATTCCAAGACCCGCTGGCTCAAGTATCTGGACGAACCCAACGTCCCCGAGTGGCAGAAAGTGACCGGAACCACCTACGGCTCCCATTGGGGCTGGCTGGCCGAGGGCCTGTACCGGAGCGAGGAAGAGATTGACAACAGCGCCTGGTACGGCACCCGTCCCAACATCGGCGACATCAAATACACCGACCTCAACGGCGACGGCGAAATCAGCTGGCAGGACCGCGGCATCTTCGGCAAGAGCAACCGGCCGGAACTCACCTACGGCCTGAATTTCAACATGGGCTGGAACGGATTTGACATGAACCTCCAGTTTACCGGCGGCTCCCTCTTCCAGGTATCCATGACAGGTACGTACTTCAACGAAAACGACGACGACACCATCTGGACCAAGACCTTCAAGGAGGGCGGCAACTCCCCGCTCTTCCTGGTGGAGAACGCCTATAGCCTGGACAATCCGGACGGCACCTTCCCGCGCCTTACCCTGGGAACGGCCGGCCACGGCGGCGACAACGGCCTCAGCTCCAGCTTCTGGTGGAAAGACGGCACATACGTGCGCCTGAAAACGGCGCAGATCGGTTATACGCTTCCGGACAATATCACCCGGCGCTTCGGCGTACACACTCTCCGCATCTTCGTGGAGGGCAACAACCTCTTCACCCTGGACGGCCTTCCGGACGGGATTGACCCGGAATCCCCGGGCGTGAACAACGGATATTATCCGCAGCAGCGCAATATCATGGGCGGCATCAGCATCACACTCTAAAAGAATGGCCTTATGAAAAAGATTGTATTGATTCTTTCACTCGCAGGCGTTCTTTCCGCCTGTAACGGGTTCCTGGACATGACACCCAGGGACAGCATTTCCGACAAGGTCATGTGGGCCAATACGGAAAGTGCCGAATATGCCGTAAACAGCATATACTCATACGCTTACGATATTTATGCCAGCTGGCCCAGCGCCGTGGGCATGACGGAGGCCTTCACCGACGAGTTCAAGTACGGTTCGTATGTCAACTTCGCCTATTGCCTCATTCCCAGCCAGGTGGCCTATGGCGGCACCAACCTCACCAACAGCTTCGTGGATGTGTACCTGGGCTGCTGGGACTCCCTGTACGACGCCATCCGCCGTACCAACGAAGCCATTTCCAACCTGCACACGTTGGGAACAGCCCTTCCGCAGGCCGACAAGGACAGGCTGGAAGGCGAGCTGCGACTGATGCGCGGCTGGCTCTACTTCGAACTTGTCAAGCGTTACAAGGATGTAATCATCTATGATGAAGACCTTACGCAGATTGCAGTGGACAAGGAGCTCTCCACGGAGGCCAAAGGATGGGAGTTCATTGCCGGCGACCTGAATTACGCCGTTTCGGTATTGCCCGAAAAAGCAGCGGCGAAGGGACGGCTGGACAAAGGCGTGGCGCTTGCACTCATTACCCGTGCCATGCTGTATGCCGGTGACTACGATGCCGTAATTGAAGCAGCCGATTCCCTGGAGGAATTGGGGTATGCCCTGATGCCCGACTATGCCGCGGCATTTACCACCCCCATCCAGTCAGGTAATACGGAGGCCATACTGCAATACAGTTTCTCGTATGCCGACAACGTGACTCACGAGTTTGACTTCTATTACGCCCCCGGCGGAGACTACCAGCTGGTGGGACAGCAGGGAGGCGGCTACGGTACTCCCACCCAGGAGATGGTGGAAAGCTATGAACTGGCCGCCGGCGGTTTCCCGGATTGGACGCCCTGGCATAGTTCCACTACGGCGGAACCTCCTTACGCACAGCTGGAACCTCGTTTCCATGCCACCATCCTGTATAACGGCTCATCCTGGAAAGAACGGAAGATAGAGCCCTTCGTGGGCGGTACGGACGGCTGGTGCCAATGGGCCAAGGAACCGCAGCCCCAGGGCCGCACCACCACCGGTTACTATCTGCGCAAATTCGTTGACGAAACGCACGACCTGTCACAGCGCTCACAGAGCACCCAGCATTTCATCCTGCTCCGCTATGGCGAAGTGCTGCTGAACAAGGCCGAGGCCTGTTTCCGTAAAGGTGATACGCAGGCAGCCAATGACGCCGTAAAGGCCGTCCGCTCCCGTGTCGGCCTCCCGTATTCCAACAAGAGCGGGGATGCCCTTTGGCAGGCCATCCGCCAGGAGCGCCGCATAGAACTGGCCTTTGAAGGACAATGGTATTGGGACCTCCGCCGCTGGGGAGACGCCGTGGAAAACTATCCTGTAGGGCTTAACAACTATCAGGTGCACGGCCTCAAGATTGAACCGACGGCAGTGGAAGGCCAGTACCTCTATACCTATGTTTCGGTGGATGACAAGGACCGCAACTTCCCGCAGAAGATGCTCAACCGCTTCCCGCTTCCCGACAGCGAACTCAATTCGAACGCCCTGGTGAAGCAGTACCCCGAATGGAACTGATGTCATTCTGAACGAAGTGAAGAATCTGTTATGAAAAGAATAACCTATTTGTTTTTGGCCATCCTGGCAGTCAGCGTGTCCGCCTGCCACGAGCCCGAATATGTCAAGCCCACCGCCGAAAGACAGGGTATAACTTCATTGGTCGCATACTTTGCATTCGGCCCTTATGATGGACAGGAAATGGGACGTCTGGAAATCTCGGATCCGGAAGCGGAACGCTATGTGATACCGGTCCCCTGGTATTTCCCCGAGGCATCCGACGACATTACGACGCCTTACATGACCAAGGTGCGTGTACGCGCTTCCCTGCAGGCCAACTGCAAGATTGAACCGCCGCTCACGGTCCTTGACCTTACGGAAGAAAATGTTTATACCTATACGGACGCGACCGGCGCCTCCCGGAACATCATTATCACGGGCGAGCGTGTGAAATCCAACAAATGCGAGCTCGTCAGTTTCACCCTCAAGCGCCCCACCCTCAACGGCGTCATCGACAAGGCGTCAAAGAGTGTTTCGCTTATAACTGCAAACGATCTTTCCATGGCGGAGGCAAGCGTGACGCTTTCCGCCCATGCCAGCATTTCTCCCGATCCGGGCGAGCCGCACAATTACAACGACGGTTTCACCTTTACGGTAACTGCCGATGACGGTGTCAGCACGGCAGACTACTACGTGATCAAGAACGTGCCCGAAAAGATTGATTACGGCGTCAATGCAACCAGCGCCGAGAAGCTGTTCAACCTGGATCCTTCCACCGGCCTTGGCCTCCCTGCTTACAATACCGTGGCCAACGTATCCCTCGCGGTGCTGGAATCGAACCTTATCGTAAATATGGGTGACGGCTCCGCTCCGAGGTATTACAACAAGATTATGGGCACTTCCGGTGGTACCATAAAGATCGGCGGCGCCGTCCCTACCGGAGCCATCGCCTCCGATGAACAGGATCACCTCCTGATATGCAACCTGGCGGAAGCCGGTGAAGTTTTCAATATCTGGAAAACCTCCTCCGTGGACCAGGCGCCCGAGCTGCTTCTGTCCTTCACGAACGATCAGGACATTCAGCTTGGCCTGGAGATGAAGGTGATAGGCAACATAGAAGACGAGGCCGTCATTTCCGTCACATATCCCGGACTTGCAGGCGTGACCACCAGCGGCCGATTCCGCGCCATCCATATCGTCGGAGGAGCGGTCGTTTCCAATGAAATGATTGATTTGTTTGCGGCGCAGGGCTTCTTCTGGGGCTCCGGCCCTGCCAACAGTACCTGTATCGTCGCCGGCTCTCCTTCCATGGACGCCGGTTGGTACAGCTGCAAATACTCCGATAACACGCTGACATGGTTCAAGCCCGATCTGAGCATCGGCAGCGCCATCCCCGGCGAAGGCGTCGGTGAAAGCGAAGACGCCCCCGGCGGCGGCTATTACGTAAACGGAAACGTGGACCCGAACAACCTGGACAGCAAGTGCTTCAATAACGCTCGTTATCTCTTGCTCTTCGTCTCCAACCACTTCCCCAAATGGTGGCCCGGACCGCAGCTGTATGTGTACGACATTACCAACGGCTCGCTGAGCGGCCGCATCTACAATTCGCCTCAGCTTGCCTTCTCTGTACCCTTCATGTACAACGAGCAGTATCAGACCGGCTCGAATGACGGCAACGGGGCATGCGCGGACGCCATCCTTGCCCCTTCCGCCGACGGTTATGTCCTTTACATCTACTATTACGACCATTTCTCCGGAATGATCGGCGGTTACAGTCTGGATTGCATTAAACGATGAAAAGATACTTTTTATTGGCATTCATGTGCGTGACGGTCTCCTGTTCCAGGGCCGCCAGCACGGACATGCCCGAATGGCGCTGGCCCGACCCCGTCGAGCCCGAAGCCCCCGAAGTTGTAGAGACGCATCCTGCCATCGTGGCGCAGGGCTGGATCAATGTGACGGCGTCTTATACGGCGGTTCCGGAAGGCATCGCCATATACAGGAGCCCCGCACAGCTGGGCGGTCAGAAAGCCGTTGCCTATATCGCCGTGGCGGACCTCACGAAGATAAGCTGGGACGTCAGGGCTATTGACGACCCCGACATCAGCGGCACGACCGAATTGCTGAAGACTCCTTCCGAGTTCTATAAGGAGACGGCGGCCCCGGTTATCGTCAACGGAGGTTATTTCTTCTCCGAAGGAGGGAAGAACTACAATGCGTCGGTTGCCGTCAGCGGCGGCCGCACATACGGCGTCAATATCAACTACGCGTCCATGGACTGGGTTACCATGTACTATCCCACTCGCGGAGTTTTCTACCAGAATGAGAATGAGCCCCGCGTGGGCTGGACGTATTGGAGCGGCGGAGCCAAGCACTATCTCTACAGTGAACCCGCCAAAAACTCCTGGGAGAACGACCCTTTGCAGGTGCCGGACGCCTCGTTCCCGGCTGCGGCCGTGGATTTTGCCCCGCAGACCGCCATCGGCGGAGGACCGGTTCTCATCCAGGGAGGAAATATCGTGAATACCTGGAAGGAGGAAATGCTGTATGGCGACGGCGCCGATGACAAGATGCCCGAGGAGCGCCATCCCCGGACGGCCATCGGCTTCACGGCCGACAAGTGCATGATTCTGTTCGTGTGCGAAGGTCGCGGCATGACCGAAGGGGTGGCCGGTATGAGTTTCGCCGAAGAAGCGGAACTGATGAAGGCCCTGGGCTGCACCGAGGCCCTGAATCTGGACGGCGGCGGCTCCTCATGCCTGCTGGTCCAGGGGCAGGAAACAATCAAGGTCTCCGACGGCTCGCAGCGCCCCGTCGCTTCCGTGGTGATGCTTAAGACAAAATGAGAAAACTGACGCTCATACTCGCTTCGTTGGCATTGCTCTTCGCCTGCGTGACGGAGGACCCGCATGATTACAAATGGCGGGACGCCTGGAACGGACCGGAGTCACCGGAGGAACCGGACGGCCCTTCAGGCCCCGGGCTTCCGGAAATCCAGGGGAAGCCCCGCTATGTGTGGGTGGACGCCGCAGCCAATTTCCAGTACTATGCCAACGACGCCGCCTATATCGCCGAGGATTGCCGTCGTATTGCCGACATGGGGTTTACGGACGTTATCGTGGATGTCCGGCCTACCACCGGCGACGTGCTTTTCTCCTCGGCGGTCGCACCGGCCTGTCTCAAGGAGGCCGCCTGGGTCAACGGGCGTTACAAATATGTGGAGCGAACGGCGACGTTCGACTATCTGGCCACTTTTATCCAGGCCGGCCATGCAGCCGGGTTGAGGGTTAATGCGGCCATCAATACCATGGTCGGCGGCTACAAGTCGTCCCTCGGTACGGTCGGCATGCTCTACGACAGACCGGAACTCAGGTCCTGGTGCTCCGTCGATAATCTATCGTCGGGGCTGACAAACGCCATGGACGACCCGGACAACGGCCCCCGTTTCCTGGATCCCGCCAATCCGCAGGTGCAGGAGTTCCTGCTCACCCTGCTGGGAGAGCTGGCTGCGTACGAAGGCCTGGACGGCATTGTCCTTGACCGGTGCCGCTACGACGACAACAATCTGGATGCAGGTTATACCGATGCCGCAAAGGAGGCTTTTACCACCTACCTGGGCGACGAGCCTTCTTCATGGCCCGTTATTCCGAGGGGACAGACCTACATCTCCAACCCCACCGGCCTTCAGAAAAACTGGCTCACCTTCCGCTGCAAGATTATCCACGACTTCGTGGAGAAAGCGGCCGGCAAGGTGCATGAGGTGAATCCGGATGTCCGTTTCGGCGTCTATGTCGGCGCCTGGTTCAGCGAATACTATCGTTCCGGTGTAAACTGGTCCAGTTCCAGATACGAGCTCAAGAAGAACGAATCCTCTTACAAATGGGTTCCGAACAACTACCAGAAAACGGGCTTAGGAGACTTGCTGGACTTCATTTTCCTTGGCGCTTATGCAGGGACCGGCGATGTGCATGGCTCTACGGAATGGACCATGGAAGGCTTTGCAAAACTTGGGGCGAAACGCCTGTGCGGAGATGTTCCGTTTGCCGCCGGTCCGGATATCGGCAACGGCAGCGGTTTCGAGAACGGACATCAGGAAGGCCTGATTCCCGATATCGTGGCCGCCATGATGGCCAATTCCGACGGACTTTTCATTTTCGACCTTTGCCACATACGCATGTATGATTATTGGGAGGCATTCAAAACAGGAATAGATCAATATTTGTCAACTCTTAATTAACCATTTAACTATTAACATTATGAAACGTTTTTTGTTGTTAGCTTCGTTGCTGGTCGCGGCTCTGGCCGTATCCTGCGAGAAGGTCCCGGAAGATAGTGTGACACTCTCTTCCGACGCAGCGGTAAGCATTTCCCAGGAGGGAGATGTTGTTTCCATCAAATTCAATTCTTCCGTGCCGTGGGAGGCAAAATCTTCCGAGTCCTGGCTCACTGTATCTCCCGCCAGCGGAGATGCCGGAGACTGCACTGTCAAGGCTTCTGCGCTCAAGAATGAGACGACCGACAGCCGTTCCGCTACGGTTACCATTACCGCCGGAACCAAGACTGCCGAGGTTACCGTTACCCAGGGGCAGCTGGATGCCATGAATCTTGATGCGGTTGATTATACAGTTCCCGCAGAAGGCGGTGTCCTGGAAATCCCCGTCAGCGCCAATGTCGATTACGAAGTGGTGATTCCGGAGGCGGTTGACTGGATTACTGCCACCACCACCAAGGGTATGGTGGACAGCAAAATCGTGCTGACGGTCGCCGAGACACATGAGTATGTCCAGGATCCTGAAACCTGGGCGATACTCGAAAATGTCATCGGACGTACTGCCAAGATTACCGTCAAGGCGGGCGGGATCGAGAAAGAAGTAACCGTCGGCCAGATGGCTTTTGTCCCTTATTTTGAGTACGAAGGCGACTGGGCCGGCCTGCAGTGGAGCTTCTATGCCGGCGTTCCCGTTACCTTCCCTCAGGAAGGCGGAACCTTCGTAATCAACATCAGTACGAATATCGGCTGGCGCGCCTACATGTCAGTTTACGATGCTTCCATCGATGCCGGCGTGGATATCATGGACAACGGCTGGTGCAAGCTGGCATTTGATACGGCGGCCTCTACTGTAACCCTCACCATGCAGCCCAACGACTCTTACTTCCCCCGCGAGGATTATCTGTACACCGTGGGTATCATCGATGGAGCTGAAGACGGCAATTTCGGCGGCCTTGGCTGGTTCCAGCAGGAAGGCGTTGCAGTTGAAGGCGCCGCCGCCGCACTCGAATGGAGCAAGACGCTTGCAGAGCTCAACATTCCTGCCGCTTACAACCGTCTGGCCTACACTGCTACGGGAGCCCTCCTGATTTCCGACGGTGAAAAGGTTCACGCCATCAGCCCTGCCGACGGCACCTACTGGAAGGCCATCACCTATCCCGGCATTACCCCTACCTCCATCTGCAGCGACGATGCCGGCAATATCATTGTCATGCCTGATGTAAGCGCCGACATGGACTGGAATTCCATGACGCTCACCAGCGGAACCGAGCTTACCATCTTCTACACCGCCGACCCCAACAAGATTGAGAATTCCATCAAGGTGGAGAACAAGGATTACGGAACCGTCGGCGGTCTGCGCGTACGCGGCAATCTGGCGGAGAAAGCCGTTATTACCGGTGTGGCAGGCGGATCCGCCTGCTGGTTCGGTTATGACATCCAGAACTATTCCGCAGTTTCCAATTATTACGGCACCCAGAACCAGGGCCCCGGTCCCGGAGCCAATGTTTTCTGGACTCCTGAAACAGCTGCCACCATCTCTTTGGGCACCTCTCTGCACGAAGGCGTCCTGTTCCGCGGCTATGACGGTCTTGAGAGTCTCTGCTATCTGGCCGATGCCTATACTCCCAACTGGGCGGTCCCTTATGATTGGAAACTCATTTCCAATGCCGGAAGCGGCGGCAACGACAACCAGAACAACCTTGCTTTGGTGGATTACAAAGGCAAGCGCATTCTCGCCTACACCCAGGGCTTCCACTTCGACTACTCCAGCAATGCAAGCATTTATGTCATGGATGCGACCGACATCAAGGACGTAAAGCCGCTCGTCACCATCAATCCTGCCGCCGATATCGAGATTCCCGCCGATTTCCTGTGGCAGAACAGTGCCGACGTACTGCTCCATCCCGCCGAAGACGCGCTGGAACTCTTCGTCATCAATTCCGGCAGGGGAATTGTCGCCAAATATAAAATTGCCATCGGCGAGTAATAGACTTCAGTAATTTCTCCTCATGCGCCGGCCCCCAGTGACCGGCGCTTTTTGTTTTTAAGGCCGATTATTGCTAAATTGGCAAAATGAACCGTAGATCATTCCTCAAAGGGGCCGCGATTGCTGCGGCGGGTGTTGCAGCCGCCCCCGTGCTTGAAGCCTGCTCACGCGGCACCTCCGGGCCGGATTCCCGTATCGCCGGGAACTTCCATTACGGCCCCGACGGCACTTTTACGGTGCTTCAGTTCACCGATACCCATTACATCAAAGGGGACCCGCGAAGCGCCAGGGCCCTTGACTGCGAGAAGGAGTCTCTCGCCGCCGTGAGGCCGGACCTTGTGATACACACGGGGGACATTGTCTATGGAAGTCCCGATATCGAAAGCGCCCTGGAGATACTCCGCCCCCTGTCTGACAGCGGCATCCCCTGGGCGGTGGCCCTGGGCAACCACGACGCCCAGTTCGGGAGCACCCGGGAGAACATATTTGCTGCTGTCCGTACGCTTCCCGGATGTGTGAACCTGCCGCCAAAAGAGGGCGTGTACGGCTGTTCCAACGACGTCCTCACCCTCTCCGGAGCTGGCGGGGTGGATCGGGTGTTCTACCTTTTCGACTCCATGGACGCGGTGGCGCTTGAGGGTGTGAAACATTGCTACGATTACATCCGCCACAATCAGATAGGGTGGTACCGTGCGCACAGCGAACGCTTCACCCGCGAAAACGACGGTGCCCCCGTGCCTTCCGTTGCGTTTTTCCACATACCGCTACGCGAACTCGAGGATGCGCTCGCCGCCGGGGTGCAGCCCGTTTGCGGAACAAACGGGGAACCTCCGTGCCCGTCGGAGCTCAATTCTGGCCTTTTGGCGCAGTTCATTGAAATGGGGGACGTGAAGGCAATCGTAACGGGCCACGACCACGACTGCGACTACATCCTACAATATCGCGGAGTTAATTTCATCTACGGGCGGTTCTCCGGATGTGACACCGTGTATAATCACCTGGGTCCGGACGGATACATCCCTTCCGGTACCCACACAGTGCCCGGGACCGTTTCCGGCTGCCGCGTTTTCAGATTCAGCAAAGGGGAGCCCGGCTTCCGCACCTGGGTGCGGCTCCAGGGCGGGGCTGTCCAGCAAGAAATGACTTTATAAATGAGTTCCCAGCCTCCGCTAGATCTTCAACTTGATACCCGCCTTTGTGAGCCCCCATGCGCAGCCTATGTAAACGGCGGCCATGAGGGAGCATTTCGCTACGCCCACCCAGCCGGTGAGCCAGGGAGCCGGCGTGGGATTCACCGCCACCCAGAGCGCAATGAAGAGGTAGGGAATCATATATACGGTAAGTGTGGCGGTGCCGGCGGGGGCGATGGGTTTGAACCATCCCGTCCATCCCTTCCTCTCCAGGAAGCGGAGAAGGGTGTAGAGCGCCACCGATATTGCCGTTACAAAGAGGCACCAGGGGAGAGTCCCGAGGTTCTTGGATATGATCCAACCGGTGTGTGACGCCATTCCGAGAACCGTGAGAACGGCGGCCGCTGCGGCTCCGAGGCCTATTCGTATCGCTGGAGTGTGGTCTTTGAGCGCCCAGTCCGCGAGCGTGAGCATCATGCCGCCCAGACCCATCACGGCGCCGTAGCATTTTCCGAGCTGGATGGCGTTTGCAAAGTCGGAAAGGATGCTGTGGCCAATCCAGAGGCTGCCGTCGCGCATGGGGACGAAGCTCAGATTGGTAAAGCACACGGCCGTCCAGAGGAGAGGGATTATCCACTTCCTTTCCCGGCACAGCAGATAGGCTACGGCGCAGAAGAGGTACATCCAGCCAATCTGCCCCAGGATGCCCCACCAGAGGCCCTCGAAGAGGGCTCCGTCGTCGGAGCGGTAACAGACGGCAAGCGCTGCGAGGAGCACCCCTCCGGCAATCCTGAGCCACTTTGCGGGCTTCCAGTCCCTGGGGTACTGGTTCCAGCACAGGAAGAACCCCACGACCATCAGCAATACCCACAGCGCGCGGTTCCCCTCCATGGGGCGGGATTCCTGGTTGCAGATGAAGGCTCCCATCACGAGAAGCGCGAATGTGCGGCTGATGATGTGGACTAGGGTGCTTTCGGTGCTGTATCCCTTTTCGCGTCTCCGCTCCAGGGCGTAGGGAATCGACATTCCCATTGCAAAGAGGAACATGGGGAATACGAGGTCCGACAGGCCCATGCCGTCTTCCAGAGTGTCGAAATGCTCCAGGAAGTGGGGCACGTCGAATACCTTCCAGAATTCGTTTACGAATACCATGAGGACCATCGTGAGGCCCCTGAAGATGTCTATCGCCAGATTTCTTTTCATTGCTCAGGTGTATTTACCCAGGTTTCGTTCGCCCAGCCGACGCTGCGGCCCGTTCCGCGGACTTCTCCTCTTACGCCCTTCTCCTGCAATTCCCTGAAGCCCGGATCCGAGGGCTTGAGGTCCAGGAAGGGGAGAAGGTAGCAGCCGTGGTCCAGAAGCACTTCCTGCACCTCGGAGGCGGGCACTTCCGAAGGATGCCTGCCGCTCTTTATGGCTATTGCCGCAAGTGCTCCTGCCGCCTGCCCGAGGCCCGTCACTACGGGCTGAAGACGGGTGGCGCCGTTCATCTCCCAGCTCACGGAGATGTTTTTCTCCGCAAGGAGAAGGTCTTCCACCCCCACGGGGACAAGCACTCCCATGGGGACGCTGAAGGAGGGTATCTTCCCGTACCAGAGGTGCGAGAGCTCCTCCCGGCGGGGATTCTGGTTGTGGTGATGGTCCACGGGGTAGTCTCCCACCGCGACGGCGCGGGTGTAGAGGTCGTATCCGTACGGATTCTTTGCGGCGGCCAGGGTCATGGTGTCCTTCCCCGCAAAGCGGCGCGATTCCCTGTAGTAGGGGTAGAACGGCAGCCCGTCCTCAGAAGGGAAGATGTCGTCGGCGATGCCGAGGTTCCTGTAGCCCAGCTCCGTCTGAAGGTAGTATATGTATCCCAGGGTGCGGTTTTTGGCCTGCCGGTAAACCTCTTCCTGCGGCATGTCCAGGTAGTCCAGGTAGATGTCGTTGCCGCCCTGGGGCCAGTTGAGCATGATATGGCCGTCCGGAAGGGCTCCGTAGGTGAGCGTCATGTCGGCGGGCCAGGTGTCGCAGCAGCTGCGGTACAGCTCCGGATTGTATCCTTCCGGCTCTTCCATCGTCATGTCCTGGTCGTAATACTTCACGACGGCCACGTAGGTCATGTCCTGGAGCGAGACGCGGTCCCGGAGCTCCTGCGCTCCCACCCCGAGGGCGACGTCCCCGAGCTCGGTCCCGTCGATGAGGATGCGGGCCCTTACGGGCGGGCCGTCGCCAAGGCGCAGGCGCCACCTCCGGCCGTCTTCCCTCTGAATCTCCTTGCAACTGCCGGTCCTTACTTCCACGCCGGCTTCCCGGGCCATGTTGCCGAGTACTTCGGCCCCCACGGCGGGATTGAATAGGATGTTGGATACCCAGCCGGACTTGAGGGCCTCATAGCCGCCGTAACGGGCTGCCAGCGAATCGGTGAATTCCCCGAAGATGCCGCCCCGGAGGCGGTAGTTGCCGTCTATTGCGCTCACTCCCGCACTCGTGAGCATGCCGCCGAGCCACGGGCTTTCCTCTATGACAAGTACCCGCGCTCCGCCGCGTGCGGCCTCTATGGCAGCTGCCGTCCCGCCGGTCCCGCCGCCCACTACTGCAACGTCATACGCAGGGGTGCAGGCCGCAAACAGCGGGAGGAGCAGCGCTGCATGGAAAAGATGCCGCGGACGCATTATTTGTTCCTCCAGTATTCCTCTATCTCTTCCAGGGTTTTCCCTGTGGTGTCGGGCACGTGCTTGTACATTATCCACAGGTAAGGCACGCACATGAAGGCGAAGAGGAAGAAGGTGCCGGCGGGAGTGAAGGTTTCCAGCATCCAGGGCGTCAGCTGCCCGATGAGGTATGTGCCGACCCAGAGGGCGAACCCGGCGATGGACATCGCAAGGCCGCGCACGCGGTTGGGGTACATCTCGCTGAGGAGCACGAACACCACGGCGCTGATGGATATCGCCGTGCAGAATACGTACAGGAGGAAGAAGGTGAGCATGAACCAGGTGGGAAGGCTGGTGGACGGCAGGAAGTAAAGTCCTATCATCAGGAGGCAGAATATCATTCCGCCGACGCCCCACCACACGAGCTGCTTGCGGCCCACCTTGTCGATGATTGCGAGCGCTATCACGGTGGTGAGCATGTTCACTACGCCCACCAGCACCGTGGAGAAGAGGGGATCCTGGAAGCCGGCGTCGGCAAAAATCTTGGGACCGTAGTAGAGCACGGCGTTTACGCCCATGAACTGTCCCAGGATGGCTATGGCGCTGCCGATGAGGACGGCCTTGAGGATGCCCTTTTCGCGGAGGGCCTTCCACTCCTCGCTCTTGTCTTCCCTCTGTCCGCGCACCTGCAGCCAGCGGGGGCTTTCGGGGATGAAGAAAATGAGGACGAGGAAGAGGATGTCCGGGACGGCCTCCGCGCCGAGCATGGGCCTCCAGTAATCTGCCATGGAGGTCCCCTTGAGGATAAGGTAGTTGGCAAGGTATGCCAGGAGGAAGCCTATGGTGATGAACAGCTGATAGAGGCTCACCATGGTGCCCCTCACCTCCGCGGGGGACACCTCTGAGATGTAAATCGGCGAAACGATAGACACTATTCCTATTCCGAAGCCTCCGATCATGCGGAATATCACGAGCTGGGTGAAGTCGGCGCTCAGGGCGCACCCTATGGCCGATACCGAGAAGAGGAGTGCCGATATGAGCATTGTCTTCTTCCTTCCCAGGAAGTCGGACATCATGCCGGCGATGAGCACTCCGATGATGGATCCTATGAGCGCGCAGCCCACATACCAGCCCTCCCCGCCGGTGCTGAGCCCGAACTGTGATTTTACAACTTCAGTGGTGCCGGATATAACAGCCGTGTCGTAACCGAACAGTATTCCTCCGAGAGCCGCAACTATGGCTATGAATACTGTACGTGAACTTACTTTAGTCGTTTTCATGGACTAAAAATACAAAAAAAATACACAACTTCGACCTGCGGGTGCGAAATTGTGTATATGTGGAGATAGTCGGATTCGAACCGGCGACCTTCTGAATGCAAATCAGACGCTCTACCAACTGAGCTATACCCCCAGTCAGTAAAAAAAAGTAGGCCCGCGCGGAGTTGAACCGCGGACCTCCACATTATCAGTGTGGCGCTCTAACCAACTGAGCTACGAGCCTATATATATTGAAAAAGATAAGTACAAGGCTACCGTGCCTTGAACATCCGCGAGCATCGAAGCAAAAGGAGAAGCTCCAAAAAGGAGGTGTTCCAGCCACACCTTCCGGTACGGCTACCTTGTTACGACTTAGCCCCAATTACCAGTTTTGCCCTAGGTCGCTCCTTGCGGTCACGAACTTCAGGCACCCCCGGCTTTCATGGCTTGACGGGCGGTGTGTACAAGGCCCGGGAACGTATTCACCGCGCCATGGCTGATGCGCGATTACTAGCGAATCCA
>JAILQG010000056.1 GCA_024699055.1 Bacteroidales bacterium
GCGCCGCCTACCATGTGGCGCACGTTGATGTTGAAATTCTGCTTTTCGCCGCGGCTGCAGAAATAAAGGCCGGCCATGTCAAGCTCCACCCCCGGACGAAGGATGTCGATGCTGAAATTGATATTGCCGCTGTATCCGGGAGGACATACAATCGTGAGATGGACCACGTCGTTGTCTTCCAGGGTGGTCTGCTGCGGGATTTCGTCTATGCCGGCTATATAGAGCTTTTTCATCTGATGCTGTCGTATCCCTGATTGTCAATCTGTTCCACCAGTTCAAAGCCGCCCTCGGCAACTATCCTGCCTTCGCGGAGGACATGCACCCTGTCGGGGGTGACCATTTCGAGCAGACGCTTGTAATGGGTTATGACGATTGCGGATTTGGCGGGGCTCCTGAGGGCGTTCACGCCGTCGGCCACAGTCTTGAGCGCGTCCACGTCCAGGCCGCTGTCGGTCTCGTCGAGGATGCTCAGGGTCGGATCGAGCATCGCCATCTGGAAAATCTCGTTGCGCTTCTTCTCGCCTCCGCTGAAGCCAACGTTGACTTCGCGCTTGGCGAACTCGCCCTTCATCTTCACGAAAGCCATCTTCTCCTTCATGAGCCTGAGGAACTCGGCGGGGGTATACTCGTCCTTGCCGAGGGCCTTGCGCCTGGCGTTCACGGCGCTTTTCATGAACGAGGTGATGCTAACTCCGGGGATTTCGATGGGATACTGGAAGCTCATGAAGATACCGGCCCAGGCCCTTTCTTCAGGCTTCATTTCCAGCAGGTTGCGACCTTTGAAAAGGATGCTGCCGCCCGTTACGACATAGCCGGGCCTGCCGGTGAGGACGGCGCCGAGAGTGCTCTTTCCCGCCCCGTTCGGGCCCATTACCGCATGCACCTCTCCTTCCCCGATGGAGAGATTCACTCCCCTGAGGATTTCCTTTCCTTCGACCGAAGCATGCAAATCATTTATTTCCAGTAGTTTCATATGTTCTTTAAAACGTTTTTTCCATTAACCTACCGCCCCTTCCAGATTTACGCTGAGCAGTTTCTGCGCCTCCACGGCGAACTCCATGGGCAGGCGGCTCAGCACCTCGCGGGCATATCCATTCACGATCAGGCCCACGGCCTCTTCGGGACCGAGCCCCCTCTGGTTGCAGTAGAAGAGCTGGTCGTCGCTTATCTTCGATGTCGTGGCCTCATGTTCCACTACCGAGGTGGGGTTCTGGTTGCGGATGAACGGGAAGGTATGCGCACCGCACTTGTCGCCGATGAGCAGGCTGTCGCATTCGCTGTAGTTGCGGGAATTCGAGGCCCCCGGGAGCATGCGCACCATTCCCCGGTAGGAGTTCTCGCTGTGACCGGCGGAAATGCCCTTCGAGATGATGCGGCTGCGGGTGTTCCGGCCGACATGTATCATCTTGGTGCCGGTGTCGGCTTGCTGCCAGTTGTTGGTGAGGGCGACGGAATAGAATTCGGACGTGCTGTTGTCCCCCTGCAGGATGGTGGAAGGATATTTCCAGGTTATGGCCGATCCGGTCTCGACCTGGGTCCAGCTCAGATGAGCGCCCTCCTTGCAGACACCCCTCTTGGTAACCAGATTGAGGATGCCGCCGCGGCCGTCCTTGTCGCCCGGATACCAGTTCTGCACGGTGCTGTAACGGACGTCGGCATCTTTCTCCACTATGATTTCCACCACCGCAGCGTGCAGCTGGTTCTCGTCGCGCATGGGAGCGGTGCAGCCCTCCATGTAGCTCACGCTGGAGCCTTCGTCCGCCACGATGAGGGTGCGCTCGAACTGGCCCGTCCCCGCCGCGTTGATGCGGAAGTAGCTGCTCAGGTCCATCGGGCACTTGACTCCTTTCGGAATGTAGCAGAAAGAGCCGTCCGAGAACACCGCGCTGTTGAGCGCCGCATAGAAATTGTCGCCGTTGGGAACCACCGTGGCCAGATATTTCCGGACGAGCTCGGGATACTCCTTTACGGCTTCGCCGAAGCTGCAGAAAATAATCCCCTTTTCGAGGAGGGTCTTGCGGAAGGTGGTGCTCACCGATACGGAGTCGAATACGGCGTCGACCGCGGTGGTGCCGCGCACGCCGGCAAGGGCTTCCTGCTCGCCCACCGGGATGCCGAGCTTGTCGAAAGTCTTCTTGAGCTCCGGGTCTATTTCGGTGGGGGCGTCTTCGTCGCGCTTAGGCGCGGCATAGTAGATAATGTCCTGAAAGTCGATTTCCGGCAGGCGGCTGAGGTGCCCCCACTTGGGAGGGGTCATCTTCTGCCACTTGCGGAAAGAATCGAGACGGAACTCCAACAGCCAGTCGGGCTCATCCTTTTTGGAGGAAATGAGCCGCACAATGTCTTCGTTAAGACCCTTGGGAATGAACTCCTGCCGGATATCGGTTACGAACCCTTCGCCGTATTCCTTTTCTGCAATGTCCTTAAGAAGTTGATGCTCGTCCATACCTTTGCATGACAATAGTCTACAAAGATACAAAATAATATTTAAAGGATGCCTGTCAGAGAAGGTCGGCCAGCACAATCGCGGTCATCGCCTCAACGACGACCGGAGTGCGGAGCGCGAAGCACACGTCGTGACGTCCGGTGATCTGCAGGATGTCTTCTTTCTTCTTGGCGAAGTTCCAGGTTTTCTGGGGCGCAGCGATGCTGGATGTGGGCTTGACCGCCACCCTGAAGATGATGGGACCGCCGTTGGAAAGCCCGCCGTTGATGCCTCCCGCCCCATTCTTGCGGGGACCCTCCGGACCCCATGGGTCGTTGTGCTCGGAACCGCGCATACGGGATGCGGCGAAGCCGTCGCCGAACTCTATCCCACGGATTCCGGGAATGCTGAACATCGCATGCGAGAGGAGCGATTCCATGCTGTCCCAAAACGGCTCGCCGAACCCTATCGGAAGCCCCTCCACGCGGCATTCTATGATGCCTCCCAGGGAGTCTCCCTCCTTGGCGGTCTTGTCGAGCAGGTCGTCCCATTTGCTGCTGTCGCGTTCGCCGCCGATTTCGAGCAGCTCGGCATGGATGGTGACGTCGCGGCGCTCAATCTGCTCTTCCGCAGCCTGCATACGGGCCTGGGGCAGCTTCGAGAAGTCTATCCCCTCCCTTTCGCCGACCTCGTATGTCGACTCGGGAGCTCCTTCCGGAAGCGGCTCGGGATTGAACTGGGACGACAGGATTTTCTTGGCGACCACGCCTGCGGCCACGATGGGGAGGGTGAGGCGTCCGCTGAAATGCCCGCCGCCGCGGGGATCGTTGGCAAAATTGTATTTGATGTTGGCCACCAGGTCGGCATGGCCGGGACGCGGGATGTCATCGAACTGAAGATAATCCCTGCCCTCCACGTTAGAATTCCAGAATATGATGGTGAGGGGCGAGCCGGTGGTATAACCGTTATACACGCCGCTGAGGATCCTGGCCCTGTCGGCCTCCTTGCGCGCCGTGGTTCCTTTGCGCCCGGGGGCCCTCCTGGCGATATCTTCCTCGAAATCCTCTTCGTAAAGCTCTATGTTTTCGGGGACTCCGTCCAGAGTGACCCCTATAGCCGGTCCGTGCGACTCGCCGAAAATCGTAACCTTGAAAAACTGTCCGAAACTGTTCATGCGACGAAGATACTAATTTTCAATAATCAAATAATTCCCAGAATCCGGGGAAGGACTTGGCTACGCAGTCGGCGTCGTCAAGCACCACGGGCGAGTCGGCTCCCATCGAAGCTATCTTGAGCGCCATGGCCATGCGGTGGTCGTGACGGGTGGTGAAGCTGCCGCCCTTGAGCAGGTCGCCGCTGACGATGCGCGAGCTCAGGTTGCGCCCTTCTATCTGCAGTTCATCCTCGACTATCTGCGCCTTTACGCCAAAGCGGGCCAGCATCTCCAGGATTGCCACGGCGCGGTCGCTCTCCTTGTCGTGCAGGCGTCCTACCCCCTTCAGCGTGGTGATGCCGTCGCAGAACGAGGCGAGCACCGAGCAGATGGGGAAGAGGTCGGGGGCGTTGCCCAGATCGGCGTCGAAGCTGACCAGCGGAGCCTTGCTCACGCACACGGAGCCGTCCAGTTCTGACACTACCGCACCGGCCTGCACCAGGATGTCGGCAATCGCCAGATCGGCCTGAAGAGAGTCGGTGTTGAGCCCGGAGACTTCGGCTTTTCCGAAGATGGCGCCTGCCACAAGGAACACTGCACCGGCGCTCCAGTCGCCTTCTATATCGAGGTCGGCGGCCTTGTAGGACTGGCCTCCCCTGATGGAGAAGCTCACCTGGCTGCATCCGCTCCAGTCCTGCTCTTCCAGCATTTTCTCGTCGCCTTCCATCTCGGCCTTGATGCGCACCCCGAACTTACCCAGCACGTCTTCGGTGATGAACATGTAGGGGATGCTCTTGGGCTCGGACACGTATATTGTGGAGTTCTTCCCGCACAGGGGCAGGGCCGCCATGAGGCCGCTGATGAGCTGAGAACCGTCCTTGCCGGAAATCTCGGCGTTGCCCGGAATGAGCGGCGGGGTGATTTCAAGGGGAACCTTCTCGCTGCGCACCGGCACTCCGAACGAGGCCATGATGCTCTGCACCCCCTTCAGGGGGCGCTGCAGCAGGGTTTTCTCCCCGATAACGGTCAGCGGACGGTCGTTCAGCACCGCCATCAGCGGGATGCAGAGGCGGGTGAGCAGACCACTCTCGCCGGTGTTCAGCTCTTCCAGCGACGTCCGGGCCGCACCGGTGCCGTCGATGGTGAGGGTGGTGCCGTCGCGGCGGATCTTGGCGCCGAGCGTCTGGGCCACCCTGATGGCGCTCTCGGAATCTTCGCAGGGAGTGTATCCGTGCAGATGGCTGCGGCCCTTTGCAAGCGCCGCGCAGATGATGGCGCGCTGGGCGAAACTCTTTGAAGCCGGAACGGTGATGTCGCCGACTCGCCAGAATCCGCGGAAGGAGCCGTACACCTTGCGGTGCATTTCCTCGAAGCTGTACTGCCCGGCCGCGGTGGCGAGGTCTTCGGAGAGCGAGGCATAGGTGAACGGGGCGCCGAGGCGGAGGCAGCCGAGACGGGACTTGCGGCCATGGTCGCCCATCGCAAACGCAACCAAACGTCCGCCCTCGGCCTCATACAGTTCTTCCAGCACCCTGCAGTCCTCTGCGGAGGAGGCGGTCGTGACTATCTTGGCAATGTCGGCGCCATAGCGGAAGCAACGGGCCTTCACCTGCTGCAGATATTCGAGTGACGGTGTTTCCTGAAAATTGTGATATGAGCGGATGATTTCGGTGCCGCACTCGCGGCAGAGGTCGCGGAAACGTTTCGAAAAATCGGAAGGAGCCTCCAGTTCCAGGTCTGCGTAATGGGCTCCGGCCCTGATGGCGAGCGAAAGCCGCCTTTCAGCCTCCTCTTCACCGGTGTTTTCTATCCTGCAGGTGGCTATCAGGGGGGTGTCGGTATCGGAGAAAAGATTTTCCGTTTCTTCGTCGGAAAGGGAGCACAGGTCGAGACGTATCTCCGCCAGCTCTATCCACGGATCGTCGAGAAGAGTGAGGATCTCCCCGTAAGTCTTTCTCTGGATAACCGTGCAGATCATTGGTGCCCCGGGCCGGGCTCGAACCGGCACGTCCTCATCAGACACAGGATTTTGAGTCCAGCGCGTCTACCAATTCCGCCACCGGGGCCTGTTGAACTGCAAAGATATACAAAAAAATGTTATTTTTGTTCGTTATGACCATCCAAGAGGCTTTGGCGGCACACAAGCAGATATTCATAGTGTGCGACCGCAACGTGGAGGGGTTCGCCCGCTTCCTCGGCGACTATCCCATGCTCGCAATAGACACTTCGGAGGAACTGAAAACCATGGACAGCGTGCTCGGCATCTGCCGGTGGCTGCTCGAACAGGGCGCAGACAGGGGCGCGCTGGTACTCGCGGCAGGCGGCGGCATCACCACCGACATGGTCGGCTTCGCCGCTTCCATCTACAAAAGGGGCATAGACTACGCCAACATCCCCACCACGCTGCTTGCGCAGGTCGACGCCTCAATAGGCGGCAAGACCGGCGTCAACCTCGACTCGTACAAGAATATCCTGGGCAGCTTCAGGCAGCCCGAATTCACCTATATCTTCCCCGACGTGCTCAGGTCGCTGCCACGCCGCGAGTTCCTCTCGGGCGCCGCGGAGATGCTCAAGTCGTTCATTATCAAAAATGTGAACGGTGGCTACGAAAGGACGGTCCGCCTGATTGGCGAATACGCCCGCGGAGGCGCCAATCCGGCCTGCAGCGCCGAAGGGCTCACGGAACTGTCCGCGCTTATCCAGGACGCCTCCAACGTAAAACAGGACATCGTGGACAAGGACCCGCTCGAAAAGGGCGAAAGGCGCAAGCTCAACCTCGGGCACACCTGGGGGCACGCCATCGAGTGGTGGCAGAACACCGCCGCCGCGGAAGGCAGGCAATTCTCTCACGGAGAAGCAGTTGCGATAGGGATAGTGCAGGCGGCGCGGCGCGCCGAGGAGCTCGGCATCGCGGAAAAAGGCCTCGCCTCAAAGCTCAAGGCCGACTTCGAATCCTGCGGCCTTCCCACCGAACTCCCGTGCCCCGAAAGCGAGCTCTTCGAGGCCATGAAAAAAGACAAGAAGGCCGAAGGCGGCAAGGTGCGCTTCGTCCTTCCTGTAAAAATCGGCAAGGTGGTAGTTAAGTCCCTTTCTATTTGACGCTGAAGGCGTAAACGGTGTGGCTGCGATACGTCTCGCCCGGGCGCAGGAGTGCTGACGGCCATTCCGGCTTATTGGGTGTGTCGGGATACTTCTGGGTTTCCAGGCAGATGGCGGCGTGCTTGCCGTAAACGATGCCCTTCTTGCCTATTACCGTGCCGTCGAGGAAGTTGCCGGAATACACCTGGATGCCGGGCTCGTCCGTATAGACGTCCAGATTGATGCCGGTAAGCGGGCTGTAGACGCTGGCGGCGACCACGCTGTCGTCGCCCTTGCCGTCCCTGTAGGTGTTGAGGCACCAGTTGTGGTCGATGCCCCTGCCGTTCCGGATCTGCTCGAAATCAAAGATGCCCACGACATTTCCGATTTCCACGCCGGTCCTGAAGTCCATCGGGGTGCCCTCGACGGGGAGGATTTCGCCCGTCGTCATGAAGGTGGAATCGACCGGGGTGAAGCAGTCGGCGTTGACGGTAAGGATGCAGTTTTCTACCGTAAGTTCCGGGTTGCCGTTCAGGTTGAAATAGGAGTGATTGGTCATGTTGACCACCGTAGGAGCATCGGTAACTGCCTCATACTTAATGTCTATGGCATTATTCGACGTGAGTGTATAGGTGACCTTCGCGGTGACGTTGCCGGGGAAATTGTTGTCGCCGTCGGGGGAGTCTATGCGAAGCCGGATGCTGTTCTTGGTGACCTTTTCGACCGTATAAGGCTGATACTGCCAGCCCGTGGGCCCGCCGTGGAGGCAGTGCCCGAAGTTGTTCTGCGGCAGTTGGTATTCCTTGCCATCGATTTCCAGGCGGCCGCCGCCGATGCGGTTGGCATAGCGCCCGATGGTCGCTCCGAAGTCGGTGAGGTTGTATTCGGGATGGTAGCTGATTTCGCCGTCGAAGCCCAGCACCACGTCCTGCATGTTGCCGTCCCTGTCGGGTACGAACACGGACACGACACGCGCGCCGAAAGGCGTCACGACCACCTTCATTCCCGAGGCGTTCTCGAGAGTATACATTTCCTTCTGCTCCACCGAGCATCCTGCGAAGGTCAGCGCGGCGAATGCCAGCGCAACCATAACCATAGCAATCTTTTTCATACCATAAAGGTAGGAATAAATATCGGAAAACCGCTATATTTGCGTTATTGCAAACAACTATAACAGATATGAAATCACACCTTTTCATCGTCATTGCCCTGGCAGCCGGAGTGCTGGCCGGGTGCAAAGAGGGCAGCAATGAAGCCGTGCCTGCGGCAATGGATGTCATCATGACCCGCACCAGCATCCGCATTTTCAACGGGGAAGCCGTTCCGAGGGAACAGCTCGAGACCATACTCAAGGCCGGAATGGCAGCTCCTTCGGCCATGAACGTCCAGCCCTGGAGGTTCGTAGTGCTCACCGACAAGGACAGGATAGCCGAACTGTTCGGAGGCGGATTCAGGCCCGAAGCCTACACCAGCGCCGG
>JAILQG010000093.1 GCA_024699055.1 Bacteroidales bacterium
TGACGACCGAGGCTGTATTATTCAGCGTCTGAGCGAGGAACTCTCGTTGAATCAAGTAGTTATCTCGACCGGAGGGCTTGGCCCCACAAAGGATGACATTACGAAGGATGCCCTTGCCGAGCTGAGCGGAAGCAGCCGATACGTACGTCACGAGGGTCAGGAAAAGCTTGTCTATGAGATACTTCACTCCCGCGGACTGGATGTGCTCGATATCAATCTCCGCCAGGCGGACGTGCCCGAGAACTGCGAGGTGATCGTGAACAGGCGCGGGACCGCCCCCATCATGGTCTTCCGCTTCCCGGAAGAGCGTTTCGGGCATCCCGCCGCACTCTATGCGATGCCGGGCGTTCCCTACGAGACCGAAGCCGCGCTGTCCGATGTCATGGAAGACATACGGGCTCACTTCCCCACCTCGGATATCTACCATAAGTCCCTGATGGTCTACGGCTTAGCCGAATCTGCACTGTCCAAGCTCATAGAACCGTGGGAAGACGCCCTTCCCAAAGACATCCACCTGGCTTATCTTCCCAACCCGCTCACGGGCGTGCGTCTCCGCCTCTCGATATACGGAGGCGACAGAGAAACCGAAGAAAAGCGCATTTCAGCCCAAATAGAGGCCTTGAAGCCTTATCTTGGAAACAGACTCTATTCTCTCCGGGACGACACCATAGAGGCCGCTTTAGGCCGCATTCTGAGCGAAAGAGGATTCACCTTGGCCGCCGCCGAATCCTGCACCGGCGGGGAGATCGCGCATCTGCTCACCACCGTCAGTGGCTCGTCCGCATATTTCCTGGGCAGTGTGACGGCATACTCGGCTGAAGTCAAAGTAAAGGTGCTGGGCGTTCCGCGCGAAGTGATAGAAGAGAAGGGCATAGTAAGCAGCGAGGTGGCCGCCGCAATGGCAAACGGGGCCAGGGCACTGTTCGGGAGTTCTTTCGCCGTAGCCACTACCGGCTGGGCGGACGCCACGGGAGATGAGCACGAACCGGCCGGTACCGTATGGGTCGGGGTGAGCGGTCCGGACGGAATCGTGACCGAAAGATACCAGTACAAGGGCGACAGAAAGCGCAATATCGAACGATTTGCGGCCTCTTCCCTGGATACATTGAGGCGTTACATTATTAATATGACAAAACGTTGAAATACATATAATAAAACAAAGATGTTATACAATATAACAATTTTGTTTCATTTATTAATGTAAATCATAAAAGATTCTTATTGGTGTTCGAATCAATTGATTGTCAGTAACTTATAAATTAATCGGGATATGTTCTATTTCATTCTGACTTTGATGGCCATCGGGGCCATAATCGGTCTTGTTTTCGCGAGGAACGGAGAGGAAAGCGAGGCTGCATGGAGGGGTGCGAAAGGCGGACTCAAGCTCGGATGCGGGTGCCTTACCATCCTCATCCTGATCTTCCTCTTATTCGCCGTCCTCGTCTTCGGCGGAGCCATAACCAAGGTCTCCCCCGCTCAGCTGCCTTCGCCCGAGATCCTCGAGCACGTGATGAATATTTAGTCTTCCTCTATGGAAATCATTACTCCGGGACGACATTCCCGGAGCAGACGGAGCATCTTTGCTCTGGCGATGCTTATGCATCCCGCGGTGCTCCAGTGGTCCGATGCGCGGCAATGGAGGAAAATGGCCGATCCCTTTCCCCATTCAGGCTTTTCGGCGTTGTAGCCTATGAACATCGCGTACATGTATTGGGTGGGATAGTCCGAGAGGCGCTCGCTTGCAGGCATGGGCGTTGAATCGGATTCCAACTCCACCCAGCGGTTGTAGTGTTCCCTTTCACCTGACCAATAGGACAGAGGGCCTATCTGCCTGTATTCCAGCGCGGTACCTGGATTGCGCACCGTTCCGAAGGCCAGCGGGAGACTGAAGGTTCCGACGGGGGTGCAGCCGTCTCCTTCCCTCTTGTCGGACGTGAAACCGTTCCGACCATAGCCGCAATAGGTCTCGAAAATCATCCTGCCGTTTTCCCAGAAACTGAGGCGGTGCCCCTTTACGCGGATCAGCTGTTCTTCCATAAGTCAGTCATTGAGGGTTACCCATTCTTCGGTCCAGACTTCCGCATCCCGTTTGAGTTCGAGATACTCCCTGGTAAGTTCGATGATGTCATCGTCTTTCCCTGGTGCCGCCAGCACGGCCTCAATCTCTTTCATGCGCTTTTCGTCTTTTGCTATCTCTTCCTCCAAGAATTCAATACGCTGCCTCTTCTTCTTCTCTTCTTTAGATTTGGCTCGAAGCTGTCCATAGTCCTGGACCGGCTGCACGGGGGCAGATGTCTCAGCCGGTAGTTCATTTGTAACCGCCTTCCTGTCCAGTTCCTGGAGCGTATCTATCCTTAGCTTGCGGAGGAAATCCTGCACGCCGCCCAGATACTCCTTCACCCTGCCTCCGCGGAACTCATACACCTTGTCCACCAGACCGTCGAGGAAATCACGGTCATGCGAGACTATGATCACTGTGCCGTCGAAAGAGAGCAGCGCCTGTTTGAGAATGTCTTTGGACGCAATATCCATGTGGTTGGTGGGCTCATCCAGGGCGAGTACGTTGCGGCTCTGCAGCATCAGCCTTGCCATTCCCAGGCGCGCCCTTTCACCTCCGCTAAGTACGCTCACCCTCTTGTCTATGTCGTCTCCGCGGAACAGGAACTGGGCTAGGAGATCCCTCAGACGGGTGCGCATCTCAGCGGGACAGATGCGTTCCACAGTGCTCCAGACCGTGTCTTTTGGATCCAGGATATCTTCTTGATTTTGAGCAAAATAACCCAGGTCTACATTATGCCCGAGTTTAGATTCTCCGGAAATGGGGTCCAACTCTCCTGCTATCACCCTCATGAGCGTAGTCTTGCCTTCGCCGTTACGCCCGACGAATGCCACCTTCTCGCCTCGGCGGATTTCCACGTCTGCTTCGCTGAATATTATCTTCATGCCGCCGGATTCCGAAGGATATCCGGCCTCGAGACCGGTGCATTTGTAGACCACGTCGCCGGTACGGCTGGCGGGAGGGAATTTCACGTGCAGGGTGGAATTGTCGGTTTCGTCTATCTCTATCCTCTCAAGCTTTTCCAGCGCCTTGATGCGGCTCTGTACCTGGTTGCTCTTGGTCGGCTTGTAGCGGAAGGTCCGGATAAAATCCTCCGTACGCGCAATCATCTTCTGCTGGTTTTCGTAGGCCGCGGTCTGCTGTGCTATGCGCTCCTTCCGGAGTTCCACATATTTGGAATAGGGCACCTTGTAGTCGTACAGGCGCCCGAGCATTATCTCCACAGTGCGCGTAGTTACTCCGTCAAGGAACTTGCGGTCATGCGAAACTACCAGTATTGCCCCTTTATAGGCCTTCAGATAGTCTTCAAGCCACTCGATGGACTCGATATCCAGATGATTGGTAGGCTCGTCCAGAAGCAGAAGAGAGGGCTTTGCCAGCAGGATCTTGGCCAGCTCTATACGCATGTTCCAGCCCTGCGAGAAAGTTTCGGTGGCGCGTTCCAGCTCGTCCGGCAGGAATCCGAGGCCTCGGAGTATCTTCTCGGCTTCGCCGGGAGCTGCGTCAGGACAGGATTTCCGCACCTCGCCAATGACGCTCTGTCCCCTGCTATGCTCCATAATCTGCGGCAGGTAGCCCATGGTCTGCTCCCGGGGCATCTCAATCCGCCCGGAATCGGGCTTCTCGAGGCCGAGGATTATCTTCATGAGCGTACTCTTGCCCGCTCCGTTCCGGCCGACCAGGCCTATCTTCTCGCCGTCGGATATATGAAATGAAATCGCATCCAGCAGGATATGGCTGCCGAATGCGACCGTAAGGTTGTTTATGCTTACCATGTTACTCCGAGAGTCGTTCCATCAGGGCGGCCAGGTTTTCGGGGCAACGGACAGGGCGGCCGGTAGCCGCAGACAGGAATCCGAGCGTTATCTCCGCCTCGCAGCAGAGCTCGCCTTTTGCGTTGAACATCTGTTGCCTGACAAATATTTTCGCAAGCGGAACTTCAGGTATCTCGACGGTAATCCTCACCATCTCGCCGCTAACGGCAGGCCTATGGTAGCGGAGGTCCGCCTTGACTACCGGAAGGAATATGCCGTCTTTCTCGCACTGCTCGAGAGTATAACCCCACGCTTCCATCATGTCGTCGCGGGCGCTTTCGAAATACCGGAGGTAATTGCTGTGATGCATCACCCCCATATGGTCGCAGTCGTAGTAACGGACCTTTATCTTGTCTTCGAACCTTATCATTTCCCGAGGGCGGCCAGAGATTTTTCGAGAGCCTCGATACGGGAAAGGGCGTCTGCTTCTTTCTTGCGTTCGCCTTCCACTACCGCTGCGGGAGCATGGGCGACAAAGGATGCGTTGCCGAGTTTGCGGCGGACGCTCTCGAGGAAGCCCTTCTGATGCTCGAGTTCGGCCTGCAGGCGGGATATCTCACCGGTTGTGTCCATCAGGCCGCTCATGGGTACGCTGCACTGCACGGTGCCAACCAGGAAGCTGCTCACAGGACCTTCCGCGGCTCCGCTGAAGACTTTCACGTTGGCGAGTTTCTCCAGCACCGGATCAAGCTCCCGGAGGGTCTCCCCCTCCACATACAGGTCAAGGGGCTGTTTCGGGGCAATCTGCTTCTGCGCCCTGATTCCGCGTACGCCGGCGATCATGCCCTGTGCAGTTTCGAAGGCAGCAAGGAATCTGTCGTCAACCGGACCGGCCACCGGGGTGCTCTGGAACATTATGGTCTCGCCTTCGCGGCGCTGTTCCATGCTCTGCCACAGCTCTTCGGTGATGAACGGCATGACAGGATGGATGAGCTTCAGGAGCTTGTCGAAGAAGCCCACGGTGGCGTCAAAGGTGCGGCGGTCGACGGCCTCGCCGAATGCGGGCTTCACCATTTCGAGGTACCAGCTGCAGTAGCTGTCCCAGAACAGGCGGTAAATTGCCATCAGGGCGTCGGAAATTCGGAACTTGGAGTAGAATTCCTCCACCTCGCAGACAGTGCGGGACAGCAGGTTGTCAAACCATTTCACCGCTACGCGGGCGGATTCGGGCTGGGAAGCGCCGTCGTCCACCCTCCAGCCGCTGACAAGCCTCCATGAATTCCAGATCTTGCCGCAGAAATTGCGTCCCTGCTCGATCATGCTTTCATCGTAGAGGATGTCGTTGCCGGCGGATGAACAGAGCAGCATGCCGATGCGGACGGCATCTGCACCGTACTGCTTGATGAGCACAAGCGGGTCGGGGCTGTTTCCGAGCTGCTTGCTCATCTTGCGGCCCTGCTTATCGCGGACTATGCCGGTGAAATAGACATTGCGGAACGGGATATCGTTCATGAACTCCCCGCCCGCCATGACCATGCGCGCGACCCAGAAGAAAATGATGTCCGGGCCGGTTACGAGATCGTTGGTGGGATAGTAATACGACAGGTCACGGTTGGCCTTGTGTTCGGGATGGCCAGGACGGTCGGCGTCGAATACGCTGATGGGCCAGAGCCAGCTGCTGAACCAGGTGTCAAGGACGTCTTCGTCCTGCCTGAGCTCGGCTGCAGTGATGCCCGGCTGGAGTTTCTGTGCCGCTTCAAGGGCCTTTTCGGGAGTCTCCTCGACCACAAAGCGGCCGTCGGGCAGATACCAGGCGGGAATGCGCTGACCCCACCAGAGCTGACGGGAGATGCACCAGTCGTGCGCTGTCTCCATCCAGTGGCGGTAGGTTGCCCTGTATTTGTCGGGGATAAGCCTGATGCGTCCGCTTTCCACGCAGTCCAGGGCCATCTTAGCCAGGTCTTCCATCTTGAGGAACCACTGCGTGCTGAGCTTGGGCTCGATGACGGCATGGCTGCGTTCGGAATAAGCGACGGGCGAAGTGTAATCTTCTATCTTCTCGAGGTTGCCCTGTTCCTCGAGCATCTTGACGACATTCTCGCGTGCGACAAAACGGTCCTGCCCGACGCAGACGACCGCCTTCTCGTTAAGACAGCCGTGATCGTCTATGATTTCGAGTACCGGCAGCTTGTGCCTCATGCCGATTTCGTAGTCGTGGGCGTCGTGGGCCGGAGTGACCTTGAGGCAGCCGGTACCGAATTCCATGTCCACGTAATCGTCTTCGATCACGGGGATTTCCCTGTTCACGAGGGGAACCAGCACCTTTTTGCCGCGCAGCCAGGCGTGACGTTCATCGTTGGGATTGACGCAGATGGCGGCATCGGCCATGATGGTTTCGGGACGGGTGGTGGCAATGGTGAGATACTTGCCGCTGCCGTCGGCCAGGAAATACTTCACATGGTAGAGGTGACTCTTGGTCTCCTGGTGGACGACTTCCTCATCGCTCACTGCAGTATGGCCTTCGGGATCCCAGTTGACCATACGCACTCCCCTGTATATCAAGCCTTTGTTGTAGAAATACACGAAGGTGGCGGTGACCGCCTTGTTAAGCGCGGGCTCCATCGTGAACTTGGTGCGGTCCCAGTCGCACGAGGCGCCGAGTTTGCGGAGCTGCTCGAGTATGATCCCGCCGTGCTCCTCTTTCCATTCCCAGGCATATTTGAGGAACTCCTCACGGGAGATGTCCTGCTTTTCGATGCCCATGGCCTTGAGTTTGGCGACCACTTTGTTTTCCGTCGCTATGGACGCGTGGTCGGTGCCGGGAACCCAGCAGGCGTTCTTGCCGTCCATACGGGCCTTGCGCACAAGCACGTCGTTCAACGTGTTGTTGAGCACGTGTCCCATGTGCAGGATGCCCGTCACATTGGGTGGCGGAATCACGATGGTGTAAGGTTCGCGGGAATCGGGTTCGGAATGGAAGAAGCGGTTCCTTATCCAGTAACCGTACCACTTGTCCTCCACCTCGGAGGGGTTATACTTGGCTGACAATTCAATCATAGGATGCAAATTTAATCAAAAGCTCGTATACTTTGTGCACGGGGAAGCCCATCACATTGTAAAAAGACCCTTCAATGCCCGTGCACGCGGCATATCCTATCCACTCCTGGATGCCGTAGGCGCCGGCCTTGTCGAAGGGGCGGCAGGTATCAACATAGTATTCCGCTTCGGCCTCGGTGATATTGCGGAAGGAGACCAGGGCGGTATCGGAGACGGTCTCTTCGTGCATCGGGTCGCGGAAGGTTACGGCAGTTATCACTTCGTGGGTGCGGCCGCTGAGCTTCCGGAGCATTTCCAGGGCCTCTTCCCTGCCGTGAGGCTTGCCCATGATTAACTTGTCCAGAAGCACCATGGTGTCGGAAGTGATGAGGATCTCGCCCTTTTCCAGCGGACGCCAGAAACCGTGGCTCTTCCCGCGCGACATGAGCGAGGGGACCTCTTCATGCGGAGTCGAGGGGTCGAAGGATTCGGAGAAACTGCTGCGGGTATCGACTTCGAATTCCACGTCGAGCCCCGCGAGGAGTTCCCTCCTGCGGGGAGAGCCGCTCGCGAGTATCACCCTCTTGCCGTGGAGGTCCATCTTTACGACTTTGCGCCGCCCGGATTGAAGTCGGCCAGATTGAAGGTGCCGCGGGGCTGCTCGGCGACAATCTCTATCTTGCCGAACTGGTTCTCGTACTTGCCTATATTCTCTGCCAGTGCGTTCAGGAGCCTTTTGGCGTGCTCCGGGGTCATGATGACGCGGCTGCCCACCTTGGGGCCGGGAAGACCCGGAACCGCAGTCGCGAAGTCGAGGATGAACTCGCTGCGCGAGTGCGAGATGATGGCCAGATTAGAGTAAAGGCCGCCGGCAATGGACGGGTCGATATTGATGTTGACTTTCTTTTCTTCTGCCATAGTATTGCAATTTACGTTTTGAAAAATACAAATATAAAAAAAAGAAACGATATCCGATGATTCGGAGCGAAGCGACCAAGCCCCCTACCAAGGGGGTTTGGGGGTTGTCATTTGCCGCTACAAAAAAAGCAGCGACGATTCGCTGCTTTTTTTTGTAGTGGGTAGGAGAATCGAACTCCTATTGCGAGATTGAGAATCTCGAGTACTAACCGTTATACGAACCCACCGGCTTTCTTTGGGACTGCAAAGATAGGTATTTTTATCAAACTCCCAAATATTTTTTACCCATTTTGCTTATCTTTGCAGAGTATATCCCTGTGAATATGAAAACTGGTTCAAAAATTCTGCTCTGGATCATCCTGATTCTTCTTCTCGGTCTTGGCATCTTCTGCTACATGCATTTCTGGTTCAAGTGGGGCGACGGCGTCAAGGCCGGAAACCTTAACCAGCTTGTTTACAAGGGCTGGATCTGGAAAACCTACGAAGGCCGTATCATCATGTCGGGCTTCAAGAACGACAAGACCCCCAACGGCTCCGGATTGCACAGCAACGAATTCAACTTCTCGGTCGACAAGAAGGCCGTCGGCTACAGGCCCAACGGTTCTGTCTATTCCATAGCGGATTCCCTGATGCGCTGCAGCGGCAAGAATGTCCAGGTACGTTACAGGGAGTATCGCGGTTCCCTTCCGTGGAGAGGCATGCAGAGGTATATCGTGTATGACATCCTCTCGGTAACGGAGCCCATTCCCGCCACAACCATCCCCGTAGAAACTGATTAACCAATGAAAAAACTGTTCATTTCGGCGGCGGCTTTGCTGTCGCTGTGCATTTGCGTGCAGGCCCAGGACGTGATAGCCGTCTCCCCCGCCG
>JAILQG010000102.1 GCA_024699055.1 Bacteroidales bacterium
ATAGTGGCTTGCCGGTAATTGATTCCGCCAATGGAAAGAATGTCGAAGGACTGTTGCTTTTGGGTAATCTTGGTTTCTATATACTTCTTTAGTTCATCGAATGACAGTTTCAGAACACGTAGATTGTATGTAATGAAATAACCTATGTCGTTCATGTCATTTTCTGCATACAGATAAGCTTTCTCGTAAGACGGTTTGCTCCTGCTTATTATACGAGAGATAGATAAATACTCTGTGAGCCAGTAGCCGTTCTTCAGCATAAACCAATAGAATAGCGCCCGGGCGGTTCTGCCATTGCCGTCTGTGAAGGGATGGTAGTAAGCCAGAAGGAAATGAATGGTAATGGCCTTGATGATGGGGTGCAGGAATTTTCCGCTGCTCTTTTCGGTGTTGGCAAATGTGCAAAGGGTATCGATGAATGCCGGAATCTCGGTGTGCGGGGGAGGGGTGTGGACCACTTCTCCGTCGATGCCGTTCTGAACCACGATGTCGTCGTTTGTCCGTAACTGGCCGGCATCGCCAGGATTATCTAGCGTGTTCTCCGTCATAATCTCATGGAGCCTGCGGATGAAGTCTGCTGTAAGAGCGGCATCTTTGTTCTCGGAGATGAAACGGATAGCCTCGTAGTTGTTGTGGATCATCTGCTCTGCCCGATTTTTGGGGGAGATGTTCCGGCGAAGCATATCCTTGGCTACTTTTCGTGTGGTGGCTGCACCTTCAATCTGACTGGAGGCAATGGCCTCTTCCATAACGGACGAAGCTAAAAATCTTTCACGCCCGTCTCTTGGAATGATGGAATCTGTTCCCCATACTCCACCGAAGTTCATGTCGAAGTAATGACACATCTCTTGCATCTGGTTGGTCACCGGGACGCAAATATTGTGCTGTGGCCATGTATAGGCATACTGGCCAAAGCGGGATACGCGTACCGCCGCCCAGAGTTCTTTATCTGTGAGATTGCCAACCTGCTTGTATTTAACATCGCTCCAATAGAGATACTTCTGGTTGATTTCTTGCACGGCGGACATTACCACCGGGTTGCTCATTTTTGTGAAAGCGGTAGCAAGAAGTTTCTGTGTTAATGTGGGCGGGCTTTCTATCATTATCCGTTATTTTTCTGCAAAAATAGTAAAATTTTAGTAAATAATTACCAAAACTTTACAATATTTTACAGAGATGCTATGCTTTTATCTTGGGGCGTGTTTCATTAAGTATGTCTGGAGTCGGGGCTGCAATTAGATTTGAGAATTTTGTGGAGGAGAATTGAAAATTTTGCGTAACTTGTGGGGAAACGGATAAAAGTTGTAATAGGTAACTTTGCTTGTACTATTTTTGGTAATGCTAATTGGACAATTGTTATGAAAAATCTATTGTTGTATTTGTTGTTGGCCATGTTGATTGGCTTTATGGGGAGCCTGGCCGTGTCTTGTGAAAAGGATAATATTAGAGACCAGTTGAACCCGATGGAGGTCAAAGGGCCGGATGGGACATTGGAGGTCAACGACCATGACCTTTATTTGAAGAATGGCCATGCGACGCTGATTGCCACGTATTGTAACGGCGATGGCTTGTATGACCCCTGGAAGATAAGGGTGAACCCTGGAGATACAGAGCCGAAAGTGGATGGAAACAATGCCTTATTCGAGTTCACAATTCCGGGCTCATACACCGTCAGTGCCGGTAGTTTACGTATCGACATAAAGGTTATGGAATAATGGAATTCCGGTGGCGGACGGATTGCGCCAGGGCTGATGCTTTTGCATCGGCCCTTTTTTTGTCTGGCGCAGCTGTGAACTTCCCCTTTTTAGGACAGTCTGCAATTAGATTTGAGAATTTTGCGAGGAACTTTTGAGAATTTTGTTTGTAAGATTTGAGAATTCTGTATATGCCCAGGCGTTTGTGGTTGGATCTGGAGGTGTGCTGGTGGAGGAGTTTCTGAGTTGGGATATAGGGAAGTTGATAGAGGGCTAGAATAGTTGGCTGTAGGCCTCGGCCTTCTTCTCGAGGGATAACGGGTACGCCCTGGACGTGGATGGCATACGCCAGAAACGGACGGGGCGTCCTTGGATTGTGAGGTCTACATGCCCGCCGACAGAAACGGTTCAAATGGATGCTTTTCTATATTCTTCAGCGTCTCGGAGTTCATCTCTGCAAAGATAGAAAGAATACATTTTTTCA
Source organism: Bacteroidales bacterium (assembly GCA_024699055.1). GTDB lineage: Bacteria > Bacteroidota > Bacteroidia > Bacteroidales > UBA932 > Cryptobacteroides. The sequence continues at coordinate 2,179 of JAILQG010000102.1, forward strand.
CTATCTTGCAAAAACAAACAAGTTTGTCTGTCTATGAAACGATTCGTAATAACTATGGCTTTTACGCTCTTCACCCTTCTCTCCTGCAAGGGCTATAAGGACTTGTCTGTCAATGAGTTTGAGGCGATGCTCGCGCAGGATGCAACCGTACAATTGTTAGATACCCGCACTCCGGAGGAGTTTGCGGAGAATCATTTGCCCGGCGCGGTCAACATCGACTGGCGTGCCGCCGGTTTCGCCGAAAAGGCGCAGGCGCTGCTTGACCCAGACCGGCCGGTGATGGTTTATTGCCGCAGCGGTCGTCGCAGCGCGGAGGCATCTGCAGTGCTCGACGGCATCGGCCTCAAAACCTATAATCTCAAAGGCGGCATCATGGCCTGGACGGAGGCGGGCAAGCGAGTGACCAAATACGAGGTGGAGCGCTTCCGTACGGCTTCCGGCGCCCCTGTGGACATCACCCTCATCAAGCACGGGTCACTGGAAATCGGCTACAGGGGCCTCTCCATCCAGATCGACCCGGTGGCGGGCTACGGCAAGCCCACTGACTACGCCACGGAGTTCCCCAAGGCCGATGCGATCCTGATAACCCACGAGCATCCGGATCACTTGGAAGACGCCACTATCGCCACGCTCACGGGCCCTGAAACCATTCTCATCCTGAATGAGACCAGCCGGAACAAGATTGGCCGCGGTGAGGCCATGCACAACGGCGAGAGCCGGGAACTGCCGGGCGGCATAAAGCTGAAGGCGGTGCCGGCATACAACACCACGCCCGGCAGGGAGATGTTCCACCCGAAGGGCAACGGCAACGGCTATGTGCTCACCATCGACGGCCTGCGCATCTACGTTGCCGGGGACACCGAGGACGTGCCGGAGATGGCCGCCCTGAAAGACATCGACGTAGCCTTCCTGCCTGTGAATCAGCCGTATACGATGACGCCGGAGCAGTGCATCGCCGCCGCGAAGGTGATCGCCCCGAAGGTCCTGATCCCGTACCACTTCAGCCAGACAGACCTCAGCGGCCTGCCGGCAGCCCTTCCCGGCATCGACGTCCGCCTCAGGCAGATGCAGTAAGGAAAAGCATCAAGTTACAGTATCTGCTCGGCAGCGTTCCGTCCAGGTCGAAAATTACGAGTTTGTACCCCATACGAATGACAATGATGGAAGCGGAAAGAAGTTGTTGAATAAGTCGCTTTTGGCATTGCTAATTCATTTATTTATATTATTTTTGCAATAAATACTAATAATAGCAATACGTTAAATACTAATATTAGTTATACAATAAATACTAATAATAGCAAGGCGACAAATACTAATATGGCTACAATGCAAGAGAAGATGGCGGAGTCCCTCGCGGCTCTGAAAGCATATCAGGACGCTCATGGAGACAATCTTGTAATCCATGGCGCTGATGTGCTTGGACGTACGCATACAGAGCGTCTAGTTGATGCTGGCTATCTTACAATGGTACTTCGGGGATGGTATATCCCTTCTTTCCCAGGCAGTGAAGGAGACTCCACTGTCTGGTATGTCTCGTATTGGTCTTTTGTCTCTGCTTATCTCGACAGCAAGTTTGATGGTCGTTGGTGTCTTTCTCCAGAACTGTCTTTATATTATTATAGTGGAAAGAGTGTAGTGCCAAGACAGTTGATTGTCAGGAGTGAATCCGGTACCAATAATAATATGCAACTGCCTTTTGGTACGTCCATCCTTGATATTAAAGCGTCTCTTCCTCCAGTAGTCGAGCGTGAACCAAGATGCGGTGTCCGGCTCTATCCTCTTGCTTATGCTCTTTTGATGGTCGGCCCGGACTACTACCGTCGGAATGCTTTGGAAGCGCGCACTTGCCTCTCAATGGTCAGGGATGTGTCCCCGGTCATTGCGGCTGCTATCGACGGTGGCCATACCACCAGGGCTGGCAGAGTTGCCGGTGCTCTTCGCTCCATCGGCCGTGAAGAGCAGGCAGATGTATTGTTATCGACAATGCGGCAGGTGGGCCATGTGGTACTGGAAGAGAATCCGTTTGAGGAGAACCTTCGTCTTGACGTGCTTGAAACATCACCTTATGCTTCTCGTATCCGTTTGATGTGGATGGCCATGCGCCCGGTTGTGCTGTCCGTCCTTGATACGTCCCAGATACGCAGTCGCCAGCAGGATGTAGATAGCATCCTTGCCATGATGGATGCAACCTATGTCAAAGACAGTTATAACTCTTTGTCCATCGAGGGGTACAAGATTACGGAAGGCCTGCTGGAAAGGGTGCGGAGTGGCAACTGGGACCCGAAGAATGATGAGCAGGATAAGGATCGAAAGAATGCTTTGGCTGCGAGAGGGTATTATCAAGCTTACCAATTGCTCAGAGACTCCATTGCATCTGTTTTTGCCGGGAAAGACCCGGCGGAGATTTATGCAAAAGAGCATCAGGCATGGCATTTCCAGTTGTTCGAGCCTTGTGTGAGAGCGGGTATAATCAAAGCTTCGGATTTGGTGGGTTATCGTACTCACCAGGTCTATATCCGGAACTCGATGCATGTGCCCCTGAATCCTGATGCCGTTCTGGATGCGATGACTACTCTGTCGGCCTTGATGAAAGAAGAGGAGCATGCTTTTGTCCGTGCTGTTCTGGGGCATTTCTTCTTTGTTTACATCCATCCGTATATGGACGGGAACGGCCGCACAGCTCGCTTTACAATGAACAGCCAACTGGTAACGGGCGGCTATCCTTGGGTTGTCGTGCCTGTAGAACGCCGCGATGAGTATATGGCCAGTCTGGAGAAGGCCAGCGTGGAAGAAGATATTGAGCCTTTTGTGCTGTTTATCTGTTCACTAGTTTAGTCAGGTCTTGTCTTACACAAGAAAAGCCTCCGCCTCATCCATCTTCCTCCCCACCATCCATCCCATTGCGCCGACGGCGATGGCCATGGCGCAGACGACCAGCTCCACGGCGACCATGCCGGCGGACTTGGACATGATGACCGCTACGGCGTCGACCAGGGCGTGCAGCAGGATGGCGGCGGGAAAGAGCCAGAGCCACTTGCCGCCGCGGCGGACGGCTGCCCATACCAGTATGGACAAACCGAGTTGCAGGACCAAGGCCGAGATTCGCTCCCAAAGGCCGAGGAGCAGGCTGCCGGCGGTCATCGCGCTCAGCTGCGCAAACTGTGCCTGCACCTGAGGAAGCGCCTCCTCCGGCACTTTGGCCGTAAGCAGGTCGGTCAGTCCGGCATTGATCATCAGCGACACGACAAGGTTCGAGATCATAGACACGCCGAATATGATCAGCATCTCCATGCCGCCGTGGCCGATGCCGTAGGCAACGCCGGGCAGGGCGCGCGAAGGCTCCTTCTTCATCAGATATTTCATGGACAGGAACCGGCCCGTCTCCTCGAAGAGGCCGGCCGCCAGCCCGCCGTAAAGCGCATAGTACCAGATGTTTGACATCAGCTGCGCGCCGTGCGGCCCCTTAAGTACCACCTGGTGCAGGATGGGCTCCAGCACCAGCGCGAACACGATGAATGTTCCGGCACCGATCAGAACGGTCTGCCAGCGGATGTGATATTTGCGTACCAGCCAAAGGGTCAGCAGGACGGGCACGGCGATGCCTACGAGGGCTGCCACTGCCATGGAAATGAGTGTGCTTACGGGTATCATGGTTTGCCTAAAAGGAGATTGCGGAGTTCGGTGACGCTGGCGGCGTATTGCCACTGGTCTGAGGGCCCCATGGGCCGATAGCCCCAGCCTACGGCGATTGCGTGGATGCTGCCGTTGGCCGCGGTCTGCATGTCGGTGCGGGAGTCGCCCACAAGCACCGCGTCATTCTCTCCCGCCGCTCGTATCGCCTCACGGACAATTTCCGGGTCCGGCTTGAGCGGGAAGCCTTCGCGGTTGCCGAGGATGGCGACGAAGGGAATGCCCGGGAAGAATTCGTGTACCAGCTTCTCGGTTCCCGACTGGAACTTGTTGGAAGCCACGGCCATGTGCACGCCGGCGGCATGAAGGTCTTTCACCAGCTCCGCCATTCCGGGGTAGGGGTGCGTGTACACATCGATATGGCCGCAGTAATACTCTTTGAAGTCGGCGAGGACTTCGTCGACCATGGCGCTAACCGTGCTGCCGGACGCGGCACCGGACCTGCCGTCAGCCGCGCCGCCGCAACCGGAGAGCGACCGTTCGAGGGCCTGCGTCACCAGGTTGCGCACGCCGTGGCCGACCATGCCGCGGTATTCTTCGAGGCTGTGGAGGGGCAGTCCGCGCTTCCGGAGCGCGTGGTTCACGGCCTCCGCCAGGTCTTCGATAGTGTCGAGCAGCGTTCCGTCCAGGTCGAATATTACGAGTTTGTACCCCATGGCAAATGACTTTGCAGGCTGTTTTTACAAATATATCGTTTTTTTGACTATATTTGCCCTGAATGCCATCTTTAGTGATATGAGTCGTTTACGCAAACTGACCGAGTGGTATTTCTCGAAAAGAACAGCGCCCTATCTGCTTATAGTGCTGATGGACTGCTTTTTCTTTTACCTGGTCTGGATTACCACATACGTGATTTTCGTAGGCGGACACGATACCCTCGCCTCTTTCTGGCCCCTCATGGGCACGCTCACCATATTCCTCATTCCGCTGCTCATCTTTTTCAAGGTGTTCCACACCTATTCGGTTGTGGTGCGTTATTCTTCCTTCGTGGATTTGCTGCGGATTATCTATGCGGTGGCGTGCGCGGGAGTTGTGCAGTTCGGCCTTCACTTCCTTACCAATGCGCTTGATCCAGCCTTGGCGGACACCCGCACGGTACAGATAGTGGTCGCTTCCGGCGGCCTCATGGTGCTTATGATATTCGTGCGCCTGGTGGTCAAGTTCCTCTACGACAACACCTATCTCACCGATAAAGCCGTTCCCGTGTTCATTTACGGCATAAAGGCCGGGGGAGTGGGCCTGGCGAAGAACCTCCGCAACGAAAAGCCGTCACGTTTCGTGGTCAAGGGCTTCATCAGCCACGATTCTTCACTCACCTATACCAGCCTCATGGGCGAGAAGATATACCCTGTAGACGAGAATCTGTCGGCGGTGCTCATGAAGAACAAGATCAAGGCGGTGATGGTATCGCCCCTGCGCAACGAGAAGTTCCGTCACGACCAGAAGCTCCAGGATTACATAATCGGCGCGGGCGTCAAGATATACATGGCCTCCCAGGCCAGCGAGTGGGATCCCCAGTCCGGCAGCACCCCCAACCTCAAGGAAGTCAAGATCGAAGACCTTCTGCCCCGCGAGCAGATAGAAGTCGACATGGATTCTGTGGGCGCCCTCCTCAAGGGAAAGAAGATCCTCATTACCGGTTCCGCGGGCTCCATAGGCAGCGAACTGGTCCGCCAGATCGCCCATTACGGCCCCAGGGCTATGATGCTCATCGACCAGGCCGAGTCGCCTCAGCACGACGTCCGCCTGGAAATGGCTCGCAACTATCCCGATATCGAAGTGGAGACCATGGTCACGTCCATCTGCCACGGCACCCGCATGGAGAAGACCTTCGCCGCGTTCCGGCCCGACTACGTCTTCCATGCCGCGGCCTACAAGCATGTGCCCATGATGGAGTACAATCCCACCGAGGCGGTGCTCAACAACGTGCACGGCACCCAGGTGATAGCCGACCTCTCGGTGAAGTACGGGGTGAAGAAGTTCGTGATGATCTCCACCGACAAGGCGGTCAATCCCACCAACGTGATGGGCTGCAGCAAGCGCATCTGCGAAATTTACTGCCAGAGCCTCAACAAGGCCGAGCAGGACGGCAAGGTGAAGGGCGAGACCCAGTTCATCACCACCCGTTTCGGCAATGTGCTGGGCAGCAACGGCAGCGTCATTCCGCTGTTTGAAAGGCAGATACGCAACGGCGGTCCCGTCACTGTCACCGACCCGAACATAGTGCGTTATTTCATGCTGATTCCCGAGGCCTGTAAGCTCGTGCTTGAGGCCGGTACCAAGGGGCACGGCGGCGAGATCTTCGTATTCGACATGGGCGAGCCTGTAAAGATCGCCGACCTCGCCAAGCGCATGATAATGCTTTCCGGTGCAGAAGGGGTGGAAATCAAGTTCACCGGGCTGCGCGAGGGTGAGAAACTCTATGAAGAGGTGCTGAGTACCTATGAGGGCACGCTGCCTTCCTTCCACGAGAAAATCCGCATCGCCAAAGTGCGCGAGTACGATTACGATACGTGCTGCCAACAGCTCGAAAAACTCACCGCTACGGCCAAGACCTACGACTCCATGGCCACCGTCAAGGTCATGAAGGAGATTGTTCCGGAGTACATCTCCAACAACTCCGCCTACACCGTACTCGACAAAAAGTAAACGTCGTGGCGGCGTTCCGGAAAAAGTCCGGGCAGTGAGGCTCTCGTGCCCCGCTGCCCGGACGCCGTTTTGAAGGGAGACTCCTGCGCTTCTCCGCCCGCCTCCTTCTGCTCCAGCCGCTCCATCTCTCGGTCTCCCTTCAGTCCGTCGGGACCTTCGCCCTCGAAGACCCGGTTTCTCATATTGTTTCTGCCGCGAATATGGGGCTTTCTCCCGTAAAACGGGGGAGTAAAAGCGAAATATATACGTTTGCGTATATGCATGATTCCGCATGCCTTAAAAATAAGATTGCAGGCCGCAAAGAAAAGCGTATTTTCGTTATATTTGTAGATAATAAACTGCGTCGGCAGCTAAAACTGAACCAATGAAAGAATACGATGTAATAATTGTAGGAGGGGGCATTACCGGAGCCTGCACTGCAAGAGACTGTGCCATGCGTGGGCTGAAGACGCTCCTGCTGGAGCGGGAAGACCTCTGCGACGGGGCGTCCGGGCGCAACCACGGCCTGCTTCACAGCGGCGCGCGCTATGCGGTGACCGACCCTGAAGGCGCCCGCGAGTGCATCAGCGAGAACCGGATTCTCCGCCGTATCGCCTCCAACTGCGTGGAGCCCACCGGGGGCCTTTTCATCTCCCTTCCCGAAGACGACCTTGACTACCAGCGGCTCTTCGCGCAGAAGTGCCTGGAGGCCGGGATAGATGCGAAGATAATCGATCCCGAAGAGGCCAGGAGGCTGGTTCCCGCCGTGAACCCCGATATCATAGGGGCCGTGATGGTGCCCGACGCCAGCGTGGATCCCTTCCGCCTGACGGACGCCAACGCCCTCGATGCGAAGCGCCACGGGGCCGATATAGTGAAGTTCAATGCCGTGACCGGCATAGTTAAGGACGGCAGCCGCGTCGTGGGTGTGCGTACCCCGCAGGGGGAGTTCCGCGGCTCGCAGGTGGTGCTTGCCGCGGGCATCTGGGCCGCAGGTCTTGCCGAAATGGCCGGCGCCCATATAGACATGCTGCCCAGCAAGGGATCGCTCCTGGTGTTTGGCCATCGCGTGGCCGACATGGTGGTGAACCGCTGCCGCAAGCCCGCCAATGCCGATATCATAGTGCCTGACGACGCGGTGAGCGTGCTGGGCACCACGTCCGACAAGGTGCCGTTCGAAGAGTGCGACGACATGAAGGTCACTCCGGCCGAGGTGGAACTGCTTCTGAACGAAGGAGTCAAGATGATTCCGGAACTGGCGGGCACCCGTATCCTGCGCGCTTATGCGGGGGTGCGGCCCCTGGTGTCCGCCGGGGGAGACGGCCGCAGCGCTAGCCGCGGCATAGTGCTGCTCGACCACGAGACTTGCGACGGCGTGCCGGGGCTCATCACCATCACGGGCGGCAAGCTGACAACCGCAAGGCTCATGGCCGAGCAGGTGACCGACCTGGTGTGCAGCAAACTGGGCGTGACGGCGGCGTGCCGCACCGCGGAGCTGCCTCTTCCTGGCTCCGAAGACCGCAAGTATTCCATCCGCAACGACGTCTACGACAAAAGGGCAGCTGTCGGCCGGCACGGCACCGAGGCCGACAGTATGGACTTCAGCGGCGCCGGCAGCGAGCTTGTATGCGAATGCGAGCAGGTTACCCGCGCCGAGATAGAGTACTGCGTGAGGGAGTTCGGGGTGCGCAACCTGCAGGATCTGCGTCGGCACACCCGAATCGGAATGGGTACCTGCCAGAGCAGCCACTGCGTAAAGAGGGCTGCCGAAATCCTTGCGGAGCTACTGCCCGGCACCGATGCCGACGCCCTGGTGCTCGACTATCTGGCCGAGCGCTGGAAAGGCATGACTCCCGTGCTCTGGGGCGACACCCTGCGGGAGGCTGAATTCATGAGGCAAAAGCATGCCGCTTATTTGGGAGGAACCGTGAAATGAAATACGATGTAGTTGTAATAGGCGGAGGCGAATCAGGCTGCAGGGAGGCATTGTGTGCTGCTAAAGAAGGATGCCGTGTTTGCCTTGTAACAGAAGGTCTTACGTTAAAATCTCTCGAGCCTGAGTTAAAGCATAAACCCTATGCTATGCTGGCGTCCCTGCTGCCCGAAGGGGTGGCGGTCATGCGCGGCGACAAGGTGCTCGGCGGGCGCTGGGATGGGGCGCGTCTGAAGGAAGTCTTCACCGCCAACGGTATCACCCTGCAGGCAGGGGAGTTCATCCTGGCCACCGGCCGTTTCTTCAGCGGCGGACTGGCCGCCTCCATGGACCGCATCTATGAACCCGTCTTCGGCGCCGATGTCGAGGCTCCGCAGGACCGCAGCCTGTGGTTCGATCCCGACATCCGCAATCCCCAGCCCTTCGAGAGCTTCGGGGTCAATACCACCGCTGACGGTCATATACTCATTGACGGCAGGGCCGCGGAAAACGTGAAGGCCGTCGGAAAAATACTCGCGAAAGACTATGCAGGAAAATAACGTGAGCCGCCTGGGTTTCGAGGCGTGCCAGAAATGCTCGATATGCAATGAGGTCTGCCCCATGATGGAGGTGAACCCCCTGTATCCCGGCCCGAAGAAAGCAGGGCCCGACCAGGAGCGCTACCGCCTGAAAGACCCCGTATTCTACGACTATGCACTGAAATACTGCCTGAACTGCAAGCGCTGCGAGGTGGCCTGCCCTTCCGGAGTGCATGTGGCCGACCTCATCCAGAGGGCCAGGCTCGACTATGCTCCTAGCCCTAAGCATCCGCTCCGCGACACCATGCTCGCCTCCACCGACTTCGTGGGGAGCCTGGCTTCGCCCTTCGCTCCCATAGTGAACGCAGTGCTGCCCCTGAAGCCCGTCAAGGCCATTCTGGACGGCGCTTTCGCGATAGACAAGAGGCGCACCTTCCCCAAGTACAGCCCGAAGACTTTCGTGAGCTGGTTCCGCCGCGAGGCTGCTCCCAGGCAGAAGGAGTTCAGCCGCTTCGTCAGTTTCTTCCACGGCTGTTACGCCAACTACAACTATCCGCAGCTCGGCAAGGACTTCGTAAAGGTGATGAACGCCGCCGGCTACGGGGTGCATCTGCTCGAAAAGGAACGCTGCTGCGGGGTCGCGCTCATGGCGAACGGCATGGAGAAGCAGGCCTTGAAGCAGGCACGCACCAACATCGCAAGCATGGTGACGGCTGCCGGGAAGGGCGAAATGATCCTCACCGCTTCCAGCAGCTGCACTTTCATGATGCGGAACGAGTACGGCGAGGTGCTGGGGCTCCCGTCCGAAGGCTACCGCGATTCCCTCGAACTCGCCTGCAAATGGCTCTACGAGAAGATTGAGGCGGGGGAGGTGAAGCTCGACTTCCGTCCGGATTTCAAGATGAAGCTTTCCTACCACACGGCCTGCCACATGCAGAGGCTGGGCTGGCAGAACTACACGATAGAGCTGCTTCGCATGATTCCGGGGGTGAGTCTCACCGTCCTGGACCAGAACTGCTGCGGTATTTCCGGCACTTTCGGCTTCAAGAAGGAGTATTACGGCTATTCACAGGAGATCGGCGCCAGGCTCTTCGACGACATAAAGGCGAGCAATCCGGAAGCTGTGGTCTCGGAGTGCGAAACCTGCAAATGGCAGATAGAGATGAACACCGGCATCCCGGTGATGAACCCGCTGAGCGTGCTGGCGGCGGCTCTCAAGCCGTAAGGGGCTGGCCCGGAAGGGGAGCGAACTCCATTTCTACCACGAAACAGACGGTATCTCCGACCATTCCCCGGAGGTACCGTTTGCCTTCTGTGCCGCCGAGCTGGAAAAGCACCGTTTCGCCGTAGTGGAGCTCGCGGTAGTAGCAGATCTGCAGGTCGCGGAGTTCGTGGGTGGTGAGATAATCGAGCGGGAGCGTGTCCACGGCCCACTGAGTGTACATGCAGTTGTTGGCGTGGGCGTTGGAGTCGAGGTCGCTGAAGGCCACGGTGTGCGAGCCGGCGTCTTCCATGACTGTTTCGGCGGGGATGACTATCTTGCCGCAGAAGGGGAGGGTGTCTTCGGCCAGATGGTAGGCCTGGTTGAAGCCGTTGTCTTCGCGGCAGATGCTGCGGTCGGCGAGGTTCAGCATGGTCCAGGCGGAGGTGCCCAGCATGAGAGGGGAGTCTTCCGCTCCGGGCCGGAACATCTTGAAGTTGCGGTGCCACAGGGGGCCGGCTTTCGCGCGCGACCAGGTCTGGAGCACGACCTCTTCGCCCCAGAGCGGCCAGTCGAGGATGTGCAGATGCATGCGGTTGAGGGCCCAGAAGAATCCTTGCGAGCGCAGCAGCTCGTAGCCGGCGCCGCAGAATTTCGACCCCCTGTAGGCCATTTCCTGCACGTGGCTCTGCAGGAAGAAGGGCTTGAGGCGCCTGCAGGCGTCGGTTTCGTAGCTCTTTACCTCGAATTGTTCCTGTACTTTCAGATTCATGTCCTGTCTTTCGTATCGATGCAGATGGTTACTGGGCCGTCGTTGACGAGGGCCACTTTCATGTCGGCGCCGAATTCGCCGGTGCCGACCGGACGTCCGATGGCTGCGGACATTGCCGTGCAGAACTGTTCGTAAAGCGGGATGGCCAGTTCGTGGCCGGCGGCGTGGATGTAGGAGGGCCGGTTGCCTTTCTTGGTGGATGCCATCAGCGTGAACTGGCTGACTACCAGCGCTTCGCCGCCGATGTCGGTGACGCTGCGGTTCATCACGCCGGCGTCGTCATTGAAAATGCGGAGGGCGGCTATCTTCTTCACCAGCCAATCAATGTCCTCCGGCCCGTCCTCATGGCCGACGCCAAGGAGGATCATCAGCCCCTGGCCGATGGCGGATTTGACTTTTCCGTCTATCGTGACGGACGCGGAACTAACTCTTTGTATAACTGCGCGCATAGCTCTTGCGAAAATAGCAAATTTCCGGCTTACCTGCAAGGTATGCCGCTGAGGCGGAAAAGCGGAGCGGAAATTGGTTTTTCGGAAAGCCTTCCGAAAAATAATTTCCGGCCGCCCGTCTGGAAGACTCCGCCTCGGTCTATAATACAAAAAAGAACTGCTTATTGAAGCATAGTCTGGCAGTATTCTTCAAGGAAAGAAACTAAAGCATCGCGCATAGGATTATCGGCCCATACAAGGAGAGATACAAACAGCTTGTATGTTCCTGCTTTACCGCTTCTGTCAATCTTAGTTAATCCTTCCGGGGCCATTCGTAAAAACCATGAGTTAAATAATCTCATTCTGGCCGCTTCTCTACCATCAATGGTGTCACA
>JAILQG010000018.1 GCA_024699055.1 Bacteroidales bacterium
CTTCCAGTAGCCGGGAACGAAGTTCGCGGTAGGAATGTTCGTGTTGAAGTCGTCGAACGCAGCGGCCAGGCGGATAACTACGGTCTTGCCGGTGGTCGGGTTCAGATAGTATACATAGTGGTACAGGCTGTCGGTGCTCACATTCTTCGGGAGAGCGTCGTTGGCCTCAAGAACCTCATATGCATACATGGCATCCCAGATGTCGTCTGCCCATACCTTCCATGCCAGTACGTGGGTGGCCTCGGTGCCGGTCACGCTTGCAGGAGGATTCTCGATAACCTCACCGCAGCAGTCGATCGCCTCGAACAGCGGGAAGTCGGGATCGGTGTTGTCCGGGCAGTGAACCACGGTGTCGCGTACGTCGGAAGGATCGCCAAGATAGTCGGTCCAGCTGTCGCCGCCGGTGAACAGAGCGTGGAAGTCATCCTTGCTGTAGCCAACATAGTTGTACAGGCGGACGTTGGTCTCCTCGACGGAGGTAACGCGGGTGACGCCTTCGCAGTCGGGATTGAAGCCCTTGATGACGCCGTCAACAGCCTTGGTGTAGACATTCAGGGTTACACCCCAATCCTTGTCCTTGATAATCTGGTCGACGATCATGAGCTTGATGTAGGAAGTCCAGACGACATCGCTGCCACGCATGAGCTTGACACGCACGATGGGAGTACGGCCGATAGAGGCCTTGCCTTCGGTATCGTATACTTTCGGGGTAAGGATACCGTCCTCTGTGAGGTCGAAGAAGTTAATCTGGTCGGTCTTGGGATCGCCGATCTTGTAGTTCTTGACCGCCTCGAACTTCCAGCTGAGGCCGAACTTATCCATGTCGAAGTGGGTGCGGGAATAGCCGTAGCTGCTGACAGGGCAGGTGTAAACGTAATACGGATGGGCCTCTACTATGGTCTTGAGGTCGATGGAGTCGTCGAAAACCACGACGGTGTCGCAGGTGGCGTGGGTCTGCTCCATGGTGGGGCTGCCGTCGTCGGCCGTCCAGACTATCTTGTCGTCGAGGTAGGCATAAGTATCGACGGCGTCGATGTCAAGGCTGCGGTAATGGGCGTCGATGTAGTCGATGTACATACCCGTAGGATCGGCGTCGGAGAACTCGCTGTGATGCATCCATGCAACCAGGCCGGGCTCGGCGATGCCGGCACCGACTATGGCCTCGTAATTGACGCGGGCGTAGTCTGAAACCACGGTGGTCTTCTCTTCGTTGTTCTTCACAACCTTGAGGGCGGCCACGTCTACAACGTCGTTAAGCTCGTTGTTCATCTGGTTGACCGTGAGGGTGTTCCAGCCGTCGCCAAGCTCTTTGGTCTTGATCTTGACCTTGACGGTGAGGATACCTTCCTCGAAGCTGACGAATTCAGGATCGATATCCCACTTTTCGGGTTCGTTGTCGGTCCTGGAGGGAACATCGTTCTGGATCACGAACGCAAGCTTATCGTCTTTGGTGATGGTTGCGGAAGCGGGGTTCACGTGATAGCTGAGGAGGATTTCTTCCTCGACCGTCTTGGAATTGCCAGTCGTCAGCGTCCAGAGCTCCTTCTTGCTGTCGAGGTTTGACTTGCTGAGGGGGTAGTATACGAATACCTCTACCGGGATGGCCTCGATACCGTCGATGTACATGGGCGGGATAAGGACCAGGCTGCGGAGCTCGTTGGTCAGGTAGACGACGTAGTCGGAAGTGTTGCCGTTGCCGTCGGATACGTTCTTAAAGGTGAGGGTGCCGTTCTTGGTGTTGTAAATGCAGAGGGCGGGTGCATCTTCGTCGGTGACCTCGGCCTTGATGCCGGTATTCTCGCCGTTAATCCACCAGTAACCGTTCTTGATTTCAACGGTGGCGTCGGAGCCTGCAGCGCCAGTGCCGCCGGCAGGGCCCTGGGGACCCTGGGCCGACACGCCGGTATCGACACCGTCGATGAACCAGTTGCCGTTGCCGCCGATGGTGATGACGGCCGACTTGCCGTTGCCGCCATTGGTGCCGTTGCTGCCGTCGACGCCGTCTTTAACGTCGAAATGCGAACCGTCGCTCAGGCTGACCTTCCAGCCGGTAGAGGTGCCTTCGACGTTGGTGATGACAGAGCCTGCATCTATCTTGCCCTGCAGGGCGGCGACGGCGAGTTCGAGGTCGTCCACCTTTGCAGAGAGAGCGTTGAGCTCCTCATCATAGTCTTTACAGGAGACTGCCATTCCTGCAAGGCCTGCGAGGAGTGCCAGTGCAGAGAATATTCTTGATAACTTCTTCATTATGATAAAATATAATAGGTTACAATTAGCCCACAAATTTAAGTATTTTCTTTCATTTCCGCAAGTGCGTTTTCCAGGCCGTTTTTACTGTGCTGAGTTCCGCTATTTTTCCTATATTTGTAAGAATAAAAAGACAGCGATTTATGTTCCTTCTAGGTTATGACGTAGGCAGTTCCTCCGTGAAGGCCTCTTTGGTAGATGCACAAAGCGGACAATGCGTTGCATCTGCATATTATCCAAAAAACGAAGCGCCCATAGCTTCCCCCAAACCCGGCTGGGCAGAACAGGATCCCGATGCCTGGTGGACGTATCTCAAACACGCCACCCAGGACATCATGCAGGGCAAAAACCCGGCTGACATAGCCGCCATAGGCATTAGCTACCAGATGCACGGGCTCGTATGCGTCGACAAAGATCTCAAGCCTCTGCGCCCCTCGATCATATGGTGCGACAGCCGGGCTGTCCCATACGGGAAGAAAGCCATGGAAACCATAGGCGAGGAGAAATGCCTGGGCCACCTCCTCAACTCCCCCGGCAATTTCACGGCCGCAAAGCTGGCCTGGGTAAAGGAGAACGAACCCGAAGTGTATGGAAAAATCTACAAGTTCATGCTCCCCGGCGACTATATTGCGCTGAAACTCAGCGGGGAGGCATGCACCACGGTGAGCGGCCTCTCCGAGGGCATCTTCTGGGATTTCAGGGAGAAATGTCCGGCGGATTTCCTCTTCTCGCACTTCGGCTTCGACAAGGAGCTGATGCCCGAAATCAGGCCCACCTTCGGCCTGCAGGGTGAAGTGAGCGCCGCTGCCGCGGAAGAGCTGGGGCTCCGCAAAGGCATCCCCATCACCTACCGCGCCGGCGACCAGCCCAACAACGCCCTCAGTCTGAACGTGCTTGAACCGGGCGAAATCGCCTCCACCGCAGGCACCTCCGGAGTCGTCTACGGCGTACTGGACAGCATCACCTACGATCCCAAGTCTCGCGTGAACACCTTCGCCCACGTAAACCATACGGCCGCAAAGACGCGCCTGGGCGTGCTGCTCTGCATCAACGGGGTGGGCATACTCAACTCGTGGACGAGGCACAACTTCATGCCGGAGGGCATGAGCTACAGGGAGATGGACGAAATCGCCGAAAGGATCCCAATAGGCAGCGAAGGTATCAGCGTACTCCCCTTCGGAAACGGCGTGGAAAGGATGCTGGGCAACCGCGAGACCGGTTGCTGCATCTCCGGCCTCGACCTCAAGCGCCACAACTGGAGGCACATGACAAGGGCCGTGCAGGAAGGCATAGTGTTCTCGTTCAAATACGGAATGGATATCATGAAGGGCATGGGCATCGCCATCAGGCGCATCCACGCAGGCGACGTAAATATGTTCAAGAGCCAGGTATTCCGCGAGGCGCTGGCAGGCGTAACTGACGCTGCAATAGATCTTTACGACACCGACGGCAGCATCGGCGCAGCCAAGGGAGCAGGCATAGGCGCAGGCATCTACAAGAGCCCGTACGAGGCCTTCTCCACCCTCAAGAAGAAATGCACCGTGGAGCCTTCAAGGGGCACCGAATATGCCGCGGCATACAAGCGCTGGAGGGCCGAGCTGCAAAAGCAGATGCAACAATAGTAACCAAAAAACACAATAATATGGCAAAAGAGTATTTTCCGCAGATCGGAAAGATTCCCTTCGAGGGAAAGCAGAGCAAGAATCCCCTTGCATTCCATTACTACGAGCCCGAAAAGGTAGTCCTGGGCAAGAAGATGAAAGACTGGCTCAAGTTCGCGATGGCCTGGTGGCACACACTCGGGCAGGCGAGCAGCGACCAGTTCGGCGGCCAGACCCGCAGCTACGAGTGGGACAAGGCTTCCACTCCCCTGCAGAGGGCCAAGGACAAGGTGGACGCCGGCTTCGAATTCATGCAGAAACTCGGCATCGAATATTTCTGCTTCCATGACGTCGACCTCGTCGAAGACACCGAGGATATCGCACAGTACGAGAAGAACATGGCGGACATCACCGATTACCTGAAGGTGAAGATGGCTGAAACCGGCATCAAGAACCTCTGGGGAACCGCCAACGTATTCGGCAACAAGCGCTACATGAACGGCGCCGCCACCAACCCCGACTTCGACGTGGTGGCCCGCGCAGCCGTGCAGATCAAGAACGCCATAGACGCCACCATCAAGCTCGGCGGCACCAACTACGTGTTCTGGGGCGGCCGCGAAGGCTACATGAGCGTGCTCAACACTGACATGAAACGCGAGAAGGAGCATCTTGCGGCCATGCTCACCGCAGCCCGCGACTATGCGCGCGCCCACGGCTTCAAGGGCACCTTCCTCATCGAGCCCAAGCCGATGGAGCCCACCAAGCACCAGTACGACCAGGACGTCGAGACGGTGGCCGGCTTCCTCCGCGCCCACGGCCTCGACAAGGACTTCAAGGTGAACATCGAGGTTAACCACGCCACCCTGGCCGGCCACAGCTTCGACGAAGAGCTGGCGGTGGCTGTAGACCTCGGCATGCTCGGCAGCATCGACGCCAACCGCGGCGACCCGCAGAACGGCTGGGATACCGACCAGTTCCCGGTAGACAACTTCGAGCTCACCCAGGCCATGCTGCAGGTCATCCGCAACGGCGGCCTGCACGACGGCGGTTCCAACTTCGACGCCAAGATACGCCGCAATTCCACCGACCTCGAAGACCTTTTCATCGCCCACATCAGCGGCATGGACCAGATGGCGAGGGCACTGCTCAACGCTGCCAGGATCATCGAGGAATCCCCGCTTCCCAAGATGCTCAGGGAACGTTACGCGTCATTCGACAAGGGCGAGGGAAAGCGCTTCGAAGAAGGCAAAATGAGCCTCGAAGAGCTTGTGGAATACGCGAAGAAGAAGGGAGAGCCGGCACAGATCTCCGGCAAGCAGGAACTCTACGAAGCGATAGTGGCGCTGTATGCAGAATAGTTATTCCCAGAAAGGCAGCCCGTCCTACCTCTTCGCGATAGTGCTGGCGGCCGTCGTGGGCGGACTCCTGTTCGGTTACGACACCGCGGTGATTTCCGGCGCCGAAAAGGGCCTCCAGGCCTTCTTCATGAACGCCAAGGACTTCACCTACACCAATTTCATGCACGGGTTCACCACCTCCAGCGCCCTCATCGGATGCGTCATCGGCAGCTTCCTCTCCGGAGTCCTGGCCAGCCGCATCGGCCGACGCAGGTCACTGTTCGTGGCAGGCATACTCTTCTTCCTCAGCGCACTGGGCTCCTTCAGGCCCGAGTTCCTGTTCTTCGAATACGGAGTGCCTACCAAGGCCCTCCTGTGGGCGTTCAACGGCTACCGCGTGCTGGGCGGCATAGGCGTGGGCATGGCTTCCGCCATCTGCCCCATGTACATCGCCGAGATATCCCCCGCCGAAAAACGCGGCACCCTCGTGTCGTGGAACCAGTTCGCCATAATCTTCGGCCAGCTGGTGGTGTATTTCGTAAACTTCCTCATTCTTGGCTCGCACGCCAATCCGGTCGTCGACCTCGTCGACGGGGTTAACAAGGTGATGAATCCTGAAGCCGCCGCATGGAGCACGGCCACCGGATGGAGGCTCATGTTCGTGAGCGAAGCCGTACCGGCGGGCATATTCACGATCCTGGCGCTGCTCATTCCGGAGACCCCGCGCTATCTGGCCATGAACGGCCGCGACGACAAGGCCATGTACGTGCTCAGCAAGATAAACGGCGAGCCTAAGGCCCGGCAGATTCTCGCGGATATCAAGGCCACGACGGAGCAGAAGACCGAAAAACTCTTCACTTACGGCTGGGTTGTCATCTTCGTGGGCATTATGCTCAGCGTGTTCCAGCAGGCCATAGGCATCAACGCGGTGCTCTACTTCGCTCCGCGCATTTTCGAGTCCATGGGCCTCGGCAACCCGATGGTGTACACGGTGGTGATGGGAGTCATCAACATCACCTTCACCCTGGTGGCGGTGTTCACGGTGGAAAAACTCGGCCGCAAGCCGCTGCTCATCACCGGCTCGCTCTTCATGGCCCTCGGCGCCCTCGGAGTGGCGCTGAGCAACATCGTGGAAGTCCCCGCCATAGTGCCCGTCATCAGCATCCTCATCTACAGCGCTTCCTTCATGTTCAGCTGGGGGCCCATCTGCTGGGTGCTCATCAGCGAAATCTTCCCCAACACCATCCGGAGCCAGGCCACTGCCATAGCGGTAGCCGCCCAGTGGATATTCAACTTCATAGTTTCCAGCACTTTCGTGCCCATGTACAACATGCGCGTGGGCTCGATGGGAGTGAGCTTCGGCCACTTCTTCTCCTATGCTCTCTACGGCGTGATATGCCTGCTGGCTGCCCTCTTCGTATGGAAGATGGTCCCGGAGACCAAGGGAAAGTCGCTGGAAGAGATGAACAAGTTGTGGAAAGACCGCAAAAAAGCGGCGCGCAAGACTACTTGAGCCACTTCTCCGGATTCTGCGGAGTCTTGTTCTCCCAGAGTTCGAAATGAAGTTCGGTTTCGCCCGATATAGTATCGACCAGGCCAATCACCTGGCCGATCTTTATTTTGTCCCCGGCCTTCACCGAGACGTTTGTGAGCTTGCAGTAGAAGGTGAAGAAACTGCCGTGCTGCACCAGCACGCACTGGCTGTAGCCGGGCATGACTATCACCTGGCTCACCTTGCCGTCGAAGACCGCCTTCACCGCGGTTTTCGGTGACAGGGCGATGTTGATGCCGTTGTTGAAGGGAAGCTTGACGTTCTTGTAGACAGGATGGTAGCGCTCGCCGAAGGGGTCGGTCACGGGTCCGTCCGCCGGCCACGGCAGCTTTCCCTTGTTGCTTGCGAAATCAGCCGCCAGCTTGGTGTCGATCTCGGTCTTTTTGCCGCCGGAGGAGGATGCTGTGGCCTTGTCTACCATACGCTGCATCTCCCGCTCGAGGGCTTTCATCTCCTTGCGCTTGGCGTCCAGCTGCTTCTGGTAATTGTTCTTGTCCTTGCCGAGACGGTTCACCAACTGCTGCGATTCGGTTTCCTCCTTCTTCAGGAGCTTCAGCTCGTCGGAGCGTTTCTGCCTCTTTTTGACAGCCTGGCTGCGGAGCTCCGCCACCGTATCCCTCTGTGCGGCAAGCTCTTCCCTGGCCTTGCCGATTATCGCAGCCTGGGTTCGCATCTGCCCGGAAAGGCTCTTCAGATAGCCGTAACGCCGCAAGCCCTGGCCCAGATTCCCGGCAGAGAGGATGTACATGTACCACAGGCGGGAATCGCGGTTGCGATAGGCCGTGCGGACGAGGCGCTCGTAGTTCCGGCCCATCGTGTCAAGACGCGCACGGAGCTGGCGTATGGTGTCTTCCTTGGCGAAAATCAGGGCGTCCAGCTCGAGCACCTCACGGTTGCTTTCCTCGAGCAGGAGCTTGCGGTTGCTGATTTTCTTGCGGGTGTATTTGAGGGTTGACTCCGCATTGTTCTTCTGCTTGGAGATGTCCTTGATCTGCCTGTCCAGGATGGCCATGTCCCTTTCGAGCTTATCGCGGCGGCTCTTCTGGACGGCCGTCTGCGAGAAGCCCGGCACCGCTGCGAGAAGCGCTGCCAGGAATACCGTTATGAGGGTTTTCAGCCTCATTCCTCCGCCTTTTTGTTGTCGGCCAGGGTGCGGTAGTACTGCGAGAGTTCCTTTTCTCCCAGCGCATCCAGCACCACGGAATAATGTTCCAGTATATCCAGATGGTCCTTGCCCCCGTAAATCATGGCCTTCTTGAAATAGGGCTTGGCCTCGGCGTCCCTCCCGAGCAGATGCAGGATCCAACCGTATGTGTCGAGGTAGGAAGGATTCTCGGGCTCGAGCTCAATGGTGCGCCCGCTCATCTGTTCGGCCTTTTTCAGCTTTTTGCCGGAAAGCGACAGATAATAGGCGTAGTTGTTGAGCGTCAGCACGTTGTCGGGTTCGAGACGGAGCACCTTGTCGTAGTATTTCATGGCCATGCGGTCGTTCCCCACCGCGTGCCAGCAGTCTCCTGCGGTGCTCATGGCCGGGATCACCTCCGGGTTCTTCCTGCCTCCGATTTTGATGATGGTTTCGCACTCTTCCAGCACCTGGCGCATGTTGCCCCCGTCGTAGATGAGGCTGAGCTTCAGATAGTGGGCGGACAGGTCATTGGGGTACTCTTCCAGCAGACGGTTGAAATACTTGGAGCCGAGCTCCTTGCGGTCGGTGGAGTAGTACCACGAGCCCGCCAGCTTCAGGGCGCTGCTGTCGGCGGGATGGGCCTGCACGCAATAGTTCACGAGGGAGTCGAGCTGGGCGCCCCAGGTGACATAGAAAGGATAATCCACGTGCTTGAGCAGCTGCGTGACATAGTTGCACTTGGCATACGGCTTCATGCCGGGATCCCGCACGAACTGGCGGACGTCGGCGAAGAAAGCGATGTTGTTGCCTGTCATGCGGTTGAGCTCCGCCCTTCCGAGCAGCGCCGGTGAATATCCGGGGCTCAGCGACAGGGCCTTGTCATAGCAGTCGCGGGCAAGGGAGTCGCGGTACAGCGAGAGGTAACGGTCGCCTATGAGGGTGAGGGTGTAAGCGTTGGCATAATAGGACGGGCGCGCCTCAACGAGGGGCATGTACAGGTCGGCTGCTTCGTGATTTCGCCCTTCGGCGGCGAAGAGTCCGGCGAGAGCATCTTTATACCAGAGATTGCAGCTGTCGAGCCTGACGGCTTCGGAGAGATATTTCTCGGCCCCGGCCAGGTCGCCTGCGGAATAGGCCATGAGCCCCATGTAGTACTTTACGGCATCGTTGGCCGGATAGTTCCGGTCGAGTTTTTCGATGGCCTCGCTTGCGCGGACGGGATCGGTGTCAAGCTTGGAAACGGCGTCCAGAAGGAGGTTCTGGACGGTTATGTCCTTCTCTGCCGGGCCCTGGGCAGATGCAGAAAAAGCCGCCAGGGACAAGAGAAAGAACAGTGTGATTATCTTGTTTTTCATCCGCTTGTTTCAATTGCAAAAATAGTGCTTTTCAGTTTTATTTGAGTAAATTTGCAAACGTTATTTGAAAAGCGATGCAACTTTTTGGCAACAAATTGCATCTTAATTCTCAGAAACAGCCGGAAGATCCGGAGGGCAAACTGGACTACGCATCCCTCATCGAGGGCTGCAGGTCCGGCGACAGATTGTCCCAAAAAGCGTTGTACGACGCCCTTTCCCGCAAGATGTTCGCAGTATGCCTGCGCTACATGGGGGATCGCGAAGCGGCGGAAGACGTACTGCAGGACGGTTTCGTAACCCTCTTTTCCAAGCTGGACAGCTTTTCGGGGGCGGGTTCCTTCGAAGGCTGGGCAAGAAAGATCTTTGTCAACACAGCACTCATGTCCCTTCGCAGGAAAGACGTCCTGCGCAATACGGAGGAAGTGGACGCCGCCTTCGGAATTTCATCCGAAAGCCCGACGCCTGTCCAGCAAATCGGCTACCGCGAGCTTATGAAGCTCGTCTCCGAACTTCCCCCCGGTTTCCGCACGGTATTCAATATGTATGTCATCGAAGGTTACTCCCACAAAGAAATATCGGAGGCCCTCGGGGTGACGGAGGTCACGTCGCGGAGCCAGCTGCAAAGGGCACGCATGCTGCTGCAAGACAAAATTAAAGAGAAGCATTAAGATGCAAAAAGGCAATATGACAGATTTCGACCTCTTCGTGAAGAGGTCCCTTCAAGACGCCGAGGAGGAAGTCTCCCCGCGCGTCTGGCGCGGCATAGAGTCCCGGCTCGCCGCCATGGAGGCACAGAAGGCCGCAGCTGCATCGCGAAAGAACCACAGCTTCGGCTGGGGCTGGCCTGTCGCCGCGCTCGCAATGGCGGCAGTGCTTGCAGCCGTCATCATCCTGCCCGGAACAAAACGCAATTCCAACCTTATAAACCATAACGATACTACCCTCCTTACGGACGCAAGTACCG